>JAOFOL010000046.1 GCA_028042835.1 Opitutales bacterium | reverse complement strand
CTCGTGACTTATGTCTATCAGGTTGCTTTTCCTGGAGGCTCCGGAAGATTTGATTTACCCGGTGCTGCGGCCATGAGTCTTTTAGTTGCCCCTTTGATAGGGGGAGTACTTTTTACTATTCTTAAAACTAGAACTTTATTGAAAAAGGTATGAGACGAATCCTTTCCATTGTCTTTATTGCAACCTTTTTACTGATAAGCCTATATCCATTTGCCTGGATGTTTTTCTCTTCTTTTAAGTCGAATAAAGAGATCTATCAGCCAACGATGCTTTTACCAGAGCAATTTGACGGAGTGGCTTACAAAATGTTGATGGAAGAACAGTTTATCGATTTTAAGGGGAGTCTTTGGCAATCCATTTTCGTTGCGACAAGCCAATCTTTATTAGCAACTTTAATATCAGCCTTAGCTGGCTTTACATTAGCTAAATATTCATTTCGTGGTAAATCTTGGCTGATAGGGCTTGCTGTGATTATTATTCTAATTCCCCGCCAGGCGTTAGTTGTTCCAGTTTTTGAGTGGTTCAATTGGCTTGGTTTGACTGGTACTTCATTTTCTTTAATCCTATGTGGCATTGCCAGTGGTTTGGGGGTTGTTTTTTTTGCACAGAGTTTTAAGCAATTGCCCAATGAATTGATGGAAGTTTCGAAGATAGAAGGAATATCTCCTATTAGGATCTTTCTTCTTATCATTCCTCTTTTCACTCCAGGTTTGATAACCTATTTTTTACTTCACTTCGCACTTTGCTGGCAGGAGCATTTACTTGCTCTTTTGCTTTTAGATGATTCGAAATTAACTTTACCTCTAGCTCTTGCAAAGCTTAGTGATTCCAGTCATCGAGCCCCTGAAGCTATTGGAATGGCAGCTGCAACGCTTTCTTTTCTACCAATTCTTTGTTTGTTTGCTTTGTTCTTTACTAAAATGAGAACTGCTTTGTCTCAACTCTCTATTAATTGAACCCTATTTTTTGTATTCGAATCAAACCATAGCGAGGATTTCCAATCGATCGCTAGAGCAACTCGTTCCCCACTTCGTAAACCGGAGATTGGTTGCTTGCAGGTCAAATTGATATTTTCAAAACTTAGATGAACAATTTGAGAATCGCCCAAATATTCTATCCTTTTAATCAGGAACTCACCATTGGCGTCACCAGCCATGATCTTTATATTTTCTGGTCTGATACCGAGGGTTAGGTTTTTGTGGTCTTTCTTGTGACTGATCAAGGTTTTCAGTGAAAGAGATGATTCTTGGCATCTGAAAATACCTGAGCCTTCAGCATCTGAATAGTGAGACTTTCCTTGGAGTATGTTGATCGGGGGAATTCCAAAAAAAATCGCCACAAATAGATTACATGGATTAAGGTAAAGTTCTTCCGGAGTCCCTATTTGCTCGATCTTTCCATGATTAAGCAAACATATACGCTGTCCCAATGTCATAGCTTCGATTTGATCGTGCGTTACAAAAATAGTTGTCTTCGCATGTTTAATATGAAGATTTGCCAACTCTTCCCGCATTTTCATTCTAAGGTTGGCATCTAGGTTACTCAGTGGTTCATCCAGTAAATGAATAGAAGGATTTCGTACAAGTAGCCGAGCGAGAGCTACCCGTTGTCTTTGACCACCAGACAACTCTGCGGGCTTGCGTTCTAGATATTCATAAAGTCCGAGGTTTTTTGCAACCTGCTCTACCGTCTGTTTTTTTTCAGCTTTAGAAAGAGGACTGTTCCCAAGTCCTAACCCAATATTACGGAAAATAGATAAATGCGGGAATAGGGCATAGTTTTGGAAAACCATCCCTAAATCCCGTCGCTCAGGTGAGAGCTGGGTAACCTTTTCTTTATCAAAAAATAGATGTCCTTCCGATGGGCTTTCTAAACCTGAGATAATCCGTAGTAATGTAGTCTTACCACAACCAGATGGTCCCACTAATGCCAGTAATTCTCCATTCTTGACCTGAAGTGAAACTGAGCGTAAGGCTTGAGTTCCATCTGGAAAAGTTTTACTTATCGATTCAGTCCGTATTTCCGGCATGGGTTCCATGATGTAATACTAGGACCCATGCGTAAAGAATAGATAGTCTTGAGGTATTCGCTTGTCGGAAAATTTGCAGGCACTAGAATGATTTGAATGATTCACATACGATTCATAGCTTTGCCGCTCGTTTTAACCTTTTTTTTGATAGGCGGTTGCGTGAAAAATCAGGAGAAAAATGTTGAGATGTCGCAGGAGAGTACCTCCGTATTTATTGAGTCAGAAATGGCAGTCATGGTGAGTGAATGCTTGGTTTGTCATGGGACGAAAGAAGCTCAACGCGGACCCATTTTAAATGGAATGGATTATTGGTATCTTTCTGAACAGCTACAAAAGTTTCATTCTGGAGTGCGTGGTCAGAATCCAGAAAATAGATCTGAATATTTGATGGGAGTTGGGATTCGAAAAGTTAAGAACCAGGTTGAAATCGCGTATTTGGCCAATTGGTTTTCCAATCAAGAAACAATCCCAGCTATCCGTACGATTCGAGGGGATTTGATACGAGGGAAAGAATTATATGAACAAAGGTGTGTCCAGTGTCACGGCGAACGTGCTGAAGGTAATCGTAAGCTTCAATCGCCTGCTTTAGATAAATTGGAAGGCTGGTATTTTATTGAGCAGATGCGAAAATTCAGGTCAGGAGATCGTGGATATCATCCAGAGGACGAATGGGGTAAAGTAATGGCTTCCGCATCCAAAGATCTTTCGGATTGGGACCTAAAAAACATGATAGCTTATGTGATTGATGAATTTGGACTTCCGGAAGCAACACCTCTTATCGATTCTGCGATCCCTGCACGTTCAAGTAAGCCGTTTTGATTTACTCACCATGAATCTCACGCAGTGCGGCCAATCTTTCCGGAGTTCCTACATCGTCCCATTCTCCGTGTATTAGTCGACCTGCTACGCGGTCTTGAGTGATTGCATGCTTCAGGCGTGGTACAATCGAAAACTTTTCTATTTTTGCGCCATCGAGGATAGACGGATGGTAAAGAGCTATTCCTGAGTACAATAGGGCGGGCGCGTCTGATTCTTTTACTCGGTTTTCATAAAGCTCAAAATCTCCCTTTGTTCGCCATTCTGGTTGTTTGACTAAAAATAACATAGCCTGATCGTTTGGCTCTAATGATTTGGGAATTGAAGAGAAATCGAGGTCGCACCATACATCTCCATTTACCACCATAAAAGTTTCTGCTCCCAAAAGAGGTAGTGCTTTGGCCATACCTCCCCCTGTTTCAAGAGGCTCGGGTCCTTCGTCTGAGTATTCGATGGAAAGATCCCAGGATGAACCATTACCAAGAGCTTCAGGTATTTTTGATCCAAGGTGACCAAGGTTAATCACCACTTCTTTGATTCCTGCATATGCTAGCTTTTCCAAGTGGTGAACTAAAAGTGGTTTTGCTCCTACGGTTATGAGAGGTTTTGGGATATGGTCGGTTACTGGGCGTAGTCTTTTGCCGTATCCGGCAGCTAAAATCATTGCTTTCATATACTTTATTTCTCAATGGTTGCATGTTTAACAAGTTTTTTGATCTCGTTAAGTTCTGGGTTTCGGTCAAGAACGGTAGTAATGTAACGAAGGACCCGCGGTACATCTTTCATATATTCAGGTTTATGATCACGTTTATTTAACCGATGAAAGATTCCCACACATTTTAAGTGTCTTTGTAATCCTACTAAATCAAACCAACGAGTGAAATCGGTCTTGTCTACTTGGCAGGAGTTACAACCTGAAGCGATTAAATTTTGTTGAAATGAAAGAATGGTCGGCATGATCCAATTTTCATCGTTGTCTACATAACAGTCACGCAAAAGAGATACTAGATCATAGGTTATTGGACCATACATCGCTCCCTGAAAGTCAATGATACCAAGTTCGTTTTTGGAGCGGATTAAGATATTCCGGCAATGGAAATCTCGGTGCATAAAGGCTTTTGGGATTTGATCAATTGAATGTGTTAAAATTTCTATATGCTCCTGATATTCTTTTTCTGGGATTTCCGGTAGACACCATTCCCGAAAAATTTCCAGCTCTTTCCATTGCCATGAAATATCAAAGGTTGGTAATTTGTGTACAGCTCCCGTAAGCGAACTTTGCATGGAAATAATTTCATCCGTAGCTAATTGATAAAGGGTGTTGTGATCAGTACTTTTAACAAGTGCGTCCTGAAAATGAAAATCTCCAAAATCAGATAGGACCATAAATCCTTGGTTCAAGTCTTTTGCATGAATTATGGGAACACTTATGCCCGATTTTTTCATCCATTCGCCTATTTCGACGAAGGGTAGCGAGTCTTCCTGGTCCGGAGGGGCATCCATTACAATGTAAGACTTTTCTTGGTGCAGAAGGCGAAAATACCTGCGGAAACTTGCGTCAGCCGAAGCTATACTGAGAGATCCTCCTTTGAAAGGAGTATCCAATTCCAACCATTTTGCCAACAAGGCACTTCTTTCGTCCGCCACCGAAATCACATGCCTGTTTTGTGATACCCAATAAAAAGGGTCAAAGAAAAAAGTTTTTTAATTGAGTAAAAGAATGGATGAACATGATTAAGCTAGCAAATCATGCACTACTTTGGGATGCTCTACACCAGTCAAACGTTGATCGAGTCCAAGATATTTGTAAGTAAATCGTTCATGATCAATTCCTAAAGATCTGAGGACGGTGGCATTGAGGTCATTCACATGAACCGGATTTTCCACGATATTATAAGCGTATTCATCGGTTTTCCCGTATTCAAACCCGGCTTTGAAACCACCGCCTGCCATCCACATGGAAAAGCTCCGTCCATGGTGGTCTCTACCATGATTATCCTTGGTCAATTTTCCCTGAGAATAAATGGTGCGTCCAAACTCTCCTCCGCAGACAACAATCGTGTCTTTTAGCAGCCCCCGTTGCTTAAGGTCTTTCACTAAGGCTGCGGCAGGTTGGTCAATATCTTTGCACTGGCCCCGGATTTGCTTAGGTAAATTATTATGCTGGTCCCAGCCACGGTGGAAGAGTTGAACGAAAGGAACTCCGCGTTCGGATAGTCGCCTAGCAATCAGACAGTTATGGGCAAATGTACCTTTCTTCATGGCATCCTCTCCATAAAGATCTAAGACATGCTTAGGTTCATCTTTTAAGTCTACCAGTTCGGGCACACTTGTTTGCATACGGTATGCCATTTCATACTGGGCAATTCGGGCATCGATTTCCAAATCTCCCGATTCCATTTTCTTGGCCTGATTGATTTTGGCTATGCCATCGAGCATATTACGGCGCATTTCCCTCGAGATTCCATTGGGATTAGAAAGGTAAAGTACCGGATCTCCTGCCGAGCGAAATTTCACACCCTGGTGTTTGGAAGGTAAAAAACCACTTCCCCAAAGCCGGTCGTAGAGTGCCTGGGCATTTCCTTTCCCTTTTGAAATCATTACTACATATCCTGGTAAGTTTTTGTTTGGGCTTCCCATTCCCCAGTCAAGCCATGCACCCATCGATGGTTTTCCGGGTTGCTGGGAACCAGTATTAATTGCTGTAATGGCAGGGTCGTGATTGATCGCTTCAGTGTGTACGGATTTCACTAAAGTTATATCATCTGCAATGCTCGCAATGTTGGGGATAGCATCGCTGAACCAGGAGCCATTTTGTCCATGTCTTGTAAATTCAAACATTGGAGCAACGCAGGGAAATGATGACTGCCCCGATGTCATTCCGGTAATACGCTGACCATTCCGAATGCTATCTGGTAATTCAGTTCCGTGAAACTTTCGCATTTCCGGATGATAGTCGTACAGATCGATATGGGAGGGTCCACCAGATAGGAATAAATAGATGACCCGTTTAGCTGTGGGTTTAAAATGCGGACCTGCAAGAGTGCCGGCAAACTTGTCCGACGCTTCAGATGCGGCTGCATTCAACAGTGATGGATTCAACAGATGAGCTGCACCCAGTGCTCCTAGTCCGCGGGCACCAAGCCCGATCATTTGTCTGCGTGTCTGATTTTGATGAAATTCAAATGGATTCATTTTGATTACTCTCTGTTTAAGGTTTCGTCTAAGTTTAAGATCATGGAGGCCAGTACGGTCCAGGTTGCATGTTCTTGTGGAGGGATTGAAGAGTCGCGGGGGGTTTCACCAATCTTTAACAGATCATTTGCCCGGGTTGGTTCTGTTCGAAAAATTTTATTTTGGTAAGAATAAGCATCTTTTAATACTTCTTTCCTCATTGAATCAGCAGGTCGCCCAGTTGCCAATTCGAATGCCAAGTCGATTCGATCCGAGAATGATTTAGCAGAACTTTTTAGAATCCTCTGAGCAAATGCCCGGGATGCTTCCACAAATTGTTCGTCATTTAAGGTAACCAACGCCTGCATTGGGGTATTAGTGCGTTGTCTTTGTAAAGTACATGTTTCCCTGGTTGGAGTATCAAAGGCCATCATCCCTGGGTGGGGAGCAGAACGCTTCCAATAAGTGTACATGCTTCGACGATATAGTTTTTCTCCATTATCGCGTACAAATCTGCGTCCACCATTTAAGGAAACCTCATTCCATAATCCTGGTGGTTGGTAGGGCTTAACACCGGGTCCACCAAAGGTACGATTGAGTAGACCGCTTAAGGATAAAGCGTTATCACGAACAAACTCTCCCATGAGACGAAAGCGTGGAGCTCGTGCATGGTATAGGTTTACCGGATCTTTTTCCATGTGAACCGGACCTGTCTCGGAGGACTGACGGTAGGTGGAACTCATTACCATCTGCTTGATGGTTCTTTTCACATTCCATTTATTATCAATGAAATCTTTCGCTAACCAAGAAAGTAGATCGGGGTGTGAAGGCCAACTTCCCTGCGAACCAAAATCGCCTGGAGTGGAGACTAATGGACGTCCAAAAATAGTTTGCCAATAACGGTTAACAGTAACTCTTGCGGTAAGCGGATGATTTTCGTCGACCAACCACTTTGCCAATCCAAGGCGGTTTTTAGGTAAGTCTTTTTTCATCGGAGGCAGGAAGGCCGGAGTATCCGGCAGTATCTCTTTTGATTTATCTGGTGAAGCATACTGTCCTCGCATCAGAACATAAGTCTTCCGCATTTTATTTGGAGGATTATCACCCATGATCATCGATGTGAGTTTTTTACTCTTTAACTGATTGAGATCTTTTCGTTTTTGCGTAACTGAAGCCAAGATTTCTTTGAAACCCGGATCGTGCCTATTTAAGTAGTAATCTACAAGTAGGTTTCGTTGTGCAGGGTTTACTTCTTTAGGTTCATACTTAAGGAGGGGGAGGACGGGGTCAATGTAGCCAAGACGATCAATCTCATGGGTATTGAGCACTCGGGAATAAAGTCTAATTTCATCGATCTCCACTCCGTTCGTTGAGGCGCCGTTGAAACGGCGACCTATCCGAAATGCCTTCGGTGTTGAAATTGTTTTGGAGAGAGTATTGTGGGTAACCTGCATGGGCTGGTTTATTCCATTTAGATAAACTTTTAATCCGCTGCCTTTGTTTTTTCCGTTATAGGTAATGGTCAAATGATGCCATTGATTCGCAGGGATTGGCTTTTTGGTTACCGCTTTGAGGGCATTGGCTGGAAATTCATTAACGATGTGCATTCCAACTTTACCTCCTTCTAGCCAAATATCATAACCCCGATGTTTTTGAGATTCATCCATTTTACTAAGGATCGCCCCAGACAGATTATTTGGAGTCTTAACCCATAAGGACCAAGAAAAAGATTGGTTGTGCTCAAGTATGCCCGATGTTTTAGATTCGAGATAGCCATTTTTTTCTATTTTCAATCCACTCAGCAGTTTTCCCACAGGCGTTTGTTTGGCTTTTCCATGAAGCGTGAAAATCTGGCCATTTTTGCCTAGGTCTTTGGTATTGTTACCCTCGAAGGTATCAAAACTTAATCCACAGGTAAGTCCCTGTGGTTCGGGGGAATTATTATATGGTAAAGACATAATTGTCTTAATTTCTTCAATGGAAAGGGTACGATTGTATACACGGACTTCATCAATTTCAGTGTCATTTACATGACCCGAATTAAAACGACGTCCAATTCTGAAAGGTTTTTCAGTTTTGATCGTATTCGCTTTGAGGGTGTTTGATGCGGTTATTTTTTCCTGCTTTTCTCCATCGATGTAAATTTCGACTGCACCAGGATTTCTCTTTCCATTATAGGATACGCAGAGGTGCACCCATTTGTTTACGGGAATTGTTTTCTTTGAAACAATTTTAAGGGCATTGTCTGGCCATGCATGAATAATGTGAGTTCCGACTCGCCCAGCATCCATCCATAAGTCATATCCTCGATGCTTGTTACCCTCGTTCATTTTACCCAAGATTGCACCCCCCAGATTCTTTACCGAGGTTTTAATCCATGCACTCATTGTGAATGCCTGGTTATGTTCAAAATCCCCAAAGTTTGGAATCTCAGCATATGCATTATTTTCGATTTTGATACCCCCGGAAAACTTTGCGTGCCTCACGGCTTTCGGGGATTGATGGAGTTTACATGAGGTGACAGTTTTATTACCCTGAATGGTTGAGTTTGAATCAAAGTTTAACTGGTCGAAAGGAAGATAGGCAATTAATCCCTGAGGATCCAAAAAGTCAGGGTTTTGTTTTAAATTATTTCTCGTTTTTTCTATCCATTGATCAAATGATTTAACGGATTCTTTACGACGCATGTTCATGGAAACAACAGCTTGGTCAACTGCTTTAGTCGCCATTTCAATTTGCGTTTTTCTTTCCGGAGTAACAACTTCCACCAAAGGGGCGGTATTACCACGTCTTGTCTGCATCCCTGGATCTGCGTTGTTATTGTAGAAAGCATAGAATTTAAAATATTCCTCTTGTGAAATGGGATCGTATTTATGGTCATGGCACTGGGCACATTCCATGGTGAGGCCCATCCATACATTTCCTGTTGTCTTCACCCGGTCCACGACATACTCGACGCGAAATTCTTCGGCAATTACTCCACCCTCATCGGTCGTCGCATGATTTCGATTAAATCCAGACGCAATTTTTTGGGCATCTGTAGAATTTGCAAGAAGATCCCCGGCTAATTGTTCGATTGTAAATTGATCGAAGGGCATGTTGTTTTTGTAAGCATTCAGGACCCAGTCTCTCCATGGCCACATATCTCGGGGACCGTCGTCATGAAAAACCGAAGTGTCTCCATAGCGGGAGGCATCCATCCAGACTAGAGTCATTCGCTCGGCGTATCCATCCGAAGCAAGAAGGCGATCCACCACTTTTTCGAAAGCGTTAGGGGTATGGTCTAAGAGAAATTCGTTTATTTGATCTGGAGTAGGGGGTAATCCAGTAAGGTCGAAATAAATTCTGCGAAGTAGAGTTCGCCTGTCTGCTTCCGGAGAAGGAGAGAGTCCTTTGTCTTTATGAGTTTTAAGAACGAAAGAATCAATCGGGTTACGAACCCAATTTGGTAGTTTAGTTTTAGGCTCTTGAGTTTGCTTTACAGGCATGAATGCCCAATGACCTTCCCATTCCGCACCCTCTTCAATCCATGCCTTGATGGTCTTAATCTCGGTTTTGGTTAGTTCTTTTTTAAATTCGGGTGGTGGCATGATTTCATCCGGGTCTTCTGAAATCACTCGATGCCATGCTTCGCTATCTTCAACACTTTTTCTCACAAAAGCAGCAATTCCATCCCTTTCACCCAATGCCTCTTCTTCTAGATCCAACCGCAAATCTGCTTTTCTTGATTTTTCCGAAGGTCCATGGCAAAAGAAACATTTACTAGAGAGAATTGGACGGATGTCTCGATTGAATGATATCTTTTTTGCAAATCCATTGTGTGGCAACAGGACATAAATAATAGATAAGAGGGTCGTTATATGAAGGAGTTTCATGATTGTAGACTGGTTCAGAGAAATACTGTATGAAAAGTTTGATTTAATAATAAATCAAAATCAAGCGGGAGGAGATGTATTTCTTTAAGATGGTAATACACTTAATAGTAAATTCTATTTAAATTAAGACAAAATTTCGTTAGTATTGAAAATTAAGATTTAATTATCATTTTTCTGTTTGAATTTATTCAGTTTAATCAATTCAAAAAATATTTAAGAGATAGTATTAGTAACACTCCAAAGTATTTATTTTTTGCCCAAAAAGTATGGTGACTATTTTGCTAAATTATCTTTAATGTCTACAAATCCGAGTGCCTTTACTCCCAATTGTACATGTTTGTTTTGATGTAGGAGATTCCAAATTAGCTGGGTAGAATAGTTTTCGAACATTAATAAAACGAGCCCTTTATCGATGCCCAGATAGCTCCGTGCAATCCATGGCTGGTTGCCTTTTGCTTTGGTCGCGTAGCTGTAGGCATCATACAGACCATATTTTCCTACTAATCCGGGGATTGTATACATATGATTTAACGCGGAAATGGATTCCCTCGGAGTAAAAGGAAGAAATGAAAGTGCTCCGTAGGGTGCCACGGTACCATCTTCCAAAAGTTTATATCCTGCCCCGATCGGATAAGAACCGTAATGTCCGCTGTATCCGGTAGTGGGACTAATCGAGGCAGACATGCCCCATGAATTTTCTCCCAATCCTTTGATTCTATGGGCATTGTCAATTGCATACTGCCGTGCGGCTAACGCTGCGTGTTTGGAATTTGTGAACCAATCCCTGCCGAGTTTATCGCGTAGGTTACGAAAATCAATAAAGGCATGGGTCCATTGGTAAGTAAACGCTGCTCCTGTTCCACAAATGATAAATTCCTCTCCCTTGTAACTACCTTTGTAAGCTTTCATTGCGTAATAAGAATCCGCTCCGGTTGCGAAATTTCGGTTGGGGGAACCTGCTGCGAGGATATAGAGAAAAATATGTTCCGCATAAGCAGACCACCCGCCAAACATCCCTTCTTCTGTTATTCCAAAAGGTACTTTATCGGGAAGATCTTCCGGATAGCAGGCGAGGTATGGATGCTTGGTTTCGGGATTGGTAAACCATTTCCAATTCATTTCCCGATACAGTTCATTGGTTAAGTTTTCGATTTCCCCTCCAAAGTATTCTGCGGCGGCCAATGCTCCTAAAAGCATGGTGCCAGCTGATGCATTGCTCAGTTCGATATTATTGGAGTCTTTCCATCCGCGTTTGCCACTATCCGGATCAATGAAATGGTACCAAAATCCGTTGATCCGTTTTAAATTCTTCAGGGTTTTTAAGGTAATTAAGATTCTCTTCCTTCCTTGTTCTCGGGTGATCCATTTTCGTTCGACTCCGATAATAATTGCAGCGAAATAAAAGCCCTGTTCTTCAATGGCAATGGGGCTGTATTT
>JAOFOL010000045.1 GCA_028042835.1 Opitutales bacterium | reverse complement strand
TTAATGATCAAGGACAAGCTAAGGGTCATACACTGAATGATCCAAGATTTGAAAATGCATCAATAATGCTTTCAGACACTAACTTTGGTTGTGGTAGTTCAAGGGAGCATGCCCCTCAATCCTTATACCGCGCTGGTTTCCGAGCAATCATTGCTGGTAATTTTGCTGAAATCTTTTTTGGCAACTCAATCAATTTAGGCATTCCATGCGTTTCAGTAACTGATGAAGAGAGGGTAAGGCTTGCCGGAATAATTGACTCAAACCCAAATGGAGACATTAAAATAAACCTAATTGATTACAAGATTCATGCGTCTAATCAAGAGTTTGCATTTGAATTGAGAAAGGGTGCTCGGGATTCACTCATCAATGGTAAGTGGGATCCTATAGATGAACTTCTGAGTAAAAGTCCTGAAATTGAGAAAGTAGCCAATTCTTTACTTTACAGTTAAAATCGTGAAAAGTTTCAAGCTTTACAGCACCTCAGTATTTTCTTTGCTACTGAGTTTTTTGAGTAGTTGTGATTCCGGCAGTCGTGGAGGTACTATTCATACAAGTGATTTCATTGCCGCACTCGAAGCAAGTAATCTCTCCTGTAAATTAGTAGAATCAAATATTTACCCTGAACTACTCGATCCATTTCCTGGTAATAATCCTGCAGGAGTCTACGAAGCTGATGATTTCTCTTTTGCAGTATTTGATCTACCTCCTGGATATTCACCGGAAACAGACCTTAATAAAACAATCACTGTTGAGCAAAATGAGAACCTCTGGTTGAGCGGAAAAGGGATAAATGAAGCCGAGTACCTTGAAATATTTAAGAACCTTAAAGAACCAATGAGCCTTAGTCAGTTGGGTTTTTTTATATATCCACTTGGAATTTGTATCTTGATTGCTGTATTCGTCACTGCCGAAAGAGTTTATTCATTGCGAAGCGGGCTTACATTTCCTCGAAAAGTAGCAAAAGCTCTACGGAGCGGCGAATTCCCGAACAGCAAATGGAAAAAGCGCTCGTCGGCAGAAAGGATAGTATGGGTCGCTGTAAAGGAAAAGCCATCCTTGGACTCATTGCGTAGTTACTCCAGGCTTGAAATTGCAGCCCTAGAAAGAGGACTATTTCTTTTAGAGGTAGTTGTTTCTGCAGCACCCCTACTTGGTCTATTGGGAACAGTCACGGGTTTAGTTCAAGTTTTCTCTCAAATACCCGCAGGTGGAGGAGTAGGAGATACTTCAATTTTCTCTGAAGGAATAGCAATGGCTTTGCTTACAACTATTGTTGGGCTTGCTGTCGCCATCCCATCACTAATCGCCCATTCCTACTTGATGAGGTTGATTGATAAACGGGCATCTTCTTTAGATTGGTTAACTGAGAGACTTATTGATGCTGTTTCTCCAACTCAACACGACTAAATTAATCGGTAAATGCAATTTTGATGACGACTTCAAATAAAAGGCGAACTCGAAAACCAAAAATTGATGTTGTGCCTCTGATTGATGTGCTAATGGTACTTATAATTTTCTTTCTTGTAACCATGCAGTTCCAAGACCTCAGAGCACTCAATGTAAAATTACCTAAAATAGAGAGTGCCGGTTCAAATTTGATTCAGAATGAATTAATCATATCAATAAAAGAAAAAGGGGAGACATTTGTGAATGGAAATGAAACCACTCTACCTGACTTGAAAAAGATATTGAAATCCAGTTCACAACTTCAAAAAAAACCGCTCGTTCTTGTAGTTGCCGACGAAAATGTCCCACTCAAGCATGTTACTGAAGTAGTAGATCTCTGCAGACTAAATAACTTGGAAGACTTCCGTCTTCAATCTCGGTAGTCGCTAAAACTCGGGAAAAAATGGATTGTATGCCTTTTCTTCCCTAACCGTAGTCATAGGTCCATGACCGGGGCAAAGTATGGTCTCATCTGGCAAGGTCATAATTTTTTCCCGATTTGTCCGTAATGCATCTTCGTAAGATACCATTCCTCCACCCATGGATCCTGCAAAAACGGCATCACCAACAATTGCCACCTGTTTTCCAGGACCATTTATTTTATAGGTCGTACCGCCAACTGAATGTCCATGGGTGTGTAATGCCTGTAAGGATAGGGAACCACACTGATGCAGGAAACCTTCGGTAATAGGGTTATATCCCTCAAGAAATTCCAATTCATGCACATAGACTGACGGATTATTTGTTTTTTGCATCAAATCAGACAGGCAAGCGATGTGGTCTCTATGTGTGTGGGTAAGAAATATAGCGTCAACTTGTAAGTTGTTACTTTCGAGAAAGCCTGTGATGGGATCAGCCATCGCTCCGGTATCAAAGATCCAAGCTTTTTTTGTTTCATCACACCAAGTCACAAACGCATTTACCAACATGCTGCCAAAAGGATGATTGAATTGCTTTAATCCATTTATATTTATTGGAGCAGGGACCCATTCTTTAGCTGCCGCGATTAAAAGCTTGGTTGCATCTAAGTTAAGCTGGCAAGCCATTGACTGAATCAGTTTTAGGTCTGCACCACCTTGTAAAATTCTTTCGATATCTGATTTTTGAACACCCAGGCGTTCTGCCATTTCATTTTTTCCAATACTTAGACCTCGCATAGATTTACCAAGTATATCCTCATGGAAATCTTCTAGTTCAATCATCTTATTCTTCCCTTTTTAGTTTGACCAACGCCAGGTTTCCAACGCTGATGGAGCCAAAGCCAACTTTCCCTTAAAAGTTGATCATTTTTAAGTTTTTCCTCCAACCAACAGTTTGCTTGCTCAATAACTAACTTGCCTGCCTCCAATTCTCCTACTTCCTCGACCTCAAAGGAACTTTTCCAGAAACCAGTCCTCCTTGTGTAAACAAAAAGCACTTTTGGCTTATATTTATCAAATAATATGTCTGGAAGTGTGGTGCATGAACATTCCCTGCCCATAAATTCAAGACGAGTACCAGCACCTCCAGCATTTTGGTCAAAAAGCATAGCTAAGGTATTACCTCTTTTAAGAACTTTTAAAGTTTTTAACATTCCTCCATCCTTACGATCTATGGTTTTTATACCAAATCGTTCTCTCGAGTTTTTAACATGCTCATTTAATGCAAAGTTCTTTAAAGGACGATATAAAGCATGAACCCCATGCCCAGGACCAATAAGTTCGGGAAGGAAAGAAATTGCATCAGCGTGGCAGAAATGAGGAATAAGCCATAATACACCATGCTTTTCTTCAGAATGAAATCGTAGCAGATCCAGGCTTTTGCTACTAATTTGAAAGTTTAGTTTTAACAATTTTGTTTTTAAAAATGGCCATGCTAATGCAAGTAATCCCTGCTCAATTGTCCTCTGAGTTGTTTTGATTGAAAATATAAGCAGTTTTTTATGACAGGAATTGTTAAAAGCCTTGTTGAAATTATTAAATACGATTTCTCTTCTGCTTTTAATCAAAAGTATGGTAAAGACACCAGCTACACGGCAAAAGAGTTGCAGTATGAAACCGGGCCAAAGCTTTAGTATAAAGCCAAAAATTATTATGAATGATTTGGACAAAGTAGTTAAGGGGATCTAGAAGTAATTTTGATCACACTATTGAAATCTATAAAATTTTAAAGTTTTGAATGACGCTAGATAAATCATCTCCAAAGAGTGTGACTATTTGGCGTTTTATTGATGGTAAGCCCGGTCATGAAAAGCAAAGCCTTGGTTTGGTCTTGGCACTTGCCAAACTACAAGATGTAAACTGCCATGAGATCAAAGTTGGTGATTCAGGTTTTAAAAACCTTCTTGATTATTGCCTTGGCAGATCAAAGCAAGGTATTGATTTCCCAAAACCAGACTTGCTTGTAGGGGCAGGGCATCTCACCCACCTACCTATGCTCGCCGCAAAAAGGGCGTATGGAGGTAAAAGCATAGTTCTTATGAAACCAAGCCTGCCCTATTTTCTTTTTGATCTCTGCTTGGTGCCTGAGCACGACAATCCTCCTGAAAGAGCTAATATTATCCCTACCATTGGAGCACTGAACCCACTTGGTTTGGATGGACATGTAAAAAAAATACCATCCAGTCATCTAATTTTAATAGGTGGCCCAAGCCCTCACTATTTATGGGACAACAATCTCATAATCGACCAAGTCGAACAAATAGTTAAAAAGAGGCAAAAAAGCATTCAACAATGGGTCCTAACGACCTCACCAAGGACACCAAAAGAATTCACCGAAAATCTACGGGAAAGAAAACTCACTGACCTTAAGATTTACCACTTTAAGGATACAAAACCAGGCTGGGTCGAGGAAATTTTACTTGCCAGCGAATACGCCTGGGTTACCCCAGATAGTATATCTATGGTTTACGAAGCATTATCTGCGAACTGTAAAGTTGGTGTGCTTGAGTTACAGGAATCCTCAAAGAATGACAAGGTAGCAAGGAACATCTCATTACTTAAAGAAGAGAGGTACATCTTGGACTTTGAGATGTTTGCTAAGAACGAAAAGTTATCTCTTCGCAAATTCGACAACCAAGCTGAGATTTGTGCCCGTGCAATAGAAGAAAAATTTCTTTAAGATATGCGAGTGCCATAAGCTAGATTTTTTATAAATCCCTCTAGCTCCGCACCTACAATAGAGTAAGAATATTTTTCAGAGACCAACCGATAGCAATTGGAGACTAACTTCTCGCAAAGTTCTTTATTTTCGAAGAGTAGTATTAATTTTTCCGCAAGCATCTCGACATCTCCTGGCTCGAAAAATAGAGTATTTTTATAATCCGTGAGAATTTCCTTTGGGCCGCCCATTCTCGATGCAATAATTGGTTTCCTGCATTTGGCGGCTTCAAGTATAGTAAGACCAAATGTTTCCGACAACGAGGGAAGGGCAAAGATATCAACTTTATTATAGAAGTTTCTATTGTCTACGACCTCGCCGAGAAACTCTAAGCAATCTGATAAATTATTTTCCTTTGCCAATTGCAATAATTCATCTTTTTGCGGACCATCGCCACCAATCAAGCACTTGAAGGGAATATTTCTCTTCTTCAATATGCCCAAACTTTTGATTAATACATGAAATCCTTTTTCATGAGCTAACCTACCAATTGCCCCAATTACTGCTGGTGAATGTTGAGAGAACTTGGGTTTTGCTGAATCGAGCCCGATAGCATTCGGAATAATTGCCAATTTAGCAGAGTTTACACCCAGCCTGACAACTTCTTCATGAATTTCTGATGTTAAAGCAATGAAGCCATCCAGTCGATTAACATGCTTATACTTATACATGTGTGAAACTCCTATCTTAGGGGCTTTAGACCATCTTGTCGCCCACAAGCACATATTAATATAATTATGGATAATGATAGCGTTAGGCCTGATCTTTTTGCACAAAAACGCTATTTTAAGCATGGTAAAGAGGGCGAATATTCCCCCTTTACTAGAAACCTCGAGGATCTTTAACTTAGGATTCCTACTTTGGAGATCCTGGGTCTTCTCCACCCAAATTGAATTTGAATGGCAAACTGCATATACTTCATGCCCTAGACCAATGAGCATTTCACAATAATCAATGTAAACCTGTCCGATTCCACCGTGCACTTTCAACAGCATGATATTAATAATTTTCATGCTTAACTAGAAAATTTAGCCTTTTACGAACTTGCGAATCAAATCAACCTTCTCTTCTGGACATAGGAGCAAGTCGCCGATCCGCTCATTAGTCATTTTCATAAGATAGAAATTTTTCTTATTTATTCTGCAGATTTCGTAAATTGTATAATTCTTAGGTATAATACTCTCAATATCAGAAGTTTTTTGAACTGATAAAATTTCAAGTGCAATGAACGGCCGGTGTTCAAGTAAACTCGTATTTAGACCTTTTAAAACCGAGACTTCGTGGCCCTCCACATCTATTTTGAGAAATAATAAAGGGAGTGTTTGTGATGAGACGATTTCGTCACCAGTCACAATGCTTACCTCCAAGGAATCGCCTTCAAGGTCATTTTTGTTGTCTATTTTCCCAACCCCAAGATTGCCTTTGGGAGGCATTGTGAAATTTGCTGTACCGGGCTTTTCTGAAAGTGCCTTGGATATAATGGAAATATTTAAAATGTCATTAATTTCGATTAATTCATGAAGCCTTTTCACCAAATCAGGGTTGGGTTCAACGGAAATAACCTTCTCATAAAAGGTAGAACAGGTAAGACTATGCACGCCCACATTTGCACCAACATCAAGTAGCAAGGCAGGTTTTTCACACGACATTCCGATATGCTGCATTAAAAGAGTTAAACCAGGCTCAAAACAGCCGCGGGAAAGAATGTGGTAATCAATTAAATTGACTGCGTTCCCCTTGAATTTAAAGCCGTGAAAGGATACCTGAAATGGAAAATCTTTGAGTTTTTTTCTTTTAAGAAACCAAAGACAAAAAACCTTTCTAAATACAATCGAGAATTTTTGAATGAATTTAAGCATTTAAAATTTTAAAGTGATAGGACATGGTGTTTGATAAACAAAATTGGTTCAAACAGAAACATACATGAATATGTGCATTTACAAATGGCTCTATGCATTGCTTGCAGCAATTCATCCACAAAGAAAAGCGAGAAAGGATTTTAGGAGATTAAAGAATGATCTTAAAAGTATAAGTTCTTATTCCCAAGAAGGAGAGGATTTGATTCTTCAAAGAATACTCAATCACCCCAAAGAAGGTTTTTACATCGATGTGGGGGCACATCATCCGTTTAGGTTTTCAAACACCGCATTACTCTACAAAAGAAAATGGCGCGGAATTAATATTGAAGCAAATCCATCCCAACTTGAATCATTTAAGAGGTATCGCCCTCGGGATATCAATCTAAATTTACTCGTTGGGAATCAATCAAAAGAAATTGATTTTTATTTTTTTAACGATTCTGCCCTTAATACATCTTCTCCAGAAATTGCACAAAATCTGATCGATGAAGGCAAATTCAAATTTTTGAAGAAAGAAAAAGTAATACCTTGGAAGCTTGAGGAGATAATTAATAAATTTGCACCCGAAATTACCAACATTGATTATCTAAATATTGATGTTGAAGGATTAGGTTTATCCGTCCTTGAATCAAATAATTGGAATAAACACTCTCCTTCTGTAATAAGTATTGAATTGCTATCCTGTAATGACTTTGAGCAGTTAAAGCAATTTAAGGAATATCTTTTTCTGAAAGAAAAGGGATACTCCCTTGAAGCAAAAACACCCAATACTGCTTTTTTTACCAAGTTATAAATATGGAAAGGGAATCTTCCGATACCCCAATTTTGTTTATTATTTATAATAGACCTTACTTTACAAAGAAAGTCTTTGAGTGCATCAAGAAATTCAAACCCAAGATGCTCTTTATAGCGGCCGATGGGCCTTCTTCGAATCGACCAAAAGATCCTCAAAATTGCATGGAAACAAGAAATATTGCCTTAAATGTTGACTGGGCTTGCAACATTCAAACCTTATTCTTGCCAGAAAATGTAGGTTGTGGAAGTGCGGTATCAGGGGCGATCAATTGGTTTTTCAGTCGCGTTGATAGAGGTATCATTCTTGAAGATGACTGCATGCCTCACCCTGAGTTTTTTCAGTTCTGCGATTTTTTCTTAAATAAACACAAAAATGATAGAGAAATTATGATGATAAGCGGATCAAACTTTCAACCCTCTAGCACGCAAGGTAATCATTTTGCCTATTTATCAAGAATTCCTCACATTTGGGGCTGGGCAACTTGGCGCAGAGCGTGGCAAAAATATGATTTTAATTTAAATGAGCTGCCGGCAACTTTACTTTCCAGGAAATGGACGTTTTTTCACCAAGATAAAGAGATATGCTATTATTGGTTTAAAATCTTCATTCAATGCTGGTTAAGAAAAATTGATACTTGGGATTACCAATGGGTTTTTGCAATTATGAAGAATAAAGGTCTTTGTATTTCCCCAGGAATAAATCTTATGAAAAATATCGGCATTAATGAGAATTCTACACATACAAAAGGAGGATTCTCGCCAAATATACCTGATGAATTTTATATTCAAAAATGGAAACTAACGGCTGAAAAAGAAGTCAGCGAGCAACCAAAATTTGACAATTATACTCTAAATAAAATTCTGAATGCAAAATTTCAGAATAATAAGAATATTTTTTCAAGAATGAGGAAAAAAATAAAAAGGAGAATTGATGTTATTTCTAAAATAAAAATGATTAAGAAAAATGATTTGTGATATTTGTGAAGGTGAAATGTCTCATGCTTTTGAGCATAAAGTTATGGCTAAGCATGAGACATCATATTGGAACTGCCCAAAATGCGGATTTATGAGGGTACAAGACCCCTACTGGATTGATGAAGCTTACAATGAATCAATCACCAGTGCTGATACAGGATTACTCGCCAGAAATATTTCTTATTCACAAAAAATCATCGTTCTTATTGACGCCTTTCTTGAAACTAACGGACACTTTTTAGACTATGCCGGCGGTTATGGTATTTTTACTAGGCTTATGCGTGATGCAGGATTTTCATTCTTTCATCAAGACCCGTACACTGAAAATATTTTTGCGAAGGATTTTGTATTCAAGGAGAATGAATTCCCAATAAATGCGATTACCTGCTTTGAATGCCTTGAACATTTAGTTAATCCAATTGAAGAATTACAAAAAATCTTTTCAATCTCCAAAAATGTTTTTTTCAGCACCTCCCTAAAAGACATTGAAGTTCCTGATAAATCTTGGACTTATTTTGGATTTTCTCACGGGCAGCATATTTCTTTTTATAGCTCGAAATCTTTAAATCTCTTAGCAAAAAGATTTAAATTAAATGTTTATACATCTGGAACGCTGCATTTCTTTACTCCCTTAGAAATTGATTCTCAAAAATTCAAAAGGCTTTCTCGCTCGGCGACTAAAAGAAATCATCCATTTACTTCTAGGAATCGTGCTGAAAGAATTGCTCGCAGATTACTTAAAAGCAAATGCTAAGATTAGGTGTGAAAAATACTTTATTCATTGCTCCTTCTTTCCATAAAAAAACCCAATCTTTTAAATTTTTAAGAGATTTATTGTCTAAGGACTGTAAAGTAGAGTGTTTCTTCGTAGATATCATAAATAAAAAGCAATTTGAGGTTCCTCAAGATATCAAAAAGAAATCATTCGATATCTTAGTTTGCTTTCAATTTTTGCCATCGGCGTCCTTCCTAAAGCGAATTTCGTTCAAAAAAGGAGTTATTGTTCCCATGTTTGATGCATGCCCATCAGTTTTTAAAACTGAAAAATGGATTCCCTACTTAAATTTTAATGTAATCTCATTTTCTAAAAAGCTCCACAATGACCTGATGAAAATTGGTTTAAGGTCTAAGTATTTTCAGTATTTCCCACAAAAACAAAAAATTTCATCATGGGGAGACAACAAAAGCATATTTTTATGGAACAGGAGAAGCGAAATTTCCATTAACTTAATTCACAAATTATTTTCAAATTACAAGATTGAGAAACTTTTTTGGCATTTCTGTCCTGACCCAGGTCAAAAACTTTCTCCGCCATCAGGGAGTATGAATTGGGAAATCAATAAAAGTGAGTGGTTTGACGATAAAAATGCCTTGAATGAATTAGTTTCAGATTGTGCCTTTTTTATAGCACCAAGAACAAAGGAAGGTATAGGAATGTCATTCTTAGAGGCCATGGCATCAGGTCGATGCGTTGTAGCTAATGACTCGCCTACGATGAATGAGTACATCACCCATGGTAAAACAGGTTTATTGTACGATATAAAAAAACCAAAACCACTAAAAGTAAATGATTTACGAAAAATTCAAGAAAATGCTTATGATTTTTGTCAATCTGGGCGTGGGCGGTGGGAGAAAGAATCCAAAAATATTTTAAAATGGATGTGTGAGCAAACATATCCTAATAAAAAACTTTTCTATTGCTGGATAATTCTACGCTTTTTCAAAAATCCGCTAAAGACAACAAGGGCAATAATAGAGAATATCAAACATTCTAAATAATAGTGTATACTATGTTTACAAAATTAAAAAAAGAATATCTTAGATTTATTCGTAAGCAATATTTTAAGAATAAAAACTATTATAATAAAAATGTTTTACTGAGAGATGTTTTCGGCAAAAAAAGAAGTAGGAGAGTTCTTCTATCAACTTTAACATCGTCACTCACCAATGAGATTAACTTTTCTCACACTAACCTTTTAGAGCATAGGATTGAAGCTGAAATCTTTGACGAATTTGGCTACTCTGTCGATGTCACAAATTTCAATAGTACTAGTAGTTACTTTGCAGCTAATAAATATTCTGTAGTGTACGGTGGGGGAGCTTCTTTAATTGATTCACTACACGATAAAAATTGTAGATCAATTTGTTACTCAACAGGTGTTTTTTCTTACACTCAGAAATTGAATACCTATAATTCGCTTAAAAGATTTGCAAATACTTCAAACAAATATGCATATTCTTCAATTCGAGATGTAGACGTAAACTTGGACTACCTATACTTCACTGATTGCATAGTAATATTAGGAAACTCTTATACAGCTGATACATATGTTATAAATTCAAATATAGATCGAAAGAAAATTTACGAATTGAATGCTTTTTATTTTGATATTGTGAAACCTTCATTTTGCATGTCTAAAATAAATCGTTCTAGAAATAACTTTATTTGGTTCGGTTCGAGTGGTTTTGTTCATAAAGGCCTAGACATTCTAATCGAATTCTTTAGACAAAACCCTTCTCTTCAACTTTACATCTGCGGTGCAAATCCCAGAGAAAAAGAATTTTTTTCTTATTACAAAAAAGAACTTTCTAACAAAATTGATAACATTCACAACTGTGGTTTCGTTGATTTGAAAGGTGAAATTTTCAAGAATTAATGACTAAATATTTTGCAGTTTTATTTCCTTCCGCTTCCGAAGGTTCACCACCTTCTGTACTCAACGTTATGGCAAACGGGGGTTTAATTCCGATTATAGCAAAGCAATGTGGGATTGACTCTTACAAATACGGCTTTTAAATGCAGCATTCGAGTATAAGTGAATTAAATGATAAAATTAATAAATATAAAAATCTGACGGATTTAGAATTACATAATTTAGCTACTCTAGTTGCAGCAGTAACTAAAGAAAAATACTCGATTGAAAATTATCGAAATAGCTTACGGAATATAATCCAAAGAGTTGTGATTCATTGATTATATGCAATTAAGTATAATTACAGTAACTTTTAACTGCGACTTATTAATTAATAATACAATCGAAAGTATTAAAAAACTGCCTACAGGGTCATTCGAGTGGATTGTCATTGATGGAAACTCCCAAGACAAGACAGTTGAAATACTTAAAAAAAACCAGAATTTTATAAATGTATTCGTCATTGAACCAGACAAAGGAATTTACGATGCAATGAACAAGGGCATTCTCCACGCTAAAGGACAATACCTACTTTTCTTAAATGCGGGAGATAGCTTTCACGAAAACTATACACT
>JAOFOL010000044.1 GCA_028042835.1 Opitutales bacterium | reverse complement strand
GCTGGGATCGGATGTGCTCGCTGACCTCAACCGCACAGTCAGTCCGCAAATGATTCAGTCTTCTTCGATCACCACCGCTCAGTTAAATGAGCAAATTCTTAAATATTTAAAGCCGGAGATTACCCTGTCCCCACAGGCACCCGGTCTGATTTTTAATGGACAGACCATCACTTTACATTCCCGTGCGGAAGGGAAGTTTTTAAACTACCAATGGTATAAAAATGGGCAGGCGATTGCGGGTGCGGATAAAAAACGCCATGTGATCGAGGATGTAAATGGCACCCGGCACGATGGAAATTACACCGTGGTGGTAAGCAATGATTTTGGATCGATCACCACGCAACCCACAGCACTCGTGGTGGATGGTACCCCGACAAGCCACACCGTGGTCTCGATCAGTATGGATATGATCTTCTGCCCTCCGGGTACCTTTACGATGGGCAGTCCGACCAGTGAAACTGGGCGGGGAGGGGATGAGATCCAGCATCAGGTGACCCTGAGCCATGGGTTCTACCTCGGTAAGCACGAGGTTACCCAGGCCCAGTATCAGACGGTGATGAATGGAAACCCCGCGGGCTTGAGTGTCGACCCGAGCCAGTTTAAGGGAAGTAACCGCCCGGTGGAAAAAGCCTCCTGGGAGGATGCTCAAATCTTTCTTTCCCAGCTCAATTCGATTGAACAGACCGCGGGTCGATTGCCCAATGGTTGGAAATATGTTCTCCCCACGGAAGCCCAGTGGGAGTATGCCTGCCGGGCAGGGACGACCACGGCGTACTCGTGGGGAAATGATATCAATTCTTCCCGTGCCAATTATAACTGGGATGGCGGATCGAATGACGGCAACGATTTTAAGCAAACCCGAGATGTGGGCCAGTATGCCGCCAACCCCTGGGGCTTTTTTGACATGCATGGAAATGTGTGGGAATGGGTCAGCGACTGGAAGGCGAACTACCTTACCGGTGCCCAGACCAACCCCGAGGGTCCGGCCTCGGGCTCGCTTCGGGTCCGGCGGGGTGGTTCCTGGTACGCCGACGGGTCGACCCTGCGTTCTGCTCTGCGCTACGGCGGCGCCCCGAGCAACCGCTACGACAACCTTGGCTTCCGTGTTGGTTTCCAACCAGTCCAGCCAGACACGGCGAATCCCGAACTGGAATTGTTCGGGGGAGCAAGTGTTACGCGTGAGGCCGGGCAAGCCTGGGCGGAGCCAGGCGTAGCGGGGCACGATGCGCGGGACGGGAATTTAACCAGTTCCATCTCCGTCAGCGGGACGGTGGACATGAATACAACGGGTACCTATGTATTAACCTACTCCGTGGCCGATGCCGCGGGGAATACCGCCACCGCCAACCGAACCGTCACGGTGGTGGGCAACCGCTCGGTGGATCTGAACGCCACCGTGGCGATGGACATGCTCTGGGTGCCCGCAGGCACCTTTACTATGGGCAGTCCGACCACCGAAGCGGGTAGGCAATCCGATCGTGAAGACGAGCATAATGTTTCCCTCAAGAAAGGGTTTTACCTCGGCAAATACGAAGTCACTCAGGCTCAGTACGAGGCGGTGATTGGCACCAACCCAAGTGAATTTAACGCGACCGGCAATGGCAACCGCCCGGTCGAGAAAGTAAATTGGACGGAGGCGGTTGCGTTTTGCACCCAGTTAACCACGCAAGAGCAGGCAGCAGGCCGATTGCCTGCCGGTTGGGCCTATGTGTTGCCCACCGAATCGCAATGGGAATATGCCTGTCGTGCGGGTACGACCACGGCGTACTCATGGGGTAATACAATTGCCAGTTCGAATGCGAACTGGAACCATGGTGCGGACCCTAACCAAACGGTGGATGTCGGACAATTTTCCGCCAACCCATGGGGCTTTTTTGATATGCACGGAAATGTCTGGGAATGGACCGCGGACTGGTACCAGGCGGCTTATCCCACCGGCAACCCGGTGGCGGATCCTAGCGGACCGGCCTCGGGCTCGTATCGGGTCTTCCGGGGTGGTTCCTGGGGCAGCGACGGGGCGTACCTGCGTTCTGCTAAGCGCAGCTTCTACACCCCGAGCAACCGCTACTACACCCTTGGCTTCCGTGTTGGTTTCCAACAGCAGTAGCAAGGGGCGAGAAGAAGCGTAGTTCAATGGGTGTGCTGTTCCCTTGAGGTGATCGAGTGGATTGCCGCGTCGGGTTTCAAGGAAACCCTTCTCGCAATGACAAAGCTATGGACGGAAGGATGACGGACATGGCGTAAGGGAAAGGCGGAGTGCGGCGGGCTTGGACCAAAGGGGCGGTAGCCCAAATGGGCCATGCCAGCAAGCGGAGCCCCGGCGTAAGTTCGCATCCTAGAGTACCGTTTCACACACCTTGTCATCGCGAGGGCTGAAAGCCCGTGGCGATCCACTGTCTCTCAATAAACGAACAGACAAGTCGTACGCGTCCTCCGAGACACGATGGATTGCCGCGTCAATCACTTCGTTCACTCCTCGCAATGACAAAGTGTGTGTTGTCATCGCGAGGGCGAAGCCCGTGGCGATCCACTGAGAACCAGTAAGCGAACAGACAAACCCGCCCGCGTCCCCCGAGACACGATGGATTGCCGCGTCACTCACTTCGTTCTCTCCTCGCAATGACAAAGTTGCGCTCGCTAGGAGTTCTTTCCAGTCTTGTCATCGCGAGGGCGTAGCCCGTGGCGATCCACTGTGAGCCACTAACCTATCCGCATCACCCGATCGCCTTCCCCGAGACCCGATGGATTGCCGCGTCGTCCATACTGTCCTCCTCGCAATGACAAAAAAGTAACTCCAATCTCTTCACTCCCTTGATGGTAAAAAAACACTCTTGTCATCGTGCACCCCTAGCGGGCATGGCGATCCGCAGGGTTCAGGTTTTCAATTAATCGTTCTGTCGTATCTGGCTAAATCAAAGAGGATTACGGCCATGTTTGCTTACCTGGTAAAAGCAAAGATGAAAAAACAAATCCAAAATCCAAATAGTAGAAAGAGGAAAATACCTGCCATGATTCTTTTACCTTTTGATATTTTTGGTTGAGGAAGAATCCAGCCTTTTTGTTCAAAATATTGACGAATCTCATTCCTTCTTTCCATTCGATATTCACCACCAGCATTGTGGTATTTTTTTTGCAGTGCTTTTGCTTTTTTTTGTTCTTCCTGAGTTAGTTCTGAAATTTCTTTTTTGACTATTGTTCGGATGGTTGCGAAACCATTGATTAATGCAATTCGTTCGCTCATGGATTTGGCTTTCCGTAGTTTTTGGATCCATTCGAGTGCAAGTTCCTTGGAAACCTGCTTGCCATTTTGCTTACACTCCCTTCCCCAGTGTTCATAAGGCACCTTGAAAGTCTTGGTCTTTTTATTAGCGGTTATTCCTTCCCAGTAAAGATAATCCAGATCTGAATAAACATCTGAAATCCGATCCCAGGATGTTCTGTTTCTGAAAAAATATCCTCCTTCAAGATAGGAGTGGGACATTTTTAAATTGGTATGTTTGGAGGTTCGTACAAGGCCCATGCAGAAAAAGAAGACAGCCATATAAACACACCAAATATAATTAATTGCCTCTGCTGACATGGATAGAATTACAATTAAAATCATGAAGGCTGTGGTTCCGATCCACCAACCTTTCCAGGCCTTACTTGCTCGTAATGTAATAGTAGATGAGGAATCTGCATTCATAAGAATTGTGGATGAGATAAAAAGAGAAACAACCTGTAAGACTTGATTGTCTTCTTTGAAAAAAAGTTTTACAACGGAAAAGTATCTTATTTCTTCAAAAAACTAACCTTCATGGATTCATTCGTAAATGAATAGTTATTTATTTCTGGCAGGGGCAATCATATGTGAGGTTATTGGAACCTTGCTCCTGCCATACTCCAAGAATTTCACCAGGGTTTATCCGAGCGTACTTCTGGTGGTTTGTTATGTTGTCGCTTTTGTTTTTCTATCCTTTGCCGTGAGGGAAATTCCGCTGACAATTGTTTATGCAACCTGGTGCGGAGTGGGAATATTTTTGGTCTCGGTTTTAAGCTATTTTCTCTTTGGTCAAACCCTTTCCTGGCAGGGGATGGTTGGACTTGTTTTGATTGTGGTCGGGGTGACTTTGGTCAACGGGTTCCGTGGTGAGCCATCCTGATTTAATTCCTTAGGGTAGTATTTCACCCAAACCAGTGAAAGTGTTTTCTTTGAACCCTATCGCTTTCTTAATAAAAACATCCCGTTCCAAGGGGTTTTTGATTTTTCGGGATTTTGAATAATCCGCTCCGCTAAGAAGTTTTCCGATCCACGGACCCAAGCCACCGGATGGAATCGGGAAGTCACTTCCGTGAATCACCCGTGATTGAATCTTGGGATCGAGTAGGGCGGGGATTGTACGCGAGCGGTTCGGACTGGCTAGGGCGCTGTTGTCGGTGAAGAGGTTGGAAAACTGGTCCATCATTTTGAGTAGATCCGCGGTATAATCCGGATCCCATAGTCCAGATTTACCGGCCCCATGGGCAGCGATTACTTTGACTCCGCATTCAAGGGGAAGTCGTAGAATTCGGGGATCAGCAAATTTTGCGTTGAGCACGGGGACGGAGAATTCTCCTCCGGTGTGAGCAAGAAAGGGCATATTGAGCTTGGCGAGTCTTTCCCAAAATGCCCTGTAGCGATTATCCGAGCAGTCGACATTGTGACAGTTGGGCAGAAGTTTTAGCACTTTGGCTCCTTGTTCTGCGCATCGATCCAGTTCTTCGATCGCATCCTTACGGGCTGGATGGATGGAACAGGCAGGAATGATCTGAGCATATTTTTTTGCGAGGCTGAGCACATGATCATTGGGGACATAAAATTTTGCTTTTTCCTTAAGGCAGTTTCCATCTTCGTCATAGGGGTAATCCATAGCGAGCAGGAGAACGGCATCGAGTATGGACTGGTCAATTAATTGTATCAGTTTTTCCTCGTACGCCTGATCCACGCCGAGTTTCTTACTGGATTGTAAAATACCAGCCTGAGCCTTCACGATGGGCTCGACTAAACGGTCCAGCAAGGTGTTGGATCTAAGCCAGCAACCGCTGCCATTGGAACCATCGCCAACAAAGTGTACATGTCCATCTATTCGCATTGGCTGGTAATCTAAAGCTTTTGTAATAGCTCCTTCAGGGTCTCTTCTTTCTTGGCTTTTTTATAACTTTGCAGGGTTAGTCTTGATTTATGGGGCAGACGGCTGATCAAGTAGCAACATGCCCCATGGATGAGTAGTCCGGTGATTGAGCCAAGCGAAAATCTGAAAAGAGCCAGAACTCCCAAAAGTCCGATCAGCCAGGCAAGGATGGTAAGGGAATTAACGGACCATATCAATTTTCGGCAGGTGGATAGAAGAAGCATGGGCTTGTCGCAATCAATGCAGTGAGGAATCTCGATGTTTTCGGAATAGGATCCACCATCGAGATCAGCTCGCTGGATGGTATCCCATTTCCTGCGGTAATCGGTAAACGCATGGCAGGTAGCACACCATGGTTCTTCCAAAGGTGGAGGAGGGTCGAGCGATTCAATATCTTCGACATCTTCCTCCATCATTTTATTCAAACTCTTCGTCCATGCCATCGAGTCCATTCATACCTGCAGGTACGATGGTGTTGATAGCTTTTACAATTTTTAGGACCTGGGACAGGGAATTTTTATTTTTGTCTTCGAATACCAATTTCATGATTCCCGTTCCGGACGTTTTTCCGGAATTGGAGGCGACTTCCAAGTGAGAAATATCTTTGAGTATTTCCATCGGGCCACCCGGGGGTATGGGTAAATCCATTTTAAGGATTGGAGCGACATTTATTTTTAAAACAAAATCATTATCTGCAAAGAGATCTTTTTCGGAACCGCTCACAGGATTTTTAACCGATCCCGACTGGGTGGCTTGGAGATGATCCTTGCTTGCAATAAGCAGGAAGTCATCTTTTTCAGTGATGGAATAGCCTTGCATCATCGCCAACCCCATTCCCATAGCGAGAGGAGGTGCCGATTTAAGTTTAAGCCATTTTTCTGGGTTGATAGATGCAGCGACAATAAATTCAGGCTTGGGCATAGCTGCCATCATCATTGCACTAGGATCCATTCCACCCGGAGGTCCTCCACCGGGGAATCCACCTCCACCGCCAGGACCGGGGAACGGAGGGGCATCACCTTCCATATCAGGATCACCGAAAGGATTAGCATCGCCGCCGGGGCCATCCATCGGCGGGCCACCGGGGAAACCCCCACCTGCACCGGGGGTTGGCATTTTCACATCGGTTAATGATAAGAGGAATTCTCCTTTGAATGCACCGATTGCATCGCGAATGGAAAGTCCACCCAGTTCAGGCATGGGCTCGTTCAGTTTTATGTCATCTCCAAATTCAGGAAGAATTTCCTTCTCCGCGATTTCAACAAATTTAGAAAGATCAAAAGCAAAGCCCAGAGCAAGTATCGCATCTGCAGGAGCAAAGTTAAGGATACCATCAGAGAAGCCTCCTTTTCCGTAAACCATTTCGTTGTTTGGAGCATCGACTTTCATTTGAGCGGTCAACTCACCATCTTCGAAGTTAAGGCTAATGGTTCCTTTTCCGCCTTTTAGCGTATCAAGGTTAGCATTATCGATCTGACTCCCGAGGGTCTCCAGGATTGAGTCTCCACCAAACCAAATACTGAGGTCATGGCTTTCATTTGTAAAAGCTACGAAAGAATCATTACTCTTCGATAATGAACTGGAGCCATCCGAGGTCATGAATTTTTCAATGATTGGTTCACGGTCTGAGGGTTTATCGGCACCACCGGCGAAAAAGAAATCCGACCCGATGGCAATTTGGGGCTCTGAACCATCGGCTCCACCGAGTGGTTGGTAGAGAAGATAGCCATCTTTTTGCTCGGGTGCATCCAGCCCGGCGAGCAATTCTAAAGTAGTCATAAATTTTGCTTTATCTGATAACTTGCCGGCAATTCCACCTGAAGGAGCCAGATTTGGGTCGTCCTGAGGAATCAGATGAATCTGTAAGGGTTGCGAAATGTCGAGTCCCAGGGATGATGGATCTTCCAATGCTTTGCCAACCATCGGTGGTAAGCCAGGGGGTAATAGAGCCTTGATGTCTTCGCGTCCCTTATCCAGGAGGTCATTAACCCTTACCAGAAAAACGGCCCCTGTCTCAGATGGAATCCTTTCGATCAGTGAAATGTTGGATTGAGTCGCAATAGCAGGTGTGGACTCTTTGGTGTTTTCTTCTTCATCCGAGGTTGCATCTTCCTTTTTCGTATCACTACTTCCGGCAACTTCCTTGCCTTCAGGTTCATCACCGCCGGAAAAAATCGCAAAGCATACACCAGCAATGATGGCGACAACTGCCAGACCTATACCGCCAAAAACAATCCACTTTTTGGAGCCTCCTGATTTATCTGCCTTCGCTGTAGTTTGCTGGGAAGGTTGAGCCGTTGAAGAAGCCGTTTGTTTGGTCTTATTCGCTACAGTCTTTTTCTTGGTAGCTGAAGCCTTTGCCTGGGTCTTGGGTTGTGCTGCTGGCTGAACAGGACTGGTGGCGGCAGGAGCGATCCCGGGAACTTGAGCAACGGGTACCCAGTTTTGACCATCATGACAGGCTTGGTCTTCCAGGGTGAAAGATCCTTGCTGGATGTATTGTTGAATTTGCTCGAGAGTGTAGGGCCCATATTGGGTCCCATCTTTGTGGACATAGATATTCATGAGGAATGAGAGAGTAACTAGTTATTTAAAACTACGAAAAAGGAACTTACCTGCACTAGCAAGCGCGAATAAAAGAAATAGGACAGTATTTAAAAGGTTCGATTGAAAGCCACTTTTAGATATTTTGAAATTATGGCAGGAATGTTAAATTGGGTTGGCAGTAGAAATTTTAAGCAAAGAATAGGGGCAGGAATGAAGGAGAATCTAATCCCTGGTTTGTTCCTATGGACGGTTGGAGTTTCCTTAGTTGCGATTTATTACCTCGGGGAGTTTAGCCGTCCCTGGTTTAATGAGATTATAGCTCTTAAGAAAAACTATGGGTATGGATATTCTGCCATATCAACTTGTATTTTTGGAGGGTTGATTCCCTATCTTTTTATGCAATTTACGGGTAGGGATCCTTTAAGAGGAATTGGGAGTGGTATAATCTTCCTGGGTTACTGGGCTCTCCGGGGAATTGATGTCGATGCCTTTTACCGTCTGCAGGAAATGATTTTCGGAGTTGATGTGAATTTTCAAACCATAGTTTGTAAGGTTTTGGTTGATCAATTCGTATACTGCGTGGTTTGGGCATCCCCGATTACCGCTCTCTTTTACACTTGGAGGGAAGCCGGGTTTTCCCTTAAGCAATGGAAGGGAAACAAAACCTGGTCTGAACTTTTTGATATGATTCTGATCTTTACAGTGACCACTTGGATGGTCTGGATTCCGGGGACCGCGATTATTTACTCCTTGCCTTCTCCTTTGCAAATCCCGCTCTTCAATCTGACTCTTTGTTTTTTTGTGATCCTCGTGAGTGTATTTTCCCAAAAGGGTACTCGGGATAGATAACCACCACTGAGGATGCTTTATCCGAATTGAACGGGAAGTCCCTTGTCCGCACTTCTCACGGCAGCAAAACAGAGATCTAACGTTTTAAGATTATTTCTCGCACTGTTTTGGGGTTCACGATCTTCTTCGATTGCACAAAGGAGTTCTCCCATGGTGCCCTGGAATCCGGATTCAAACCAGCAACCTTCAAGCGGAGCAGAAACTGAGCCTCCGTTGAGAAATACATCCATTCTTGGTTGCTGATTGAGACCGGAACCTCGCGAACGCAGTGTTCCCTGCAAGCCGACCACGGTGGTAACATCTTCCTCGCCCCGGGTACAATGAGCATTGAATGACATTCTTACTTGAGTTTCTGGATATTCTATAATTATAGAGGCGAGGGCAGGAGGTTTGAAGACTTGGTCAGCATGATGAGAAATGGATGCAAAAACTTTTACTGGTTTCTGATCATCCATAATACAGGCAGTGATATCAAACCAATGGATCGCAAAATCAAATAGGATCAAATGTTTCATTTTCTCAAAAGATGGCATTCCTTTGATCCATGTCTGGTCCCATTGGAGGGAAAAGTCGATTGATGTGACTTCACCGATTAATCCTTGCTTCACCGCATTTCGAATATAATTGAAGTGGGGAGCCCAGCGGCCGTTTTGATTGACGGCCAGTTTGACCTTTTTTTCCTCCGCCAACTCAGCCAATTTTTTGCCATCCTCTAAGTCGAGAACAAACGGTTTCTGGCTTAGTGTGTGTTTTCCCGCACGAAGGCAGTCGTGAAGAATGGGGAGGCGATCTTGGGGATGGGGTGTGACATCGACCACATGGATGTCATCAAGAGCCAAAACCTCCCGGTAGTCTTGGTATACTTTTGCTTCCGGGCAAAATTGATCCCGAAGAGCTTCTGCTTTATTGATTGTGCGGTTGGCCAGGGCTGTAACCCGATAGCCTGCCTTTTGGTAATTTTTTAAATGGTATTTGCTGATTTCACCCGTTCCAATTATTGCGATTCCGGGATTGTAGCTCTTTGGTTTTGGCGGAAAATAATCCACCATCGGAGGATCAATGCTATGTGCTGCTTTTTCAGGACTCAGTCCATAATCCGACTTTTCCTTGCTCATTCGACCTCTGTTAAGTTCGTAGGTTCAGTTCCTGCATCATCCGGTCCGTTTCCTGGTAGGCTTCTTCAACCCATTCAACAATCTTTGTGGGGTCGGGGGAATATTCCAGTTCCAAAGCGACGGTACCCTCGATCCCAAGTTCCTTGATTGCCTGAAGGTAGGGCATGAATTTAACCACACCACGACCGGGGGGTAAGTCGCCGTGCACCTTGCCGTCACAATCACTGATATGGACATGAGCCGCACGACCTTGTAAGCAGCTAAGTTCGGAGGGGGAGACATCCGCTAACACCAGATGACTGATATCGATATTTGCCTTTACTGCGGGGTGGTTGCAGTCATCTAGGAATCGAGACATCTCCTTTAAGTTATTGAGGAGGCTAAGTCGGAAGGGCTCAAGTTCCAAGGCGACTTCGATTCCCTTTTGTTCTGCGTATTTACCAAGCAATCTTGTGTTTTCCACGGCCCATTCCCATTGAGCCTCAGGTGGAATCACTTCTCGTTGCCAAATGTATTCACCGAGAACCAAAAGCAGGTTGTCAGCCTGGAATCGTTCGCATAAGTCGATGAATTTTTTGCATCTTTCCAGATGAAAGGCACGTACTGGATCATTAAAATCAATCAGGCCGGACGAAACTACAGGAAGCGATGCAATGGGTAAATTTTGGGCAGAGCAGGTGTTTTCAATAAGTTGGATTTCCTTCTCTGAAATATTTAGAGCTTCGGTAAATATATCCACGGTATCGAAACCGATCCGAGCAATGTGTTCAAGTCCGGCTTTTGTACCCATGCCAGCTTGTTGAAAAGCACTGTTTATTATTCCAAGCTTCATGGTCTAGGCAGATTCGTCTTTGAGGCTCTTGGCACTGGTGTCTTCACGGTTGAGATCAGCGAATTGAGTTTCGGCACGGGAGGCATCATCTAGGCCCACTTTTAGTATCTGACTATCGTCAACTTTTACCAGCTTTGTGTATCTTGGATGATGGGAATCCTTGTAGGGATTATTGGACTTTGCGTTGTAACAACAAATCATTGCCCAACGGGAGTGTTCGGATTCATTGGCCGCGGAGGCGTGCAATAAATTGGAATGAAAGAATAAGGCATCACCCGGATCCATGGTCACATGCACAAGGTCAAGGTGCTTTTTTTGCTTCCTCTACCCGTTCCATGTCCGCACCTGCCTGATCACCGGAAAGGATATGGTTTATTCGACCCATCTTGTGAGATCCTTTGATGACTTGCATACATCCATTTTCTTCGGTTGCTTTGTCGACTGCTATCATGACGCTGCACAGATTGGGGAAAAGTACACCGTTTTGGTACCAGTATCCATAGTCCTGATGCCATGCCCAGGCTCCCCCGACCTTTGCGTCCTTAAGAACCATTTTGGAGTGATAATGATAGGCTTCATCCTTGAGGAGCTGCTCAACACGATCCACCACCTTTCGACAACGTGCATACATTCCATAAATTCCGTCGCCTGGATGATTCCATAAAGCTAGGCGTACGGCGTTACCTTCCCCATCATCACGGGAAGCGGATGAGTTATCCATAGCATTGTCTGCTCGTGCAGTTTGGCCCAACAAATTTATTTCCTCGGGATTAAATAGGGCTCTGGTTACAAGAAAGCCGTCGTTTTCGAAAGATGTAAGTTCTGAATTGTTAAAACTATTCATAAGTATCAAATGGTTTACTTTTGGAAAGAGGCATAAATCAGAATGTAATTTGTTACATCTGGCAAGAATCCAGTTTTCAGATTTGCAAAATCAATGGTCTTGGGTTCGGATGAAAAGTCTTTCGGATTCAATCCCATTTAATATTTATGAAACAATTATTTTTTCTATTCTTCATTACTTTTTACTTTTCTTCAGTGTTTAGTCAGGAAGAAGCTAAAAGTAGGACTTACTCTGAGAAACTTAAGGAAGCATATTCTGAAAAACTTAAAAAAAGTAAGGAACTTTATGACAAAGGAGTGAAAGTTGCCTCCGAAAAATATTCTGAAACGTTTGTGGAAGGCAAAAATCTTTCAGGGAAGTCAAAGGAGTGGTTAATGAAAGATCTTCAGAATATCGGAGACTGGGAGTATAAAGTTGAATCTTTTAATTTCAAAAACCCAAAGGATCTTGAAATCCGGCTTAA
>JAOFOL010000043.1 GCA_028042835.1 Opitutales bacterium | reverse complement strand
GTTCGATGCATCGGACGAGTCATCTATTATAAAGGATGCGAATGGGAAGGTGTCTTATTGGAACGATAAAATATCCAACAAGCACTTTGAACAGGCCACTGCAGCCAACCAACCGACCCATGGTCTGCGCACTTATAACGGTTTACCTGTGGTTGATTTTGACGGAACCGACAACACCGCCACCACCGATTACATGAAATCAATCAACACGGTTACCGAACCAAGAGGTTCTCACTCCAGTTTTTGGATTGTTGCCTATGTGGATACGGTTACTTCGGAATTCGATTCAATCTTTTCTCTAGTGGACTCAACTAAAACGATGCAATTCGGTGCCGGAAATGCCGCTAATTTTTACGCCAATTTAAGATGTGATACCACATATGGTACAAGCACCTACTTCTCGAATAACAGCAATCTGGAAGCCAAACCCATGGTTATCGGACTGTTAGGAAGCAACACGATCAATGTACGAATCAATGGAAAAAGTAAGGGTAATATCTCCAGTTATGGTTCCCATGCTAACAGTAAGTTGGTCGTCGGTTCAAACCGGGGATATAATGCTGGCCTCGATGGATGGGTTGGAGAAATCGTAGCGTCCAGTCACTACCCTTACGGGAGCTGGACTCAAAAGATCGAGCGTTACCTGCTTGGTAAATGGGGCATCGATTCCACCCTAAACAATACCACGAGCGATCGTTTTAATTCCGATGAAGTGGGGGCAGCAGGTTCGGGAGGTGCTATTTATCTCAAAGCGGCCAACCTGGTTATTAATAACGGTGTTAAGATTTCTGCAAACGGCGGAAAGTCGGCTCCAAGTATTAACTTTAGCGGCAACGCTGGTGCGACAGATGGGGGGGGCGAAGGACCAGCGGCCGGAGGCGGTGGACGCGTCTACTTGGAAGGTACATCCTCTTTTGTCAATCATGCAAGTGCAACCAATGAAAATCTTACCGCCAACGGTGGACAAAGCCAGGCTGCTACAGGCACTCCGCGACATGGCGGAGATGGTACCGTTCGCGTTGTCCGCCCACAGGTAAGCTCCTTGGTATTTACCAGTGGTACCCTGACCATCGATTCAGACAAGGGTGAGATCAGCCACTCGGATGGCTCCTTCCTTCTTGGTGAATTTACCAATAAAACATACAGTGCAGGGGATGGCACGGCTTACACCTATCAAGTGGTCACCTACACCGCCGATACCATCAGCTTGGGCTCTGGTGTTGTGATCAACTTACTCGGAAGCAAAGCAGTCTCTCTGCGCACCCGCAACAATGGTAATTTAACCCTGGGTTCAACGATCAATGTTAATGGTGGTAATGACCTCTCTAATGTGGGTGGAACGGGTAAAGCCGGTGGCTTTAACGGCGGAGCCAAAGATGTGGACGGTTATGGCCCTGGTAAGGGCAAAACCAAGAGCGTAAACTCTCAGGGTGGCGGTGCTGCCTATGGTGGGAAGGGCAAGGATTGGAATTTATCCTACTCGCAAACCTACGCAACCCCCGAACTGACAGACCATCTAATCGGTGGTTCCGGAGGCGGAGGCGGAGATGCCTATGGTGGTGGTGCCGGAGGCGGAGCGGTGGAGCTTTTTGCTCATGGAGACGGTGCCCTTACCATCACTTCTGGCGGTAAAATTTTGGCCAATGGTGGAGACACCTCAACCGATCATACCCAAAGCGGTGGGGGCGGATCCGGTGGAGCCATCCGCCTGGAAGGTGGCAGCATCTTGATTGCCGGCACCCTTGAAGCCAAAGGAGGCAATGGTCTTACCAATACCCCAGGTGGGGGTGGTCGCATCGCCATCAAAACGAATGGTAACTTAACTTTGGGAACCATTAAACTAGACGGACACAGACCCGGCACACTCCATATTTCTGGATCCACGCCAACTGCTGCCCTCTCCCACTCCAGTGGCACTCTAACGATAGACACCACTTATGGGTACTGGACTCACAGTGGAGGAACTCATGGGGTTGGCGTAATCGAGAATAAAGACGACGATGGTATCGAGTATAAAACATATACCTTTACTTTCCCGTCCATAAATCTTGGCACTGGACTTACGGTAAACATGCAGGGAGAAAATGGCCTTATCCTCAAGACCACAAACCATGGAAACATCTCCATTGGTACCACTCTCTCTGCAAATGGTGGAAATGCTGAGATCGCCTACCCTGGCTTTTACAGCTCCACAATTAATTACGGCATGGGCAAACTTGGGGGTTACAATGGTGGCACCAAGAACAGTAGTAACGGTTACGGTCCTGGGGCGGGAAAGCTAAGTGTGAACGGCGCTATTGGGGGCGGAGGGGGATACGGCTCGATTGGACAGTATCAGTCGACCGATACCACATTTAGTAATACCTACGGCTCTACATCCATTGCCCATCTTCACGGAGGATCTGGCGGGGGCGCTGGTGTGGGTGCTGGCGGAGGTGCCGGCGGGGGCGCAATCTCTTTGGAGGCCGATGGTAATGGTACCTTGACGATTACTTCAGGCGGTACTATCTCTGCAAATGGAGGAAGTGTCTCGAACAGTGCCTCCAACGGAGGCGGTGGTGGGTCGGGTGGATCCATCCGCCTAGGTGGTAAAACCATTACCAATGGCGGAACGATTCAGGCAAAGGGAGCCACCCCACCAAGTGGTGGAATCGGTGGCGGTGGACGAGTTGTCTTTGCGTTCAGTACGAACTTGACCGAAGGATCTGTCGATGTCGGAACCGGTGCTCAGGAAGGTACGGTAACAGAAAATACTCCCCCAACCATCAGTTCGGGAAGCACCGCAACTGCCACCTTCTCGAACATAAATTACCGCAAAAGTTCTGCCACCCGTTATAACGATCTCGCGTTCTGGTACTCCTTTGACGAGGCAAGTGGAGCCGTGGCAACCGACTTTTCAAACAACGGTCGTAATGCCACCCTTAAAAATATGACAGCAGCCAACCGTGTGGGAGGAAAAATAGGCAATGCTCTTTCCTTCGATACGCCTAAAACTAAGACATCCAGTGATGGAAGCGGACAGTACCTAGAATTAAGTAATTGGTCCTTCGGTGGTGCCCATACCTACACCGCATGGGTAAAGGCCGACGAGTGGCGCTCCAAAGCCCCTGTACTTTTCCTGTCAGGATCGGATGAAGTAAACCTAGGTTTTGATATTGATGCCAATGGAAAACTCGGTGCCTTCCGTGCCCAGTACAAAGGAACTGCGGGGGGGGATGAATCTTTCTCCTCTGGAAACAGCTTGGCCCAATGGGGCCAGTGGATCCACCTTGCCGTTGTTCAAAGTGATGAGGGAACCAACCTCTCCACCACCAAGTTCTACAAAAATGGTACCATCTTTGCCACCTCTTCGGCTGGTAAAACCGCACCCGATGCACTCTCCCGTACCCCGCAGTACATTGGCCGTTCGGATGCATCGAATAATTTCGATTATTTTGCCGGCGACTTAGATGAGGTGCGACTATACAAAGTAGCTCTGTCTGCTGACGAAGTTTCTGCGGTCTACTCAGAGACCAACGGCACTACTTGGTACACCGTGGCCTCCAACTCGGGCACTGATTACTCTGCCACCGGCTTGCCCAGCGGATTATCGATCAACCCAACAACGGGTGAAATCAGTGGTCATCCAAGCGTAATCGGTGAGCACAATGTCACCGTCACCGCGAGCAATCTATCGGGTTCCGACTCCAAGGTGGTTACCATCACCGTAGACCCCACCACCCCACTTCTCAAAAGTGCTTATACTGTGACCCGTGAGTCCGACCTGCTTGGATGGTTTAAGTTTGATGAGACAACCGGTACCACCGCCACCAACTATGGTGCGGAAGGATCGGCTGCCACGCTAATGAGTGGTGCGGTTTTCAGTACTCTCGAGAAAAAGTTTGGTGCATCCGCTTTGAATATACCAGAATCAGGGGGCAACGGAAGTGCCGCTCACGCAAGGATAACTTCACCGATTGATGTTGGAAGTACAGATGCATCCGACCCATTCTCTCTGTCTACTTGGTTTAAGGGCCTGTACGCTCATACCGAGACAGGTCATGGTTGGCGAACTTTAACCCGCGGTTCAAATGCGAACCACCAAGTTATTGTAAGCAATAATAGCAATGAATTAGGTACCCACACAAACTGGGTGGGGTCGGGTTACAACCTCGTCCCGTCAGCTTCCGCCTCCACCTGGCAACACTTGGTCGCCACCTTTGATGGATCGAGAACCAAGTTCTACATCGACGGTTCTTATGTTGGCCAACTAGATGCATCTGAAGGAGATAATATCTATGCTATCGGTAACTACCAAGGTGGAAGCCAACGCTTCGCTGAATACCTCGATGACTTCCGGGTTTATGGCGTAACCCTCTCCGCCTCGGATGTTACCAATATCTACGGTCTTGGAAATGGAGATGTATTCCCCGTAACTGCCGGTTCCAGTTACGGCACTGCCACCGCTACTTTGTTGGAGACTGGCGGAGCCGATACCACCATGACTGTGTTTTATGACACCGTGGATAAAGGGACGAGCAATACACTTCTCAGTCCGTTAGGACAGCCCAATCTTAAACTTTGGATGGATGCGGATGATACCAACAGCTTCCAGCTAAGTGGATCCAATGTCATAAAATGGTACAACAAAGCAGGTGGCGATTATGCATTTGATCAAAAGACTGGAGATCCTACCCGCACTGTTGTGAACGGAAAAAATGTGGTCAACTTTGATGGTAATGATCAACTCTGGACGGACAATAGTTTCATAGCATCTAATTATTCTATTTTATCGGTTTCACGCTTAACTGGAGGTCAGAATTACCGTGTTATCGCAAGCAAAGATAAAAATTGGCTCATGGGATTTCATGATGGCAAGAATAACCGATTCTATTTCGAGGGCTGGGTGTTACAGGCAAATGAAGCTGTAGATACAAACTGGCACTTACATGCGCTTACCATGAATAATTCAGACCAGGCCAACACATGGAAAAATTCTGTTCAAAGCACTACCAATGGTAACGGAGCTCACAATTCCAACTATTCACCCGGTAAGCTCTCTTTGGGTGCTCAAACAAACCTCAACCAAGCATCCAAGGGAGAAGTTGCGGAACTTCTTGTCTTTGACCGTGTAATTTCCACTTCTGACCGTCAAAAACTCGAGCGATATCTTGCCGTAAAATGGGGTCTTACCCTACCTTCATCGGTGCCCGGTTGGCAAAACGGTTACACCCTACCCAACGCTCAAAGTGCGGGCGATATTGCTCTATCAATGAACGGTCTAACGGCGAGTACCAACTACGTTTTCCGGATTGCGGCGAACAACTCCAAGGGCACAGCATGGTCGGATGCCTACTCCGTGCTCACCAACTCCCAGGCCCAAGCACCTGCAATTTCTGCAGATGCCGCCACTTCCGTGGCCGGCACCACCGCCACCACCAATGGTAGCGTTCTTTCCTTCGATGGTAGCGACCAGCCCACCGTGCGCCTGTTCTATGGAGATGATGTAGACTTCCAACTTGGGTTCAGAGAATCCCACCTTACCGGAGATGCAGACTCTGGGATTTCTTCCAGTCATACTTACACATCGAAGGTTAATGTGGGTTCCGCCTCAAGCATAACCATTAATGGAGTTTCTTTTTCTGCGGGTGGTAATAATGCATCCACAAACTCTGGGACAGGTTGGGCAATCACCCAAGGTTGGGGCAACCATCTCTCCGACGCATGGATGGCTGGACAACCTACCTATAATTCAACTGTTCTGGGTAATATCGGCACGGTTTTAGATAAGGGATTCCGTCATGCTAGCTCCGGCGGCTATCAGAAAATCAAGATGACTGGGTTGACGGATGGCAAAGTCTACACCTTCACTACCTACAGTCAGTCATGGGCGGGAAGCCGAACCATGATAGTAAGTTGTTCAGACCTCCCGGGTGCATCCTTCGCCTTTAATCAGGATAAATACCAGGATAGTCCCTACGACGGTTACTTGCTTGAATGCACCTATATTGCAGACGGCACGGAAGCAGAGTTTACTTTTCAGGATGTAAGTGCCAACTTTCATTTGTATGCCTTCAGCAACCGGGTAGCCAGTTCCAGCACCGGTGTGGATGTGAGCGGAGCAGGAGCCGTGGGCACTTTCTCTAAAAGCCTAAGTTCACTAACCGCAGGTTCACGCTACGAGTATGCCTTTGTGGCAACCAACAACGGGGGAGCCACCCAGTCAGGAACCAACAGTTTTGTAACCCTTGGCTTGCCCCAACTCTTAATCCCAGGTGCAACCGATGTTACGAAAACTAGCGTATCCCTGAATGCGGATCTAAACTCAACCGGGGGTGCCAGTTATGTTACCGGCGAACCCTTCTCCGGATCCTCCGTACCCGGCTTGCTCATGTGGATGGATGGGGACGACCCCGATGGGGACGGCACACCAAACACCAGTAACTATAACCTCGCCAATGGAACAGGTTGGCAGGATAAGTCAGGTCATGGCAGACATGCTTCCAATGTGGATGGTAGTCCGTCTTTTCAAACAAATGGGCTAAACGGAAAAGGTGTCGTCTACTTTAACGGGACCAATAATGCCTACATTTCAAGCTCGTCCAGCCTCGCAGCACACACGGAAAATTTCTCTATCTTCATGATTTCAAAAGATGAAGGTACTGCGAGCCATTCCGCTCATGTTCAATCGCCTTACAACAACAATGTTTGGTCTTTTGGTGCCAAGCAAGGGCACACCAAGAATGTCGCCTGGTTTAATGGATGGCTTTACCCGCAATCGCAAGATACTGACAGTCAGGACACCTCAAACTTTCACATTTATCAAGCCACTCTCAGTGATACAGATGTTGGGAATGTTTGGTTAGATGGCGTAAAAGTGATGACCGACGGCACAGGAGCCAACGATGGCACCAACCGTAAACCTACACAAATTAGTTTTGGCGGAGACAACCGTGGTAACCACACCCGGTCAAAATGTCGAATTGCTGAATTCTTCATTCTCAACCGAGTGGTACCCGAAGCGGAGCGTTTAAAAATTGAAGGATATCTGGCTCGAAAGTGGGGCTTAATGAATACGATGTTCTCCGCAGCTCACCCCTATCATGGATCTGACCCCTATCAGCCCACCGTTAGCCAAGGTGGTGAGGATGCCGCAATCACTTTCTATTGGGGAGACAACAATGGTAGTACGACAGCTGGTAACTGGGATACCCCTGTGGCAATCTCTGGCACCCATGGTATAGGCGTGGTTTCCCACGCTCTCTCGGGGCTGACCACAGGTGCCACTTATTACTACACAGCCAAAGCAGTGACCTCAGCGGGTACATCTTGGGGACCAGTTCAGACATTTGTACCGGCCAACACCGCACTTAATAAATACTCCATACCGGACCTTGCTCTGTGGATGGACGCAACCGATTTAAACGGAGATGGGACAACTGATTCCGTAACCAATGGCACCGCTGTCTCTGCATGGACGGACAAGTCGCTCACCACCGCCACGGTCAACCAGACTAATTCAGACAACCAACCAATCCGACAGGCGAGTTCATTCGGAACTAAATCCTCCGTTCGATTTGACGGGACCAACGACTTCCTCAATATCTCCTCCCTGAGGGCAAACAGCGGGGCCTACTCCGTATACGCCTCTGTCCGCCGGGCAGATCAGATTGGTGACAACAGCGGATACCTCGTCGGAGCATCCGATTGGCATTTGATGCCGAGCAGTAGCAACGCCCCCTTCCCTGCCATCATCTCAAAGATATCGGGAAGCTCAGGCACCCTTACCAATTTAAAGGTTGGAAAATCCACCAGTACGACAACCAATGACTTTGGTGGAGACTTAGGAGAACTACTCATCTTCACCCGCCAACTATCCGCATCTGAGGAACAGAAAGTCGAAGGTTACCTCGCCCACAAGTGGGGAGCTACCGCGAGCTTGGCAGCTAACCATGCCTACAAAAGCGTAGCTCCAGTATTTGACAACAAGCCACTCATAGGAGATTTATCATCTTTTTCAAACAGTTCACCGAAGAATACTTCTGGTATAACTGTGTGGTTTGACGCCCGCGATCTGGACGCCGATGGAGTGACGGACTCTGCTACATCAGGGAACATATCTTCATGGAAGGACAAGAGTGGAAACGGAAGAGACGCCACAACATCTTTAGGTGCTCCATACCTAAATGCAACCGGTGGTCCTAGTAATAGTGCTGTAGTACAAATAAGAAGATCTGGTGGCAACGATGCTTTATCGATCGGAGGGACTCCATTTTTCGCCAAGCACCAATTTTATGTTTTCCGCAGTGTAAATGCCAGCTTTGATTATTATGGCGGAGTTCTTGGACACAGTGCAGGACGAAACTCCAATTACTTATTCGAGAATAACCAGAAATATTTTCACTCTAACAAATTACCAACCGCTCTAATCAAGAATGGAACTGCTCTAAATAGTCCCTTCAATCTAGGAACTGTAAATCAGTACATGCTCGTTAATCTAACTGTAAATGATGGAGACACTGGTCCACACTCAAATTACCGAATTGGTACAACCAACGAGGGTAACAATTGGTGTACATCGATCGATATTGCAGAAATCATAGCTTTTGACCATGCATTATCGAATGCTGATGCCGCTAAGATCGAAGGATATTTGGCACTCAAATGGGGACTTAAATCTTCACTCCCAAGTGTACATAATTATAAAAACTACACATCATGGCCGGATATGGTTATCACCACTGGGCAAGCAGTAAACCTTCAAATCCCTGCTGACCGTAACCCTACCAGTTGGACAGCGAGTGGCTTGGCTAGTGGTCTAAGCATCAATAACTCTGGAATTATCTCGGGTAGCGTATCGAGCTTGAGTGCATTCAGCACCACGGTTACCGCGATCAACTCAGATGGTAATGACAGTAAGGCAATAACCTTCGGTGTGAGCAAAGGAAACCGTGTAATTGATTGGAACCAGACATTTGGCGGTATTGCATACGGAGATGCCCCACTTTCCTTGAACGCAACGGCAACCGGAACAGGCGCGCTTACCTACTCCTCCAACGATATTGAAATCGTGGAAATAAATGGTACTAGTGCGATTATTCGAGGAGGTGGCAGCGTCACTCTGACTGCCATTGCAGCGGAAAACTCCACTGCTTTTGCCGCGGTTCCTGTCAGTTATACTTTCTCCGTAGCCAGGGCTCCTCTGACTATCACCGGGCAGGACCTTACCATTACTCAAGGTGCTGCGATTCCCACCGACTTAAACTACACTGTATCCGGATGGAAACATAACGACGCCACAGCAGCCATCGCCAAAAACCCAAGTGCTTTGGAGTTAAAACTTTGGTTGGATGCATCCGACAGTTCGACTATCACTGAGTCGTCCGGTGCAGTCAGTCAATGGAGCGACAAGAGTGGAAATTCCAATCATGTCGTCCAATCTACCCCTGACAACAAACCAAAAACCAGCCTCTCTTCCCTCAATGGATTGAATACTTTAAGTTTTGACGGAACTGACTATCTTCAAGCTTCCAGTTCCAATATCAAAAACGAGAATCAAACATGGGTATTGATTGCCTCGGTGGATGCCGAAGGATCGGTAGATAATTATGCGGATTCAATGATTTCTTATGGTAATTGGGTAGATGGCTCATGGGAACTTCGTGGACACGATAGTTACCGATTTTTTGGAAAAGTGGCCAAAGACGGCACTACTATAGCCACTTCCAACTCAAGTTCATCTGACCTCAGAGGGACGACCCAATTATATTCTATCACTTTTGATCGGACAAATAGCAAGCTCTCCGCTTGGCGTAACGGTACTGTATTTGACAATGCCGTAACTGATACCCGTGCCCTGTTGCAAAACAACAAGATTACGATAATGGCAAATCGTAGTGGCACTCCTAAGCCAATTATGGGTACCTTTGCTGAGGTGGTCTGCTTTACCTCTGCGAGTGCCAATGATCGCCAATCGATCGAAGGCTACCTCGCACATAAGTGGGGCCTAGTTGGAACCTTACCAAGCAACCATTCCCACAAGACGGTCAGCTTAACCCGTGGACCGGTTGTAACTACCGATGCGACTCAAAGCAATGCGGCAGGCACCTACTATATTCGCCCGAGCGATGCCGCCTCCAAAAAGTATTCACTTGCCTACATCGACGGACAATTAATCAAGAGTAGCCTAACTGAACAAACCATTTCCTGGGGACAAAACTTCAGTGGCGTGGGAGTTGGTCAGACCGTTGACTTAAATGCAAGTGTAGGATCAGGCCTTGCTGTACTTTATTCCGTAAGCGACCCCTCGATTGCTGAGCTTGCGGTAACCAATCAAAGTAGCTTACAGGCTTGGTACAAGTTGGATGAAACCAGTGGGGATGCCCAGGATTCCTCGTCAAATTCCAATATTGGATCCTTACGAAATGGTCCCGCCTATACTGCAGGTAAGTTTGGTAACGCGATCACGCTCGACGGAACCAATGACCATGTCCGTACATATGGCTTCACTGGAAGCAAATTGGACTCGGGCAGTAACGAAATTGGCGTGGTTGGTGGAAACCGCCGAACCGTGGCCTTATGGTTTAAAACATCAACAGCTAACAAAACCATTCTTCAATACGGTGCCTCAGGAACCGCCACCCTGTTTAAATTATCCCTAAATAATTCCGGAGCTGTGGTACTCGACTTAGGTGGATCCACAATTACCAGTTCCAGTGCAAGTCATGCCAATGGAGCCTGGCATCATGTGGCGGTAACCATTCCAGCCAATGGCAACACCGGGGAGGCCAAGCTCTATGTGGATGGCTCTCGCACCAACGGTTCTGGATCGACTTCGATCAATACCGCCAGTTCAGCTGACCTAATTATTGGGCGGGATGGAACCAGTGGATCATCCTACTTTTCTGGTCAGATTGATGATGTCCGTTTCTATGGTGCCGAACTCAATGCCACTTTAATTGGACAGCTCTATGGAAATGGAAATGGAGACTTCAACCGATTGAAGGTTCTGATTGCAGGTTCAGTTACCCTTACTGCAAACCAACCAGGTAATTCTCAATATGCGACTGCTCCGGCCAGCACGATTACGGCTACCTTTGACAAGTCTGATCAGACGATTTCATTTAGTCCGATTCCTGCCAAATCGGTGGGTGACTTCGACTTCTCCCCCATCGCCGTTGCGAGCTCGGGTCTACCCGTTACCTTCAGCAGTTCGAATAGCTTGATTGCCCAAATACAGGGTACCGCACCAAATCAAACCATCAAAATACGGGCAGCAGGCACCGCAACGATTACTGCAAGCCAAATAGGAAACGGGGCTTACAACACTGCCCCATCAGTTACTCAGACTGTGACTGTGGGTTACTTTAACTTACAAGCCAATTCCCTACCCGGGATTCGACTTTGGTTGGATGGGGATAACATTAACGCCGATTCCACGGCCGATACTTTGAATAACGGATCAAGTGTAGATTTTTGGAAAGACCAATCTGGAAATACGAATAATGCAGGTGCAACTGGATCAAGTAGCCCGACTTACTCATCATCTGAATTAAATGGAAAGGGAATAGTTACCTACTCAGCAAGTCAAAGTTCAAACTTAACTCCAGACTCTAGTATCCGAGTTATTGCTGCTGTTATAAAACAGTCTGCATCTCAATCGGCGACAACAAAGCCTTTTGGAGGAAATCAATTACTCACATCTTCTTCGCAAAAATTTAGTTTAGGTGCGATGGATTCAGGAATTCCATCAACTAATTTCAGTGTCATTGTCTGGCAAATGTCACCGGGTGCTTATTCCATACATGTAAACGGAATCAGCAAAGGATCCAGCACCAGTTCACTTTCTCCAAATGCTTTCGGTAAAATTGGAAACGACTTTGCCGGTTCAATAGCTGAAGTGGTTGCCTATGACCAAGCCCTCAGTAGTGGCGTGCGTCAAAAACTAGAAGGATATCTCGCTCACAAGTGGGGATTGGAAAGCGACTTATCCTCCTCGCACTCTTATAAAGTGGGGAGGCCTGCTTTTGGTGGAAACCAACTCATTACTTTCCAACCAATACCAGACAAACAGGTTGGGCAATCAGTAACCTTGGATATAAGTTCAGATTCAGGCTTGAGTGTATTTACATTCGACAGCAATGACAGCACTGTTGTCTCCTTCTCGGCTAATGTAGTTACGGCTCGAAAAGTAGGCAAGGTAACCATTACTGCAACCCAGGCAGGACAGGCTCCATGGTTTTCCGCTACCGCGGCTCAACCATTCATTGTAACCGCCACCCCACGTGTCGATCAATCCATCACTTTTGCCAACATTCCAAACAAAACGGTACAGTCCTCGAATTTCAATCTAAGTGCGTCTGCAAGCTCGACTCTTCCTGTAAGTTTTGTGGTGGTTTCAGGTAGTAGTGCGACAGTTGAAAGTAATGGTACCGTCACGGTTACAGGACCTGGTGTTACCACGATTCGTGCCACTCAGGATGGCAACGGTAGCTATAACCCAGCACCAACAGTTGAGAAAACTTTGACTGTCAACAAAGTAAGCCAGAATATTAGCTTCAACTCTCTAAGTAACGCAAGTTTACAGGCAGGCACATACCAATTAACGGCAACGGCTACCTCAAGCCTTGGAGTTAGTTTTGCAAGTAATGATACAAGCGTTGCGGAAGTCAGCGGAACCACCCTGATCCTGAAAAAAGGTGGCTCAATAGTCATCACCGCCAGTCAGGGAGGAAACGGGACATTCTCGGCTTCCCCGAATGTAACCCAGTCCCTTACTGTGATCGATGACACCCAGCAGGCTCAGACGATCACTTGGTCACAGACCTTGGGTAGTCGTGCCTTTGGAGTTGCTGATCTAAATCTTACCGCAAGTGCAAGCTCCAACTTACCTGTGAGTTACCTGAGTTCAGACCCATCTATTGCCTCGATTATCAATGGTACCTTCCTCCGGGTAGTCGGAGCAGGAAGTGCAACCATTACTGCCACCCAGGCAGGTAATGGCCAGTATCAGGCTGCTACTTCGGTGGCCAAATCAGTCTCGGTAACCAAGGCGAATCAGGAGATCGTCACCAATGTGGGTGGATCCACTACCCTACCCAACCTGACCAAGGATAATGGAGACTTCGAATTCGTCCCCGCCCTTAAATCGCGTAACTCAAGCACCCAGGCCGACACCGGAATGGCCCTCGGTTATACCAGTTCCAATTCCGCAGTGATTGAGGTAACTGGAGGCGGCTCAAAACTCAGCCCCCGCGGACCAGGCTCTGCCAATATTACGGTATCTCAATCAGGGGATGCCACATACAATGCAGCCAGCAGTGGTTCCTTTAGTGTGACCGTAACCGAGTACAGTCCCTATAGTGATTCCCTGTCCGACCTGGAACTTTGGCTCGACGGCAAGGACATTAACGGCGACCAGTTACCGGAAACCCCAGGCAGTTTCCTAGCAAACGCCAAGGTCAGTACCTGGGCCGACCGTTCAGGTAATGCCAACACTCTTGCCCAGTCCGAAACTCTAAACCATCCCACTTTTGAAAGTGCCGGTGGTTTACGTTTTGACGGCAATGATTTCATGTCCGTCACCTTGTCCTCGATCTTACCGAGCAACCCTGCCTTGACTGCACTGATTGTTGCAGACTCGCAAGTCGCAGGAGGCCGGATGCTCCAAATTGGGAGTGCTTCGGGAACTGCCAATCAGATACTCGGCATTCATGAATCTGGAAGTATTCTCTACAATGATGGAAATCAAACCGCCTCGCAAAACTTTAATCTCTCCCCCACCCTTGGGGCTTGGAGAAGAACCTATGGAGCCACCAAAGC
>JAOFOL010000042.1 GCA_028042835.1 Opitutales bacterium | reverse complement strand
AATTCTAATTTAAAAAATGAAGTGTATCGATAAATGCTTAGTCTTTAATCCCAATCACCCAGACGCAAATTATTTAACTGCACTTGAACTCAAAAAAGAAAACAATAATCAATGCGTAACTTTCTTTAAAAAATGTATCGATAACAATTGGGAACATTGGAAAGCAAGGTGGGAATATATTACTATGAATGATCCCAAATTATCCAGTGAGGAAATGGTTGGTCATCTACAAATGATTATTGAATGCAACCCTAATCACGCTAAGGCTATAAAACTATTAAATGAAATCAGGTCTTCCTATGTTTAAGAAAAAAGAAAGGTAATGAAACAAGGTAAATCATTCCTAGGCACAGAAGAAAAATACAAGTCTCTCGCAACAGTACTGATACTAAAATACATACACTAATAAGAATTAAAACTCTTCTTGTTTTCGACAAATTAAATTTAATTGATTTTAAACTTGGTGTGGGAATTGTTGAAACCATGAGAAAGGAAATACTCAATACCCAAACTACAACAGCAACTGGTAGAATAACCTCAGATGGTGAAAACGAAAATCTTGTACCTAGAATATCAATTCCCAAAGGCATGAGTAGTAAATATGCTCCAGCAGGGGCAGGTACACCATAGAAGAAGGTGCCTTTATTTTGAAAATTTGTCTTTTTTTGAATACTCACATTAAATCGAGCCAGCCTAAAAATATTACAAATTGCGAATGTTACGAACGGCACCCACAACCAACTTTGCGAATATGAAGAAATATCTTCACCTGCTATTGCAATTAACCATAGGTAAACAATTATCGAAGGAGCTACTCCAAACGTTACGGCATCAGAAAGACTATCTAGCTGGGCCCCAAAGCTTGAAGTGGCGTCTAATAATCTGGCTAAAAGGCCATCTAAGCCATCTAGACAGCAAGACACTAATACTGCTATAACTGCCATCTCATAATTACCTTCAATTCCTAGGCGTATAGAAGTTAATCCTGCACAAATGCTTATTGTTGTAAGTATATTTGGAAGAAGTTTTACAACTGTGGTTATATTGTTATTACTCAAATAATATTTCTATGTTAGAATTTAAAAGCATCTTAACAAAAGCACTTATATTGTCTACATTATCAATTACATCTTGTAAGAGCTGGGATCCAGACATTCAATTTGAAAATGATGTAAAGAAACGAAATAGAGAAATACTTCTACTCGAAAATAAATCACAGATGGAAAAGAAATCTGAGCTTAATGTTTTCATAGAATACCTGTCCGAATCTATTGCTAACAACAATGAATTCTTAAATTGGTCGCAAAACAAAGGTATTTCATATGAAGTAACTGCACGCTCGACCTTTAAAAAGAAAAATTGGGAAACGAGGGAATATAAATTTAGTGACTTAATTATTGCACGATACGGTTTACAAAGTGAAATGATGAGCTTTTATAGAAATGTCAATCATCCCACCAATATAAGTTTTATAACGAATGGAGAACGATGCATTAATCCCGTCATTTACTGACATCTTATTTTTCTAAGGTTAAAATCACCTTCTGTAACGCTCCATCCCGAACTAACGCAGGCGTAACCTGCTTCAATTTCCAGCCCTTTTTCGCCTCTCTATTTGATATTTCAGTAATCATTCCACTCATCTTTTCAGATGTGTCATCTCCTTTTACCTTTAAACCAGGCACGGTCACAACTACTGATTTATAAACTCGATGCATGATTTATTACTTCATTTCTTTAGGCCTCATCAGGAGAGTAGTATTTCGAATAATATTTATACCTGTAATATCCATAGCCATAATATCCGGAATAGTAATAACCAGTAGCCTTTTTTGAAGGAAGATCATTCAAAATAACTCCGAGAATATTTGCCCCAGTGACTTTCAAATCACCGATCAATCTCTTTACTACATGTCTAGAGACCTTACCATATCTTGTTACAAAAAGTACTTCATCAGTTTTACGAGCTAAAGCAATCGAATCAGGAAACAAACCTGCTGGAGGACTGTCAAAAATAACAACATCAGCTGCTTTCTTTAAGGCTCTAAGTAAAAGTTCAAATTCTTTTTTTTCGATAATTTCAGTTGCCGCTCGCGTCTTTCCGCCTGATGGCAACAAATAAAGGTTTGGATGTATATTACAAAGACACTTCTCCAGTTTTTCAGTAATTTCCTCTTCAGTTGCATTTGGAGTGTTTAGAATTGTCATAACTCCAGAATCATTACTTTCATCGCAAAAGTTATGTAAACCAGGCCGCCGTAAATCAAAATCAATAAGAATGGTTTTACTGCCATGATTGGCACAAGTGTGGGCGTAATTTGCTGATATGAGACTTTTTCCCTCACTAGGAATGGCAGAAGTTACAAGTATTGACCTTGCCCCTCTAACAGTAGAATTCATCTGAATCTTTCCGTACATAGATCTAAATGATTCGGTTAAAGTATCATCTAAATCATCGCCAACAATCTTTGGCCTTCGTAATTCATCGATTTCAGATATTTTTTGAATCCCGGTAAGCAAATCCTCTCCAATAAATGTTTCTATATCCCATGGTGATTTAATCCTGTTATCGATTATTTCAAGAGCTACAGGCACAACTAGAAATATACCTACAAAAATTAAAAAGCCTTGTTGTTTAATTTTCCCATAATCAGGGCTGGAAGGACCACTCGGAATAAATGCTAATTGGTCTTTTTGAAGAGGATCGTCTTGTTCAGAGGGTAAGGCAGCCTCAATCCTCACATCGTCAAGTCGTTTTCGTATAATATCTGTACTAGAACGGACAACATCAAGCGTTCTTTGTGCTTTCGAAATAGCCTCCTCTATAAGACCAAGTCTTCTAGATTCAGATTGAACCTTGTTCATTGCACCCTCGAATTCCCTTTCTTGTGCATCGAGTTGAATGTGACGATCTCTCAAGTCTTCAATCGCAAATGTAACCTCTTTTCCAAGCAAATCCTGCACCTCCAAAACCTGCCTGGCATTTTCGATCATTTTGGGATGATTTTCCCCGTAACCTGTACCGGTTTCAACATAAGACTTTCTCTCTAATTCCAGATTTAACAACTTTTGCCTTAAAGAAGGTATACTCCCGTAACCCTCAATAACATCGATTTCAAAGTATTGTTTAACTTTTGCGATATTTGATTCAATATTATCTCTAGAATCTTTAGAATCAATAATGCTGTTGGAATTATTATTAGAATTTACCCGCTTTCGAATATCAAGTATTTGCCTGAGGATTGAATTTATCTCGATTTGATCGAGCTTTGAAGCAGTTATTTTTTGTTGGAATTGCCCCTTTTTATCGGAGTTCACTTTTTTCTCGTCTTCAATAAAAGGTATGTCATTTGATTCTTTTATATCTGAAATTTCCCTTAAAATACGATCTTCTTCCATTAAACTTTTATCAAGTAGCAATTCCAAAATTCCCTTTGCTGTTTGTACTTGTTCAGTTTTTCTCACACTATTTAATTTATCATACTCTTTTTGAACCAAATCCGCTATTATCATTGCTCCTTTAGCAGTTCTACTCTGAGAGTTTATCCTAAACCTAGGCCTACCCTCTGATGGAGAAGACACAGAAATAATGTAATTCACAATACTTTCTATTTTCATAGGAGTTCCATCATTCAAATAAGGTGCAAGTAATTCGGTTTTGAATTCTGAGTTTTCATTCACTCGTGAAATCACATTCAACCTCAGTTCCTGACTATTGAGACCATCTAGGTGCTTTGAGATTAACCCATTTACCTGTTGGTCACGATCGACCTTTTGAAGATTAAGAATCTTCGGAGGAGGTATTAAAACAAATGAAGAACTACTTTGAAATTGCTCCGGTACTTGGAGTTGCTTATACACATAGGCTAAGGAAAACGGTAATGCGAGTGTAATGGCCAACAACCAACGATCGCGTACAATTAAGAAATATTCGCTTAACGTTTTATTCTTCTTAGTTTTATTTCCGTACTCCTCATAACCGGAATTGTTATTTTCAATATCCACTAAAACAGCCTTTCTGGTACGTTAATTTGGTCTTCAGGATAAATCCAAAATTTATCATTACGATTTTGAGTAGATCCTCTAGATAACGATTCAACATCTACTTCAAAAGTTTTTTGTTCAGCTGCACCGTTTTGTTTATAATATGTTCTTGTTACATAAATTTTGTTCTTCCGAGCAATATCTGTGAACCCACCTGACATTGAAATTAATTCTACTATGTTCATAGCTTCTACTTCAGGAGGGAGAGCAAACGGACCTTTTTTATTAACAGCACCATTCAAATATACAAATCGTTTAGAATACTCACTAATTGATACATTGATCACAGGTCTCAAGAACACACCTTTTAGAATATATTCCTGTTTAATAAGAGATTCTAAATTCTTTGTTGATAAATTGATGACTTTGAATTCACCAACATGTGTTAACCTTATGATTCCATCACTGGGAACGATTAATCTTAGATTACAATCAGGTTCGTTTAGAATAGATACAATAATTTTATCGCCTGGACGGATTCGGTAACCATTTTCCTCCTTAAGAGTTGCTGATGTAGCTTGTATGAGTTTTTGGGCTAGAAGTTCAACGCCAAAACATAGGAAAAACTGGAGTAAAAGGATCTTCATAAATCGTTAAAATCTTCCTGAAGCATATACTTCTAGAGTATGACGATCATAAGATTCAGACTTATTATCAATCGATGAGAAATTATAGGAAGTTCCTAAAATAATCATTTCGCTCCAATTGTAATCTAGTCCAAAACCCAATCCAATTTGATTCAATTTAGAACTAGAATTATCACTCAAAGAGTAATCGATAACCGAGTAATTGGTATTTGCGGAACCACGAATTCGGTCAGTTAACTTATGGTTCACTCCTACAGCAATGTTTGTGCTGAAAGTACTACTTCCCTGGGCAGATGGCGAAAACTGTCTATTGATAGAATAACTCGTACTAGTTTTTGAATTATGAGTCCAATTTAAGTTCAATGATGATACAAAATTATTATCAGTGTTTAACGAATCTCTTTCAAAATCCATCCATGAATAACCTAATCCAATATTACCAGACAACTTGGATGAGTACTCTCCATTTAAACCAAAGGAGAAAGAATGATTAGTTGAATCTGCTGCATTTAATGATGAATCTGCTGAGATGGATTTTGTAAAAGTATAATCACTATAAATATCCAACTTTTCTGAATAAATATAAAATGCACGTAACGAAAGCGGAATCGTGTTTAGGTCGTGGTAGGAATTCTCAAGTGAAGAACTCTGATAATCCTTAAATGAATAACTTGTACCACCCCCTACCCCAAACTTAGCACTATGATTGTATCGAACATTTAAGTTTGTTGTGAAATATGTATAGGATACCAAATCTTGTTCCACTATACTAGTATCGATATGCTGTCCCAAGTCAAAGGTAGCATCAAAACGAATTTTGGCATTATTTGAAAGTCGCTTTTTTAAAGATTCATCAAAATCAAGGCTGAGTGTAGTGACTGGCACAATATAGCTTTTATCTGTATTTTTTATATACCTTGTAATAGAAACACCTGCAGAACCACTAACCGAAAGCAAGTAAAGCTTTTTTGAAAAATGCAAACTAGGTGAAAAGTTCAAAATGAAATCATCCTGGCTTTCCAATTCGTCTTTAGCTGGTGAGTCATTAACGGCACTCTGAAATACATTAGCAGATACCCCAAAAAGATTTGAATCGTAAGTTAAACTCGTGCGTGCCCCGATGTCGAGTTCCCTGATAACCTCAAGTGCACTTGCCATTGAAGACGAAACAAAAATTGTTAGGAATAAAATACTTATAAAAATAGATCTCATATTGTTTTCATTGCAATTGAGAGAGAATTTATGTCAATAGCAATTTACTTATGAACTGGAGGATTATATCGACGCTTATAATTGTATGCTCACTAGGATGGTTAAATAATTATTCTTTGATTTATTTAGATAATATTTCAGCGCTATTAGCTATAACTTTCAGCGTTTTGATCCTGTTAAAAAAACATGTTATTTATTTAGTAAAAAAAAGAGGTTTAGTTATAGTTTCCCTATGTATTTTAATTATAATTTCTGTGTATAACTCGTATCTTTTACCTTCTGAATATAGTATTTTTTCAAACATTATTCTAAATACTGTAACTGAATCAGATAATAAAACAAAACTGGTTTATTATAAAGAATTAATTGAAGGAATTAATTCAAATTTCTCAGATTATCCACTCACATCTTTTTCAATGCTCGTAGAGATTGAAAGAGAAATAGACTCTTTGTCATTAATATGCTCAAAGTTGTTGAATTATTTATTAAATAACCACATTTCTCCTATCTTTCCAACCACTCCAAATACTTTAAATAAAAGTGCAACTGGTATATTGCAGTCCTTCTTGCTGATTATGCCTTCTGTATGTTTAGCCTGGATGATCAAGCGATATAATGCAGTTAATTTAGTATTTTGGACTATAGTTGTTTCATCTGCTTTACTAGCAGTAGTCGGAATATACTATAAATATTTATACATAAATGGAATGACTGAAGATGGAATGGAAATTCTTGGCCTATGGAGTGCACCAGAACCTAGAATTTCATTCTCCGGTTTTACATACAAAAATCATTGGTCTGCTTATTCAATTCTCAATTTATCGATGATATTTACAATAATGCTAGAAATATTTCGAAATAGCAGAGGTCCAGTACTTCGCTCTAACAGATTAATTTCCCTTTCTTTCTTTGCGATTCTACATTTGGTTGCAATTTTCTATTCAGATTCAAATTCGGGTATTATTTTATCTTTACTCTTCCTGATGCTAATTACTTTTTTTGTAATACCCAATAAGCCTTCTCGTAGAATTTATTTTTATACATTGACTCCATTATTACTAATCTTGCCAATTTTTATTTATGAAAACACTGTCTATGAAAGACTTAAAGGTTTTTCATCGGGTGAATCATTTAGACTCCACCTTTGGAGCGACTTATTAATGCAAATAAAAACTAAAACATTTTGGGGATATGGAATAGATTCTTATCAAACCGTAAATGGAATCTTCCAATCAAGTGCAATCACTGAAGCAAGATTACAAAACCTTCAAGGGGCTCATCAACTCTACATCCCAATTACTGTTCATGCCCACTCAGATATCCTACAAATCTTATCAGAATTTGGATTTGCTGGAACATGTATTTTCATCTTTCCGGTAATTTTCATAATATTGAGGTCCTGCATTTCACTCGGATCACAGAAGTATCCCATCATTTCACTCGGGCTATTTATATTTCTATTATACTCCATAGTGGACTTCCCTTTCAGAAATATTGCATGTCTATCGATGTTTGCTTTTCTGCTCACATTTTCTCTACTCCAATCCAAAAGAAAACCTAGAACCTCAAAATATTGATTTCAACTTGCAGTTACAGAGGAAATATAGGATTTTAAAGGGAATGCCCCAGATTGTTTTAGCATTATTATTTTTTTATATCACATTGATTTGTGGAGTGCATGCAGATGGAACTAAAACATTAATCGAAACTTCCCTTTTAGTTAATATTGATGACGCTGTAGAAGCATCGAAAAGAAGATACTCCACTTCATACCAAGAGTTTGGAAAAGAAAATCTTATTTCTCAGGAGATAGATAATGCTTCCACGACTCCTAACTCGGATTTAGGTGCATCACTCGACCTTATTTTCACAACACTTTCACAAGAAGAATTATTTAATGCCCTAGACCACTCAATCAGCTATACGATTGATCTCAAAAACAATGGATCATACGGAAACAACGAAATTTCAAATCAAGTTATCAAAGATAATTTACGTGCAATAATTACTTCCTGTTTAAAAAGGAGCGTAGATTTAAACTTGGATACCGAACCAACTCTCCAAAATATTTCCTCAAGAATTATTGAAAACTTTGTTCTTAATGATAAAGCTATCTTGAACTGGAATGATTCTGCTCCTGAATGGATTGAAGATTTATCAAAGACTTTTCTCAAATCATCTCTCGACTCGAACCTTCCTCTTACAGAAGAAGACTTGTTAAGTGTTGGGAGCAAAGTTTTCACGAATTCTGTTCTGAATCTCTACACTTCAAATCTAGAAGATGGAAAGTTCAATAAAATTCACCTGTATCCAGGGATTGAGCCCGTATCGAATCAACCAAGTCTAGCGAACGAGGCGATGCTTTTCGGGGGTGATACTGAAGGGTATTTTAAGTTCGACCCAATTAAAACTAAAATCATTTCCTCTGCTTCCATCGGTCTGATTAGCGTTGCCACCGAAAAAGCAATCACTAAGTCGATTACAAATCCTGAAGCATACGATCAAGCCGTTATAAATACGATTGATTCGATAAATCAGTCGTATTTTGACTTCATTAATAAACAAGATGGAGATCATTCATTGTTCATTTATGAATCAAGCAAATCAATTGCTATGGGTATTGCGTCTTCGTCCCTAAAGACGATATTCGAATACGGCAAGCAAACTGAAAATATTACTACTGAAAATTTTATTGAAAACATAACATCAAGCATAGCGACATCATCGATAACAAATTCCCTTAATTCTCCCGGGATTTTAATTTCTTCTCTAGCTGAATCAGTTGCAAATGGAGTGGCTCTTGGCACACAACTTACGACCGTTTTAAATAACGAAAACTCTTTCAACAATTCCTTGCAAGGTTTAAATCGTGACACATTTGCGAAGTACTCCTCAATGGGCGTAGCCCAAGGAACCATTAAGACTGTATCCCTGAACATAGATCAATTTGTCGCCAATACCGGCAAAAAAGCAGATTCGTTGATAAGCGAAGTAGCCAGTCACAGTGCTAAAGGTTCAGTTTACGGAAATACTACAATTGGAATTTACAATAAACCACCGAAAGAGTTGCTATCCATCATTAATCAAAGTGCTCAAGGTGCTGCAGAGGGCTCGACAAATGTATTGGAACTTAACAATGTAGACAAATCCCAAGAAGCAACAGAGGATGTTGTAGTACAAGTTGCAAGAGCTACTGCCCACGGTTCTTCACTGGCAGCATCTTTTGGCATGGCAGCTTTAGACAACGCTAGGCCAGATACGCTTTCGTATGATAGAAGTACAATAGCAGCAGTCGAATCCGCATCATACGGTTCTGCATATGGGGCAATAACTGGTGCAATTAAAAATGGTACGCCAGATACTGTTGTCATTAAGCAAGCTTCAAAGCAAGGCTCTACCGAAGGAGCATTGATAGGTGCTGGTATCGCAACAAAACATGATGAGGATTTTTTCAATGCAGAGGATAAGTCATACATTGATGCGGAACTTAATTCTAAAAAGAATATTATTAAGGTTGTCGCTGATTCCTCGAGTAATGCCGCTCTCTCCGCCAATTCATCTCGTGCGACTAAAACTATTAAGTCGAACTCTAAAAATATGATTATGTTAATGAGAAAATTTAACATTAATCCAAGAACAACGAATCCGACGGGGATATTTCAAAAGAACAAACCCAGTATTAATTTCGATTCCGACTTCCCGATAAATGATAAATTCAGGGCGGCTTCACCAATTTAACAAAAGTAGTTACATATATTTTAATATAACATGTCAGACATAGAAAATTCATCGATAGGATTAATTGGACTCGCCGTTATGGGACAAAACCTTGCCCTTAACATTGCAGATCATGGTTTCAAAATATCCGTTTATAACAGGACTTTTCAAAAGACTGCAGATTTCCTGGAATCTAATAAATCAACTCAGAACCTATCTGGGTTCCAAGAATTGACTGATTTTGTCAACTCACTCAAGAGACCACGAAAAATTATAATCATGGTACAGGCGGGCCGTGCAACGGATGCAGTTATTGACGCTATTTTACCCTTTTTAGACAAAGGGGATATCATTATTGACGGCGGTAATGCCAAATGGACTGACTCCATTGATAGGGAGAAGAGACTTAATGAGGCAGGCTTTCTATTTGTTGGTTCTGGAGTTAGCGGAGGGGAGGAAGGTGCTAGATTTGGTCCATCGCTGATGCCCGGTTGCTCTCCTGAAGCTTGGTTGGAAATCAAAGATATCTGGGAATCTATATCGGCCAAGGTTGATGATGAAACGGGAAAACCCTTGGAAGGTGCATCCCCAGGAAATCCAATTAAAGGTGGCACAAGCTGCACCTCCTACATCGGCACAGACGGATCAGGACATTATGTCAAAATGGTACACAATGGTATTGAGTATGGAGACATGCAAATGATCTGTGAAGCTTACCACATTTTGTCTGAAGTTGGCGGGATGGCTCCTGAAGAGATAGGTGAAATATTTGATCAATGGAATAAAGGACTTTTGGATTCCTTCTTAATTGAGATTACGGCTGATATTCTGAAGCAAACGGATCCTTCAACAGGAAAGCCATTTGTGGATATAGTGCTTGATGCGGCAGGTCAAAAAGGGACAGGTAAATGGACATCTGTTAATGCACTTGATATGGGAGTACCTGCCCCAACGGTCGCTGAGGCTGTTTTTGCTAGGTGCTTAAGTGCCGTGAAAGAAGAACGAGTACAAGCTTCTAAAATTCTATCTTCAACTAAAGCCGATGAATTTGTGGATTCACGCGATGAACTTATTGAATCCGTAAGAGATGCCCTGTATTGTTCGAAAATTTGCTCTTATGCTCAGGGTTTTCAATTAATGCGGGAAGCTCAAAGTGTCTACAATTGGAATCTAAATTTTGGGGAAATTGCTCAAATTTGGAGAGGTGGTTGTATTATTAGAGCCGCTTTTCTACAAAAAATCACAGAAGCCTACGAAAGAAACCCTGAATTATCTAATTTGCTGTTAGATAATTACTTCACCGATTGTATCAATCAATATCAAAAGAATTGGCGTAGGATAGTTTGCCTAGCAACAAATAATGGCATCCCTATACCGACATTCTCTTCAGCCCTCTCCTATTATGATGGTTATCGGTCCGCTCGTTTACCACAAAACTTACTTCAAGCACAAAGAGACTATTTTGGGGCACACACTTATGAAAGAACTGATACTGTAAGAGGTAAATTCTTTCATTTAGACTGGTTAAATGAAAACCGCCCTGAACATCAAAGTTAAGATACGAAATTTTGTGGTGAATATTTTAAATATATCTCGCGAACGGAGTTATAATCACTTTCTTTACTAGAAGATATTAGAGTATGATCGAAGTCTTTTGTCAGGGTTAGTTCAACTTTTGCTGTAGCTAGTCTCTTGGAGACACTATCAACATCATCAGATCCTCGCTTAGATAACCTCTCCTCTAGAATTTTTAAATCTTTTGGTTTGAGAAAAATAGATTTTAAAATTCCGTTAAATCTAGGATCACTACAAATTTCATTTCTAAGACTCTTAGCTCCTTGTACATCAATATTTAGAAGAATATCTCTATTTGTTTTTAAAATAGAATAAACAGATTCTTTTTGAGTTCCATAATAATTGCCATGAATAATTTCATGTTCAAGAAACTCTCCATTGTTTAACTTTTCAACAAAGCTCTTCTCTTTAAGGAAATGATAGTCTACACCATCGATTTCTTCACTCCGAGGAATTCGAGTTGTGCTTGTTACAACACGAGACAAAGTATTCTTAAAATCTTTGAGTAATTGGTTACAGATGGTTGTCTTTCCCACGCCAGCTGGGCCAGAAATAACAAGCACAAAAGACATTATAGTGTATATGATGCACTTAGTAAAAAAAGACCTGTAATCATTATCGCAAAAGCAAAGATCGAAGTACGAGTCTTTTCTAGACCGAGCCATTGGAAAAAATCTCTAAACCTAAATGGCCAAGCTCCAAAATACAGTGACATGGAGATAATTAAATAGGTCACAGAAACCAAAACCAGGCGACCAGGTGGATCCTGAAGCCAGGCTGCATCAAGAACTTCTCTAGAATAAAATAAACACAAAATACAAGCTGCCCTCACTGCCAAAAAATCTTTAACCAAAACAAACGACCCAAAATAAATAAAGACCGCGACCGAACCAATGATTAGTTTATAATTTCCAAAATCAGCTTCGGACAGATTTTTTACATATCGAAACATAAACCACGCTAGCGAAATACTTAGCAAAATTACCGCAACTTTATTTGAGCGAGCCAAAAAAAGCATTTTAGCAGTGATGTTTTTCCGTGTAAGCCAAGAATACAATCCGATGGATAATAAGATAAATGATGTTGATATTGAAATTTGAAATAAAGACATTTGATATTATATTATAGTGCCTTTTAACACTGATCCATCGACTTCTTTTATAACTACTGAGAGAGATTTGCCAACCATACTCTCATCTGCTGGAAAAATAACTTTTCTAAAACAGAGAGTTTTTCCAATTAGCTCTCCCCCACCCTTCTTAGCTTTAGATTCAACAAGTACATTCATTTTTGAATTAATCAATTTCTCATTTGATTCAATAGATTGCTTGGATAACAAGTCCAAAAGTATTTGATTGCGTTGTTCCTTAATAACCTGAGGAACTTTATCAGCCATACTTGCGGCAGGCGTTCCTGAACGCTCACTGTACTTAAAAATGAACGCCATCTCAAAAGCTGCCTCAGAAAAAGCTGAGCGTGTCATTTCGAAATCAATGTCTTCTTCTCCAGGATAGCCAACAATTATATCAGTGCTGAGTCTCATATTCGGGTTAATAGACCTTAGGGAATGAGCAATCGAAAGGAATTTTTCTCTAGTGTAAGGTCTATTCATTGATTTAAGTACTTTATTAGACCCACTCTGCATAGGTAAATGTGCGTAATTGCCCAATTTAGGAAGACTGCCAAAAGCTTCGATTAAATCATCTCCGAAGGATGAGGGATGAGGGGAGGTGAATCGAATTCTTTCAATTCCCCTAATATCATGAATTTTTTCTAACAACTGAACAAAAGGTGTTTTCCCATTAACGCTCTTAAATTTTCCACGACCATAAGCATTCACGATCTGACCAAGAAGAGTCACCTCCCGAACACCTTCCTCGGATAACCTCGTAACTTCTTCGCAAATCTCTTCTATCTCACGATATCTTTCACGACCTCGAGTTTTCGGAACAATGCAAAAGGAACAATTCATGTTGCATCCCTGCATGATCGAAACAAAAGAGGTAACTTTTGGTTCAATAAAATTTAGATGTTGATTAATCGTATTTTGAGAACCAACTTCCTCATCTATCGAAACAATAGGTGCAAGATTATTTGAAGATTTTTTTGATATGATTTGGTCTAAATATTCAGATACACGATGAAACTTTTGGGTACCAACGATCAAATCAATCCCCTTAATATTTTTAGATAGTTCTGATCCACGATTTTGAGCCATGCACCCCATTATTCCTAGGGTAATCTTTTTATCATTTTTCGGTGATAAAAGTTGAGAAGCTTTGCCTATAGCCTTTTGTTCAGCCTTTTCCCTTACACTACATGTATTAAGTAGAATAATATCTGCATGATCTTCATGTGTAACTAATTCATAACCGCGAGTTACAAGATCGTAAGCTACTGACTCTGAATCTCGTTCATTCATTTGACAGCCATATGTTTTTATAAACACCCTTTTCATTCAACATATAATATCTATGACATTAAAAAAGTTGGTCAATGTAGAACAAAATCTAAAACTTCAGACAAATCATCTATCATATCACATTTAGATCTTTCCAAAACAGTTTTGGCATTATGCCCACCAGTAAAAAGTAAGGTTTGGCAACCAATGTAAGACCCAACTTCATGATCGTGCAAAGTGTCTCCGACTAATAGAATTTCTGATGGATTGACTTTTAAACTTTTCATCAATTGTAACCCAAAACTTAGCTTACCATCTGCATAGATATCCTTTGTTCCACAAATTCGTGAAAAAAAACAACCTAGTTTATGATAATTGATAAAACCTTCTACATCTTTTTGCATACCAGCAGATAGAATATACTGCTTTACTCCCGATTTACGTAAATTATCTAGGACGAATTCACAATTAGGTTGCAAACTACATTCATGCCAAAACTGCCTGTAGGTACTTATAAAATAATTAGAGACTACATCAAAATCAGATCCCCGGTTTGGTAAACTAAGTAATGTGTAAAAATTAGAAACAGGAAAAGAAAAATTACAACGATAGTAATCGAGATCAATTGGATCTTTTTTTTCTTGGAATAGTAATTTGTTCAGTATTGAAACACATAGAGATGCATCATCAATCAAAGTACCATTCCAATCCCAAAAAACATACTTAATATCCATTTATTAGTAGAGAGTTAGAAACTTGTGATAAAAAAATTAAAGTTAGTTTAAGAAAAATGCATAAAACGACTTGATATCATCTGTAATGATTACAAAGTAGAAACTGAAAAGGAAACAAATGGCAAAGCAAACAAAGAATCCAACAACAAGCAAAGGTACTAACGCTGATCTTGATTTAGCATTTCAAGGCATAAATAAAAAGTTCGGTGAGGGTGCACTCATGAGACTTGGAGATGCAACTAAGATGAATGTATCAGTAATATCATCAGGATCACTTGCTATCGACCTTGCACTTGGAGCTGGTGGATTACCGAGAGGTAGAATTGTTGAAATTTATGGTCCGGAGTCATCAGGAAAAACTACATTTTGCTTAAGTGTTATTGCAGAAGCGCAACGAAATGGAGGAAATGCAGTATTTGTAGA
>JAOFOL010000041.1 GCA_028042835.1 Opitutales bacterium | reverse complement strand
TTTACTATCTTCCTCCTTGGCGACGCAAATCGTCCAATCACTCCATCAAAGGATCCATTGGAGAAAAAGACCACCAGGGTGGGTTTCGAAAATTTACGGGAACAAAGAAAAGTTTCCAACTCCGCATTGGTCGTGAATGCATGCCCCTCTTTCCCCTGACTTTCGATCCGTTGGATCATATTTTTTGGGTTTATTCTTTTATCTTCCGCTATTTTTTCCGCCCGGTGGACGGCACCAAGCAGGGCAAGATCAGCCAGAGCCAGAGCGTCAGCAAAACGATCCTCAAAGACATTGGTGACGGCAGTGTTACTACGGGGTTCAAAACAGGCGACAATCTCGTGCCCAGCCCATCGGGCACGGAGAGATTCGAGGGCTCCAGCAATGGCTGTGGGATGATGGGCAAAGTCTGAAAGAACCGTAAGTTCTTTACTTTCATGTAAAATCTCCTGGCGGCGCTTTACTCCGGCACAGGCTGAAAAATCAGGTATTTTAGAGGAAGTAAAAGGATTAAAATTCTCGAGGGACAGCGGAACCGTACCCTTGCTAATAGGTTGCGAAAGTACCGATGCAAGGGTGGCCATCGCCAAATTCCGGGCATTAAAGAGGCCGGGCATATTCCAGTCGACTTGCATGACATTTTCTCCCTTCCAGGAAAGTCCGAAACGACTGCCCTCCCCATCTTCCGAAAAATTTGTGATTTGAAAATCGTTTGAATCATCCACCCCCACATCAATCATTCGCGTCCATGAAGCATCGGGTAATCCAAGAAGATTGGAATCATCCCCGTTGCGAAGAACGAATCCATCGGATGGAACGATCCGAAGGAGATGAGAAAAACTGCGGGAAATATCCTGCAGGTCACGAAAAATGTCTCCGTGATCAAATTCCAGGTTGTTGAGAATAAGAATCTTGGGCCGGTAATGAATAAATTTACTTCGTTTATCAAAAAAGGCGGAATCATACTCATCGCCTTCAATGACAAAGGGGGAAGTATCCCCTCCCAGTTCGTTCCCGGATGGAAGGTCCATCGGTACACCCCCAATCAGAAAACCTGGATCGATTCCGGCCTGGGAAAGAGCAAAGGATGTGAGTGCGGTGGTCGTGGTTTTACCGTGAGTTCCGGCAACCACCACCGCGGGACGGTTACCAATCAGGTCTTCCCCTATGAGTTGAGGTAAAGAAACGAAGGATATCTTTCGGGTACGTAAAAGGTACTCCACCTGCTCATTCCCACGGGATACAGCATTCCCAACAACCACCCGGTCTGGTTGCCAGGTAAGCATTTCTTTCTCGGAAAACCCTTCAAAGAGTTCAATCCCAGCCGATGCCAAAACATCGGACATGGGCGGATACACACCCGCATCTGAACCGGCCACTTGATGACCCATCTTTTTCAATAGGACGGCTGCATTACCCATAGCCGTTCCACAAACCCCAATAAAAAACACCCGCATTTCAGAATACTGGGAAATTCCATCGATAAACGAAAGACAAAAAAGGATTTGCCTCGACTTCATTGCTTTTTTTCAGGAAATCGAAGGGGATGAATGATGAAAATTTAAAGATTTTAGTTATCGGTAGTGGTGGTCGTGAACATACGATTGCTAAAGAGTGTGCCAAAAGCCCATTGGTTGAAAAAGTCATGGTGACTCCGGGAAATGGCGGAATATCAAACGAATTCACCTCTTTTTCCGTAGGGGTTGAAGATAACCAGTCAATCGTGGATCTGGCTCAGGAGGAATCAGTTGATCTCGTGGTTGTAGGACCAGAGGTTCCCCTTTGTAACGGATTGGTCGATGATCTGCAGAAGGTGGGTATCCTCGCTTACGGGCCGGATGCTGCCGGAGCAAAACTGGAGGGAAGTAAGGCGTACACCAAGGACTTCCTGGCCAAGTACGCTATCCCAACTGCGGCTTATGGTAATTTCTCGGAGGTGCCCCCTGCCCTGGAATACCTTCAAGGTTGCCAGCTTCCCGTGGTGGTGAAAGCGAGTGGCTTGGCCGCAGGAAAGGGTGTTCTTATCTGTGAAAGTATGGAGGAGGCAAAAGCGGCCGTCGAAGATATGTTGAGCGGTGAGAGCTTCGGAGACAGTGGTCGAGAAGTGGTAATTGAGGAATTTCTTGAGGGAGAAGAGGCTTCCCTTCATCTGATCTGCTCCGGCGAAAGCTATGTGGCGATGCCCATGAGTCAGGATCATAAAAAAGTCGGCGATGGAGACGCAGGATTAAATACGGGGGGCATGGGTGCCTATGCACCGACTTCGGTGGTCACTCCAGGTATGCTTACACAATATGAAGAAGATATTGTGAAACCTACCCTTGCTGGGTTGAAGGCTGAGGGCGTGAATTTCCGGGGAACCTTATATATTGGACTGATGCTTACAAATAATGGTCCCAAGGTCTTGGAGTTCAATGTCCGGTTTGGGGATCCTGAAACCCAGGTAATCCTTCCTTTATTGGAAGACGATTTGGTTTCACTATTGTTATTGTCTGCAAGGGGGGAAGAAATGCCGAGTGCAGTAAAATTCAAGGAAGAGTATGCAATGGTAGTGGTACTGGCAAGTAAGGGGTATCCGGGCGCATATCCGAAGGGTGAACTTATTACAGAACCTGACACTGCAGAACCTGGACGTATACTTATCCATGCTGGTACAAAATCTGACGGTGAGAACATAGTAAGTTCAGGCGGGCGCGTACTTGGGGCAGTCGGGGTGGGACCGACGCTGAAGAATGCCAAGGAAAAGGCATATGCTTTGGTGGATGCGGTACATTTTGACAGTAAATATTTTCGAACGGATATTGGATATCGTGAATTTTCAAGATCTCAGGAAGATTAAGCCCTTGCCTTTTTCTCAATCCAATTGGAAAAGGATTGTATAAATAATCATGGGACGAAAAAGCAGAGAGAAGAAGGAAAGAAAACAGGAAAAGCTAATCGTGTTTGTCTGCACTGCTAATGTCTGCCGTAGTCCCATGGCCGAAAAGCTTTTTCAGGATGCATTTGATAATTCCCAATCCAAAAAGAATGTTAAGGTATTTTCTGCTGGGATCTCTGCCATGGATGGTGATCAAGCCTCTGAAAACTCAATTCAGGCATGTGAAGAAATTGGCCTGGATTTAAAAGATCACCGTAGTTCCGCCCTGACTAGGGCAACCGCTGAAAACGCATCCGCGATTTTTTGTATGACTGAATCCCACCGGGCTCTCCTCCAGATGTATTTTGATCTGCCCGAAAAGACCCAGGTCTTTTTGATGCGTGAATTTATGGATCAAGAAAATAAGGAACTACCAGATCCTTACGGACAGGATATCGAAGTTTACAGGCATTGCCGTGAAAACATGAAAGAATCGATTCCATCTCTATTAAACTGGGTTGAGAAAAACCTGTAACTTCTTACTTTAAATACTAATGAGTACCACTGCCATAGCCGAACCCACTCTTACCAATGTCCTGGACGATCGCTCCCTTGCCGAAATCGATCCTGCTATTCATGCTGTCCTGGAAAATGAAAAACAGAGACAGAACACCCATATCGAACTAATCGCATCGGAAAACTTTACCCTCCCTGCGATCATCGAAACTACTGGCAGTGTACTGACCAATAAATATGCTGAAGGATACCCGGCCAAGCGATACTACGGAGGATGTGAACATGTTGATGTGGCGGAAAGTCTAGCCATAGAACGAGCAAAATCCCTTTTTGGTGCAGAGTATGCAAATGTACAACCTCACTCGGGAAGCCAGGCAAATACCGCGGTCTATTTTGCCATGCTTCAACCGGGCGACAAAATTTTGACGATGAGTCTGCAGGATGGTGGCCACTTAACTCATGGACATCCAAAAAATTGCAGTGGCATGCTCTACAATGTTGTAAACTACGGCGTTAATCCAGAAACTGGATACATCGATTACGATGAAATCGAAAGACTTGCCGAAGCCGAAAAACCAAAGTTGATAACGGTTGGGGCATCCGCTTATCCAAGAACTATTGATTTCGAGCGAATGGGGGCTATTGCCAAAGCAAATGGATCTCTTCTACTCGCTGATATCGCACACATTGCCGGACTCGTGGCAGCTGGCTTGCACCCTTCTCCTGTCCCGCACGCTGACTTTGTAACCACCACCACTCATAAAACCTTGCGAGGACCAAGAGGCGGCTTGATCCTTTGTAAGGAAGAGCTTGGTAAGGCGATTGATTCGGCGGTGTTCCCAGGTAATCAGGGTGGTCCTCTCATGCATGTGATCGCCGCCAAAGCGGTTTGTTTCGGGGAAGCAGCCAAACCGAGTTTTAAAGACTACCAAAATCAGGTTAAAGCCAATTCAAAATGCTTGGCAGAATCCTTGGTTTCCAACGGTTTTCATTTGGTAAGTGGCGGGAGCGATAATCATTTGATGCTTATGGATTTGCGTCCTTCTCATCCTGATCTTACTGGGAAACAAGGCCAGCTTGCCCTGGAAAAAGCAAATGTAACCCTCAACCGTAATACGGTTCCCGGTGAAACCCGAAGTCCATTCCAGACTAGCGGACTGAGAATCGGTACGCCAGCGGTAACCTCTCGAGGCATGAAAGAGGATTCAATGAATGAAATAGCCACGGTAATTTCGAGTGTTCTCTCCAATATTGAAGATGAAACATCTCTTCGTGAAGCAAAAGAGAAGGCACTTGCCCTTTGTGCCAAATTTCCACTACCATATTAATTTTTATCGTATTACATATTTTAATCTTAAATCTATATGAAAAAATCTCAGGACCGTAAAAAAGGTTTTACCTTAATCGAACTTCTAGTCGTTATCACAATCATCGGTATTCTCGCCGGTATTGCGATTTCTTCTTTTGGAGGAATCTTTGGTGCAGCTGGACAACTTGCTGCTGAAGACTCGCTCAAAACTATCCATAAGAGCCTCGTTCAAAAATATAAAGGACAGGTAAAATTCCCCAAGGGTGATAGCTTAGATGAAGAAAGCCCTGCTGGGTTTGCAGTATGGTTTCGTGGAAAAACCAGAAACCCAGAACCTGGGCTTTGGTTTATTGACGAAGATGATAAAGCCCTCGCTCTTGTTGAGGATGAAGACGGCCCTGGTCTACCCAGCCAAATTCCTACAGATGTAGGTGACTTGGATGATGATCAAAAACAAGCAATGGCTTGGTCAATTGCATTACCTGGAGATGAGGCGAATCCAAAATTAGAGCAAAACCTTCGTAGTGGACCCTTCCCAATCATGTGGACACGAGGGCACGAAGGTGATGATGGAACATGGGATCCGGATTCTCCTTGGAGTGGAGATGGAGGGCATATTCTTTTCTCAAATGGAAAAGTCGAATTCTACGAGACAACTAAGGGAGCGGATGAAGAAGGTGTTTTTAATGTGGCTTCCAAGGACGACGATGACGACGAAGCGCAAATTGAAAAAACTGCTGACCCTGTGCAAGCATTACCCGAGGATTGGAAGGTTGTCGAAACTGGCAACTAATCCTTTTCTCTCACTGGTATAAGTAAAGGTAAACTCGTAGGCACCTTGCTTTTTGGCAAGCAAGGTAGGGCTAAAGTATTTTTAGACTCTTCCAAAGGTGAACCCATTGCCCTAGCCAAGGGTGCTTCATCCACAGCACTACATGGTGATTTGGTTGAGTTGCGCCCCCTACCCCCAAAGAAAAACAAATTTGACCGTAGGAAAAAGAAAACGAAGGAACAAAAATCGAGGTATGAAGTCAGGAAGATCGTCCGAAGAAATACCACTGAGTTCCTTGGTTACCTAAGAAAAGATCTTGGTCGATTTCTGGTAAATGCAGAAAATTCACGCCTTTTTATCCCTTTCAAAATTCTGGGTGATGTTCGGAAGGGAAACCCAGAAGACAAAGTGGTGGCCCAATTTGTGCGATGGGATCCTCCTGCGAAAATTCCAACCTGTAAAATCCTGCGAGTATTGGGTCCAGGCGGTGAAGCCACAACCGATCATCTTGGAATTTTAGCCAAGTTTGGATTGTCCCCAAAATTTCCCGCCAAAGTGGAAGAAGAGGCAAATACAGTTGCTGGATCAGTATCTAAAGAGGATGTAAACAACAGAGTGGATTATCGAAAGGTTTTCACTGTAACAATCGACCCTTTGGATGCTCGGGATTTTGATGATGCTTTATCTTTAAAACAGCTTGATGATGACACATGGGAGGTGGGTGTACATATAGCAGATGTTTCGCACTATGTAAGAGAAGGCAGCTCAATAGATCGGGAGGCTAAAAAACGGGGAAATTCAACTTACTTGGTGGGCGAAGTGGTTCCGATGCTTCCGCATAGTTTATCTAGTGGAATTTGTAGTCTCGTAGAGGGGGAAGAAAGACTGACCAAGTGTGTCCTTTTTCGATTTGCTAAAAACGGAAAGATCTTAAAAACCGAAATTATTGAAAGTGTTATCAAAAGTGATAAACGGCTCACTTATGAACAGGCTATTCTTTTTCTTACATCAAAAAGTATTGAAGAAATAAAGGCAGCCAAACCACCTGCCAGCCGATATTCAGGCAATCCTGGAAAATCTTTACAATCATTAGACGATGAATTCCTAAAAACAATTGGGAGTTCAATCCGAAAAATTTGGGAATTTGCATCCCAACTTCGCGAATCCCGATTTGAAAATGGAGCACTAAATTTGGATTCAGGGGATATTAAAATCCTAGTCGATGATAAAGGTGAACCCGAAGAGATTCTACATTCAGAAAACGATGAAAGTCATCAATTGGTTGAAGAACTGATGCTATTGGCGAATGAAACCATTGCTAAAGAACTTAAGAAAAAGAATTTACCGGGTATTTTCCGAGTTCATCCAGACCCAGATGAGGGTAATCTTGAGGAACTCAGGCATTTCTTACAAATATTCGGAATCTCATGTGGTGAACTTACCTCCAGGAAAGAGGTAACAAAAGCATTGGTTGGCATCAATAAACATCCTATTAGTCAGGTCCTTCGGATAAAATTTCTTCGGAGTCTAAAACAAGCGTGCTACCGCCATACTCCGGACGGTCACTACGGATTGGCAAAAGTGGACTATCTACATTTCACTTCCCCTATCCGTAGGTATTCCGATCTGGTGGTTCATCGGGTCGTCGAAAATTATGTCCGAAAAATAAAGAATAAAAAGGCCGCTCCTGATAAGTTTGAAAGTTTATCCAAGCACCTCTCTACTACTGAGAGAAATAGTGTGGATGCTGAGCGTGAGTCGATTAAAGACAAACTCCTGCTTTTATACAAAGGAGAGATCGGAAAACGACCACCTGTAATGCACAAAGCAGTCATCACTGAAATTACAAGAAGAGGATTTTTTATCGAACTTAATGACACCCTTGCCCGAGGGTTTGTTCCTATAAGAACTCTTCCTCGGGAACTAAGATACCGGGTCTCTTCAAGTGGCACTGCACTAGTCGGAAAAAATCCCAGAAATCGACTCAAGTTGGGGCAGGAAATTGATGTGGTCATTGATAAAGTATTTCCATCAGATAAACAGTTGGACTTTAGAATGGCGTAATCAGGCTTGCCATGAAAGGCTCCGCCTACAAGTTGATTTGATTTATGAAGAATTTTCATCAGCAAAAACTTGTTCAAATTTGGGAAAAAGCCGTAGCTTTATATGAGGCTGGGCATCAAAATACTGAAAATTTCCCAATCGATGATGAAATACCTTTCCTTATCCAAATAGGAATGAACAAAATAGATGTGTTCGACTTCGCTGAGGATTGGATCTGTGAAGGTGAACCTGATCTCGCCACTTTTTTACTTATTCACGAACTTAGAAGAGACTATTTCTGGGAGGAACAAAATCGAGTGCCTTCCACAAATGTTCTCGATTCGACTACCCTCCCCTCCAAGGACTCTGAAATTAAAGGAATTCGTTGGTTACCACGAATTATCCCAAAAGCGAGAGCCAAGTTAAAAGGGGAACTTCCACCGGATACCATGTTTTGCTGTGGAGGTGACCGAAATTTCTTTCACCACAACAAAATTCATCCATCTGAATTTCTATCTTTGATAAGACGGGCAAAAGATGATGATACGAAAATTATCGATTGGGTAGTCCATCGCGTAAAACAATCTAATCCAAAATAGTATAGTTATATGAAATTCGAAAAATATCACGCATTAGGAAACGATTATTTAGTCTACGACCCGAAGGGTGAAGACAAGGTATTCAGCGAAGAAGAAATCGTGCGTATTTGTCACCGAAATTTTGGTCTGGGCTCGGATGGTATTTTAATGGGGCCACTCAATTCTGAGAAAGCAGATTTTGGACTACGGATTTTAAATCCGGACGGTAGTGAAGCAGAAAAAAGTGGAAATGGACTTCGTATATTTGCCCGCTACCTGAGAGATTGTAAGCATGTAAACACAACCCCTTTTACAGTCGATACTCTAGGCGGTACAGTCACATGTGAAGTTTCTGCAGATATGTCAACGATAGCCGTTGAAATGGGTAAGGTAAGCTTCCACAGTGATATCATTCCAGTATCCGTGGAAGGCAATGCCCGTGAAGTCATCAATGAAGATATTCTCATAAACGATAAAACATACCAATATTATGCCGCAACCATTGGAAATCCTCATTGCGTCGTTCCACTTGCTGATATTTCTGAAGGACTTGCTCTTGAACTTGGTCCCGAGCTCGAAAACCACCCCTTTTTTCCAAACCGTACAAATGTCCAGCTACTACAGATAATCGATCGAAATCGCATTAGAATAGAAATTTGGGAACGTGGAGCCGGTTATACATTGGCTTCTGGGAGCAGCAGTTCAGCAGCTGGAGCTGTAGCCCGAAAAATGGGAGCTTGTGATCAAGAAATTACCGTGGAAATGCCTGGAGGAGAAATCGGTCTGGTTATAGATGATGATTACAATGTAAAAATGACTGGCCCTGCTACACGTGTAGCTACAATGCATCTTGATAATGAATGCCTGGAATAACTGACCTTATTTCTTTCTAGCAATCCAAAATCGACAGTCATCCGAATATTCATTTACCAGCTTTGATTCTTCACAGATTTTTGATTTAAGAATATCCCGCTCGACCGTGAATCCTGATTTTTGCAAGTCAGCCCGAACCTCAGCGACTTCCGGTACATGGATGTAGAGTTTTCCTTTATCTGTATCTTCATACCGGTCACCAAACTCGAGAAGTTCAGGATTTTGATCACCTTTTTTCCAGCGTTTTTTTTCCGAAGTCCAAAACTTCTTCCATTTAGGCATTGTTCGGTCGTGTGTGGTAAAAACAAAGTATCCATCTTTTCGTAAAACTCGATAAGCTTCCTGCATGACTAATATCCGATTTTCACGGCCGGGAATTTGCATAAGTCCGTTAAAACCAAAGATAACCCCGTCAAAAGTACAGTCCGAATGAATAAGAGATTTTGCATCCTCGACTATAAATTGAATTTGATATTTTAATTTTTTATTCAAAAAAGTGGCACGTTTGATCATGGATTTTGAAAAATCAGAGGCTACAATTTCACTGTAACCAAGAGACCATAGCCCAAAACTTATCCGACCCACCCCACAACCTATTTCCAAAATCCTGGAAGTTTGCAGCGGAAAAGTCTTTGAAAAAACAATTTTTTCGGATTTCCATAATCCAACCATATCCGTTGCATCCTGATAGTGATCCAGGACCTTAGGATTTGAAAAATAGTCCAAAACTGCTGATGAGGAAACTTTACCCATAACTTTCGATTGGTTGATTAATAGTGGATGGAAACATTTATAAGCAAGAATGGAAGTTGGCGCTTGCAAAAACTCTTTAAAATTGTTTTGTTGGTTAGCTTTTCTACCCATGAAGGCTACCATTAAAACACAAGGAAGTCAGTTTACGGTTCAAAAAGGAGATAAACTCTCCCTCAACCGTTTTCCTGACACAAATGAAGGTGATCAAGTCAAGATCGATCAAGTACTTATGGTCGTCGATGAAGGCAAGGCAACTTTTGGTGCCCCTACAATTGAGGGTGCTACGGTTACTGCCAAGATTCTAGAAAATAAGAAAGATAAGAAAATTATCATTTTTAAAAAGAAACGCAGGCAGGGATATAAACGTAGAAGAGGTCACCGCCAGCACTTATCCGTTGTTGAAATCGAATCAATCGATCTTAAATAATAATCTAATCAATTTTTCTCATGGCTCATAAAAAAGGACAAGGAACTTCCAAGAACGGTCGCGATAGTAACAGTAAAAGATTAGGAGTCAAAAAGTTTGGCGGACAAGCAGTTTTGGCCGGAAACATAATTCTCCGTCAGCGTGGAACCAAATATCATCCGGGTTCAAATGTTGGTCTTGGAAGAGATTTTACCCTATTCGCACTTACCCCTGGCAAAGTCCAGTTCGACAAGGCTCACCGTCTTGTGAATGTGGTTAGCGATTAAATAATTCCTTCTATTTCCTGTCGGATTTCCTTAAGTTAAAAATATAACTTATGGAAGACCACAATGATAGTTCCAAAGAATCTTCTGCAAATGATGAAGCAGAAGAACTCATAACACTTAATTTTGAGGAAACCAGGGTTTTAGGTTCATTAATTGAAAAAGAACTCACCACCCCAGAGTATTACCCTCTTACCTTAAATTCTTTAGTCTCTGCGTGTAATCAAAAAAATAATAGATTACCAAAATCTAACCTGGAAGATGATCAAGTTTCAAAAACTATTGAAGAACTGAGAATTAAAAGACTCGTGCATCGCGTGGATCTTGTTGGGTCCAGAGTTCCAAAATTTCAGCATAATGCGGAAAAGGAGTTGGATTTAATAAAAGCAGAGAGATCACTGATTGCAGAATTACTAAACAGAGGTCCTCAAACAACTGGAGAGCTTAATAACCGTGCATCCAGAATGTTTGAATTCGATGGACTTGAAGATGTTGAAGATACCCTGCAGGATATGATGGAAAGGTCTCCCTCTTTAGTGGGTAAGATGGATCCCCGACCAGGACAAAAGGAAAGAAGGTGGTTTCATAAATTTGGTCCTCCACCAGCCCTTGAGAGTTTAAACGACGGATCATCTGTTTATGTACCTGCACCCGATCAACGATTAGATCAAGTTGAGGATATTTTGGGCGATTTTAAGGACTTAAAAGAAGAAGTGGAAGCTTTACGTTACCAACTTCGTGAACTCTCTGATGAGTACCGAAATTTTCGGAAACAATTTGAATAGTTATAACCTGGCTGTGCCTGCTTCCAAAGAATTCAGGAAGTCGCTGTAAGCACTTACAATTCCCTCCTCTAAAGGAATCCTTGCCTCCCAACCCAACTGCTTCGCCTTGGTTACATCCAATCTTTTTAAAGGCATACCATCAGGTTTACTGGTATCATTTTTGATTTCTCCTGAGAAACCAACCGTCTCTTTTACCATATTGGCAATCTCTTGGATGGTATGATCAACCCCGGTACCAAGGTTGACCCAATCCGGTGGAGAATCGCAACCCAATAAAAAAAGTACTCCAGTTGCTAAATCATCCACATGCATAAGTTCCCGCCTTGGTTTCCCTGTTCCCCAGATACTGATTTCAGCGACTGATGATTCTTTAGCCTCGTGAAATCTTCGAATTAGGGCAGGTAAAACATGAGAATTTTCTTTGTGATAATTATCACCAGTGCCATAAAGATTTGTTGGCATAGCACTATGAAAAAGAACCCCGTATTGACTACGATAATGCCTGCACATCTCCAATCCAGCAATCTTAGCTAATGCATATGCCTCATTTGTTTTTTCTAGGGTTCCGGTGAGTAAATATTCCTCTTTTATCGGCTGTTTTGAATTGCACGGGTAAATACAGGAACTCCCGAGGTTTAAAAAACGATTTACACCGTGTACCCACGCAGAATGAATGAGGTTACTATTTGAGACCAAATTTTGATGAATAAACTCAGCAGGATAAGTAGAATTGGCATGAATACCGCCTACCCTTGCTGCTGCATTGATAATAATATCGGGCTTTTCTGACTTAATAAACTCATCAACAGATGACTGGTTTAATAGATCGAGTTCTTCTCTACCAGTAAGCAGCAGAGACCAGGTAGGGCGTTGAGATTGAAAAATCCTTACCAACGCCGACCCCACCATACCACGGTGACCTGTTACAAAAACTTTAGGCATTAAATCAAGTCCGCTTCAGCTAAAGCCTGTTCCCTAAGTGCAAGCTTCATATCTTCTTCAACCATTAAGGAAACAAGTTCCTTAAAAGTTGTTTTCGGTTCCCAACCAAGTTGTTTTTTAGCCTTCTCCGGGTTACCAATTAACAAGTCAACCTCAGCCGGTCTTTCATATTTTTGATCAAACCCAACATACTCATTCCAATCCAAATCTAAACATGCAAAAGTTTCCTCTAAAAATTCACGAACAGTATGAGTCTCATTTGTGGCGATAACATAATCATCTGGTTGATCCTGCTGCAACATAAGCCACATTGCCTCCACATACTCTTTTGCATATCCCCAATCTCTCTTGGAATCGAGGTTTCCTAGGATCAATTTCTTCTGTAATCCAAGCTTTATTCGAGTGGCTGCACGGGTAATTTTTCTGGTAACAAATGTTTCTCCACGCCTTGGTGATTCATGATTGAATAAAATACCACTACTTGCGTGTAGATTATAGGATTCACGATAATTAATAGTCAACCAATGAGCATAAACTTTAGCACATGCATATGGAGAACGTGGCCATAAGGGGGTAGTCTCAACTTGAGGAACTTCCTGAACTTTTCCATACATCTCAGATGAAGAAGCTTGGTAGTAACGTACTTTCTCTACTAACCCCGCTTCTCGGATAGCTTCCAAGATACGGACTGCACCTAAGCCTGTTACATCACCTGTGTATTCAGGGATATCAAACGATACACGTACATGACTTTGTGCACCTAAATTATAAATTTCATCAGGTTGTAAATTATAGAGTAATTTTACTAACTGAACAGCATCTGCAAGATCGCCGTAATGAAGATACAAATTAGTATCATCTACAAGAGGGTCTTTGTAGAGATGGTCTAATCGATCAGTGTTAAAAGTTGATGCACGACGGACAATGCCGTGTACCTCATATCCTTTTTCCAAGAGAAGTTCTGCAAGATAAGATCCATCCTGACCAGTGATACCTGTTACAAGTGCTTTTTTCATTTTTAATATATCATATCCTTTTTTTTTAAACCGTAAAGTGCTCATTCTATTTTCTAATCAAGGAGTTGACAGCGGATGTAAGGTCAATAGATTGTGAGTTTCTTAAAGACGGGGGATTAGCTCAGTTGGTTAGAGCGCATGCATGACACGCATGAGGTCGGCAGTTCGAATCTGCCATCTCCCACCACTTTTCAATCTAATTTCACCAAATGAACAAACCTAAGAAAAGTAAGGTAGAGTGGATCGTCATAATCTGCCTCGCGGCTTTATTTGGTGCAATTTGGTTATTTGCTCACTGGAATTTATCTCGTCAACCTCCCCATCATAAAGGACCAGGAAGTGTTGGATACGAAGATCCTGCGACTCAACCACAGTCCCCTACTAAAGAAATTAAGTGAGTAAACTTGTCTGCATCAGCGGATGCTCCCGTGGACTAGGTAGGGCCATGATCAAAGAGTTTTCATTACGGGGGATGGAAAGTTGCAGGAGGCTCGCGCAACGAAAATTTATTAGAAACTTTAAAAGGTACATTAAATGCTGACAACTTCATCCAACCCTTTGATATAACTGAGCCAAATGAAGTAGAAAACTTTGCTTTAAAATTAAAAGAATCATTAGGTGTACCGGATCTGCTCATTAATAACGCAGGCATTATTAATAAAAATTCTCCTTTGACTAAGATATCTCCTGATGAATTCTTAGATGTTCTTGCGGTGAACCTTGGAGGCATCCACAACATGATTCGGGCTTTTGTGCCAAAAATGGAAACCGTTGGTAGTGGAATCATTGCAAATTTCAGTTCCTACTGGGGTCAATCAAGTGCTCCAGATGTCGGACCATATTGTGCAAGCAAATGGGGGGTGGAAGGATTAACTCGCTCTCTTTCACAGGAATTACCAAGTGGACTTGCTACCGTAGCGTTCAATCCTGGTATTATCGACACAGATATGTTGAGGTCGTGTTTTGGAAAACAAGCATCTTCACACGAAACTCCGGATGCATGGGCAAAACATGCCGTAGATCGACTTGAGGCAATAACCTTAGCCGATAACGGTAAAACCATTATCGGTTAAATTTAATTATTTCTTTTCGTCTATTTCAATAGAACCACTGTTTTCAGTATCAACGAAATCATATAGCTCACTTTCAACAGATCCAGTAGCACCTATTTCATCAAGATTAACAAACTCTTCAAAAGCAGGATTTAGAGCATTGAAGTAATCATCAAGGTAAGTAATTCCTGCTGTTGAAAATTCTGTAACCCTACCTTTACCTGTAATTATACCAATCGATGGAATTTTAATAGACTGTAAACCTGCAGTACTCGACAAACTAAGTCCAGCAGTTGAAGAACCAGGAGTCGCTGTTGAAGTACTAGAATCATAGTTAGTACCCACATTCAATTCAAATGCAGGACTATTGATGGTAGCATCACCTTCGATTGCAATACTATCCCCGGCATAAACATTAACGCTTTGACCAATAATATTGCTATTGATGGTAACATCATCAGCAGCATCAGAACCGGAAGCGACGAGTAAAACTTCACCTCCCTTTGCATCAATTGCCGCATTAACAGTAAGAGGACTTTTAGCCACTAGTGAGACTTTTCCCGCTGCAGAAGCATCGGTAAATTGAATACCTTGAACATTCGTGAGTTCACTAATCACTAAGCCTCCTGTATTAACCACATCGATATTTCCCGTTCCGGACTGTGCAGCAAACTTCAACCCATCTCCATTAGATATAACAGACACACCTTCAGTTGCACTTACTTGAACCGTTTCAGCAGTAATACTTGAAGATGTAAAAGAGCCATCTTCAACAATGTAGACATCTTTTGCATTCACAATCAAATCACCAAAGGTAGAATCTGCATTGGTAAGACTTACGGATTGCCCGCTGGCACTG
>JAOFOL010000040.1 GCA_028042835.1 Opitutales bacterium | reverse complement strand
ATTTTGATATTATGAGGTGGAGGAGTCCTCATCGCTTGCAGGGGGATGGACAAAAATTTCGACTCCGACTGAAGCTTGGATCTCGAAGCAATGAAGCAAGGTTGGCGATTGAAGAGCCTTGGTTTTTGAATCGTAGAATAGCTGCGGGTTTTGAAGTTTTTCGTGAAAAATCTGATTACTATAGTTCTTATTATGACGAGATGAGAGCAGGGTTTGAAATATATTTTCGAAAACGATTATTTGAGCTCGTAGAAGGTAGAGCGTTTTACAGTTATGAAGATGTTTTGATTGATGATATAGATTCAAATACACCGCTTTTTATTCGGCAAAACGCCATAAATAATGAAATTGAACAAAAAATTTCTAAAGTTGGTTTGACATTAAGCCGAGATACACGCGATAGCATTCTTTTCCCATCCGAAGGTAGCATTATATCTTTCAGGAAAGAGTTTGCTGGTGGCATATTTGGAGGTGATGCCGAGTATGGACGACTAGAGTTACAGGGTGCTAGATTTTTCCAGACATTTGATCCTATGGAGCAAGTTCTTTCTGTATCTGGACGTACCGGTACCCTTGGCCGTTTCGACGGCGAAGATGCCAATGTGCCGTTTTTCGAGAAGTTTTTCTTAGGAGGTCCTTACAACCTACGTGGATGGGATTATCGGGATGCAGGTATAGATCCTGCAATTAATGAGCCTGAAGGTGGAAATTCTTATTCCTATGCAAGTTTAGAATATACATTCAAGATAGCCGATCCCCTGCGTTTAGCTCTTTTTTATGATGGTGGGTTTTTAAGATATGGGGATTTCAAAATGACTCCAGGAAATGCTCATGAAGGGTGGCATGATAATTGGGGCCTTGGGGTCAGGATAATGGTTATGGGCATGCCTCTGCGGCTTGATTTGGGCTTTCCGATTACTGATCCATCCGGTACAGGAGGCTCGCCTCAGTTCCATTTTTCTGGTGGATCGAGATTTTAAACTTTTTACTACTTATAACTCAGAACTAAAATTATTATGTACAGATTCCTTTCATTATTTCTATTAATTCTTCCTTGTGCAATATTTGCGCAAAAGGTTGCAGTAGTGGATGTCCAGCAAGTTTTTGATGGATATCAAAAAGTTAAAGATGCACGAGAAAGACTTGAAAAATCGAGCAAAATAGCAAAAGAGGAAATCGATATTTTTCGGGATGAATTGGGAAATATCGTTAAAGAACTTCGTGAAATGGAAGAAAAGTTAAAAAATCCAAATATTGATAGTTCGGCTCTTAAGGGTCAATACCAAGAGAAAGTAAAAAAGGCTCAGACCAAAAAAGATGATATGGTCGCCTATGAAAAAAGAGCTAGAGCCACCATTGCCCAACGGCAAAAAAATCTGCTCGTAGAGCATCTTGATGATATTCGTGGTGCTATCGAAAAAGTTTCCAATTCGAAAAAATTAGATCTTGTGCTTAATTCTTCTGAGACTCAATTGGGGGTATTTTTTGCTTCGGAAAAATTAGATATTACTAAGGATGTTATATCTATATTAAATTCTCCTGAAGGTAAAAAATAAGACTTAATTCTAGGCTTTTGATTGTGTTTCATTAGTCATGGACTTGTCATTAGATTTAGACGCAATATTCGCAAAATTACCTGTTTATAAGGTTGAAGGTGAGACTGAATTAACTTCGATAAGTGGAATCGCTTCACTTAAAAATGCCAAAAGAGGAGACCTTTCCTTTCTTGCTAATCCAAAGTATAAAGCTGAGGTAGAGCATACCAATGCCAGTTTTGTCCTTTTGCCTGATGATTATACTGAAAGCAAAAGTAAACCTGGCCAATTATATATAAAGACCCCTAAGCCTTCTTGGGCACTGGCTAAAATTTGTCGTTTAATTTTCGGGCAATTATTCTCGCATAATCAGAAAGGTGTTCATCCATCTGCATGGATCCACGAGAGTGCCACTCTCAATGAGGGTGTATCCGTAGGTCCTTTCTGCTATGTGGGTCCAGGGGCAAGAATAGGGGAAAATACGCAATTAGGATCGCATTGCCATGTGGGGGAAAATGTTTCGATTGGAGAAGATTGTATTTTATATCCTGGTGTTAAATTACTTGCTTTGTGCGAACTGAGAAATGGAGTTGTACTTAATGCAGGTGTAGTGGTTGGTTCCGAGGGTTATGGATTCGATCAGGTAGGGGGTTCTCATGAGAAAATTCCGCACTTAGGAAAAGTTATAATTGAAGAGGATGTGGAGATTGGGGCTAATTCTTGCATCGACAGAGCTAGGTTAGAGGAAACTAGAATAGGTGCTGGAACGAAAATAGACAATCTGGTTCAGATCGGTCATAATGTTCGCATTGGTAAAGGGTGCCTGTTGGTTGCTCAAGTGGGAATTGCTGGAAGTGTAGAATTCGAGGACGGAGTTATAGTTGGAGGACAAGCGGGTTTTGCGGGTCATTTAAAAGTTGGAAAAGGGGCCAGAATTGCTGGACAAGCCGGCATAACCAAAAATGTAGAACCAGGAGCATTTTTAAAAGGAAACCCAGCAGTTCCTGTTCAATTAGCACATAAGATATCAATTTTACAAAGAAAACTGCCAGATCTGTTCAAAAGGTTTGCCCAAGAGACAGACAAGAAGTAATTCCTTATAAATGGGAAAAACTTCCAGTATCAAAATATTTAGTGGAACCTCTAACTTACCTCTTGCCCAAGAGATCTGTTCATACTTAGGAGTATCATTGGGAGATGCCCTGGTGACGGCTTTTCCTGATAATGAAAGTTTCGTTAGGTTTAATGAAAACATTCGAGGAACAGATGTCTTCTTGGTTCAGTCAACTTCTTCTCCGGCTAATCATAATGTAATGGAATTATTGATTATGATAGATGCTGCGAGAAGAGCATCTGCTCATAGGGTGACTGCTGTTATTCCATTCTTTGGGTATGCGAGGCAGGATCGCAAAGATCAACCTAGGGTACCGATTACTTCCAAGTTGGTAGCAAATTTACTTGTTGCGGCAGGAGTTAATAGAATTCTGACAATGGATTTGCATGCACAGCAAATTCAAGGATTCTTTGATATACCAGTAGATCATCTATATGCGGCCCCTGTATTCTTTGACGAACTGCAAAGTAGGGATGTTAGCAATATGACTATATTCTCACCTGATGTGGGTGGTATGAAGATGGCGAATGCTTATTCTGAATTGCTTGGCTGTCCATTAGGCTTTGTTGCTAAGCGCAGAACTGGTGCTAGTACCGTGGAGGCAATGAATTTAGTAGGAGAAGTTGAGGATAGAGAAATTCTTCTGGTTGATGATATGACTGAAACAGCAGGGACTTTAACTGCAGCAGCAAAATTGTTGAAAGAAAGAGGTGCCCGAAAAGTTAGTGCAATTGTTAGTCATTGTGTTTTGAATGAAACGGGTCGAGAACGCTTGAAAAGCGGTTTACTTGACGAACTTATTACAACTAATTCGGTAGGATTGGAATATAGAGATCTTCCAATCCAGCAACTAAGTGTAGCCAGTTTGTTAGGTGAAGCGATTAGGCGTACGCACACAGATAGCAGCATTTCTAGTCTATTTAAGATAAAGGGCTTTTAATGTAAAGTTTGTGATCGATTGTAAACAAATCGACAGGGTATTTTCGCTTTAAACTATCATGAGTGCATGTATTAATGTTAAAATATTAAGTTTAATCCTATTTATTTTTGCAAGCAGCCAAATAGTCAGCGGACAGCTTAATATTAAGGTAGACGATCTGGAAATTGATCGCTCAAGTTTTGGCTTTACTCAATCGTATGCTCCAATTTTATCAAAATCGACCCCTGCAATTGTTTCGGTTACTACGCAACAATTTGTTAAAAGAGTTCTCCCTGGTGGTGGAAACCCAATTGAAGATTTCCTTCGCCGTTATTACGGATATCCAAGGCTTTATCAACCGCGGGTCGAAGAAGTACCTGTACCGGCGGGCATAGGTTCTGGGGTGATCGTTACTCCTGATGGGTATACAATAACTAATGCACACGTTATAACCGCAAATCAGAATACTGGTGATTTGGTAGAAGAAGTTCTTGTAAAAGTTTCGGATAAAGAAGAATACAAAGCTTCTATAGTTGGCTATGACAGATCAACGGATATTGCGGTTCTCAAGATAGATGCGGATCGTCCTCTTCCTTTTGTGACTTTATCAAATAGTGACAACCTAGAAGTCGGTGATGTTGTTTTTGCCGTGGGAAATCCATTGGGCATAGGAAAAACTGTTACCATGGGGATTATCTCTGCTACGATGAAGTCAGAATTGGGGGTCTTGGGAAAAGTTGGTTCATATGAGAATTTTATCCAAACAGATGCATCTATTAACCCAGGAAACTCCGGAGGAGCTCTCTTAGATGCAAAAGGAAGGCTTATTGGAATAAATACAGCAATTATTTCGCAGACACGATCCAGTATCGGGATCGGGTTAGCAATACCCGTAAACATGGCGAGGAAAGTTCTTACAGATTTTGTAGAAGGTGGGGAACTACGCAGAGGTTTTCTTGGTGTTGAATTGGGAGAGACTGAGCAAGCAGGTGGGGCTTTAATTACTAAGGTTATACCCGGAAGTGCGGCTTCTAGGGCAGGTTTACGTAAAAACGACTTAATTCTTATTGTAGGCGATAAAGAAGTGAATTCTGTCAATCAAAGCCGTGTTGCAATTTCTCAAACTGCACCTGGTACCAAGCTACCTCTCAAAATATTAAGATCGGGGGTTAAAATGACATTGTTTGTCACCCTTGGCTTAATGGGAGAGGACGGAAATAATCTGTTGCCAGGAGTTAGCTTAGAAGTTCTTAATAGTAAAAATCGCAAGAAATTCGGTATTCCTGCAGATTCAATTGGCGTAGTCGTTGCAGAATCTAGTGGAGAGCAAGATAACTTTAAGGAAGGTGTATTAATTGTTGAGATTAACGGTGCACCAGTTCGTTCTATCGATGACGTTAAGAGTAACCTCCAGAGAGGATTCAACAGATTCTATGTTTGGTACTTAGGGAAATACAGATTTGTGTCTTACAGAATACCTTAAAACCTTAGAGAAAATAAAAATACTATTTGGACGCAGTCCAGCCTAGGTTAATTTGAGGCCCCAACGAGCTTAATTGTCTAGAGACATTTCTAAGTTCGGCACCGATTCTTTCTAGTTCATTGTCCATATCGAGTCGTTTTGAGGTAAGTTTAGATAAAGCGTTTTCGAATTCAGTAGAAGCTTGGAATTTCCCTAATTTCGATCTGAAAGAAGCTCCATCTTTTACGAATTTTGATTTACATGTTTCACAGCAAAAGCCGATCTTCCTGCCTTCAAAGTTAGAAGTAATAATTTTATCTGTATTTTTATTTGAAACAGGGCATTTTTCGTTAATCGGAGAAGCATCTGAAGTGTTTTTTGATACAGACGAGACTTCGTCTTCAAGGTTTGTAATTTCGCTGGAGTATTTGTTTGCTATCTTTCCTTTTTCAATTTCAAGAGATCGTTTTTGATCAGATAAACTTGAATATAAACTTGGATCTATAAAGCTCTTCCTTAGCGAATCAGCCCCGTTCTCTGTAACATTGGTTTGCCAAAGAAAAACTTTTTCTAGTTTTTGGAGTTTTTGAAAGTTATTTATGGAGACATCTGAAATTTTAGTACCGTACATATTCAAGTATTTCAGATTAGTAAGTTTTGAGATGTTAATACTTGATTTATCGCCAAGATCGGTATTCTCAGCGTGAAGTCTTTCCAGTAAAAAAAGTTTAGACATTAATTCCATACCGGAGTCTGTTACAGAAGTTCTAGCAAGATTGAGCCACACTAGTTGAGGAGCTAAAGGTAAAAGCATTTTGATGCTTTCATCATCAAAGGATTTACCTGTATATGACGCGTTTACATATAATGCATTAGTGTTTTGAGCAATAGGCATGACTAGTACACCTTTTGCTTTTAACTCTTCGACTATAACTTTATTAGCTGGTGCAACTTCCGGTAATTTTGGTATCAGCAATGCGGTGGCAGATAATTTTTTAACAGGCAGGTTTTTGAGAACATGTTCTGCCGCTTTTTTTCCAACATCATCAAGATCTTTGATGAGCATATCAAAAGATGCACCTAGTCTGATCCATGATTGGAGTACAGAAAGTTCTTGTGATGTAACGGGGTTGTAGTGAGATTCATCTTCCATCGGGGGCATAGCTTCCTCATCATCCTTTGGCAGAGTTATGCGAAATATTAATTCACTTTCGTCGATATCCCCTTTGACGATAATAGCACTACCGGCTCCTCGTCCGCCTTTGATTAATTCAGTTTTTGTGTGCATCCGTAGTTTACCTTTATCTTTGTCTTGCCCGTGGCAACTGACGCATTTGGCCTGGAGCACTGGATTCACAATCGCGTCATAAACTTTTCCCTGTAAAGTTTCTTCATTTGCTAAAGCAAAAAACGGAATGGCTAAACAACTGAACAGAGATATTATAAATGTAAGTATTTTCATGCTATGTTTGGGAATATTAGTATTTGGATTACCTTATAAAATTGTATTACATATGCAAGTGACCAGTTCTCCAAAAACCAAAATTTATGATCCAAGCAAAGAGCTCTGGTTCTTTCTATTATTCAACTGCGTGGGATTTACGGTTTGGCCTCTTATGGTCTACTATCTTTCTCGAGCAATAGGTATTACTTATTTTGTCGACTTAAGCTTAAGGACATGGGCCGAGGAAATAATTTACGGTCCCCTTGGCAGTTTTTCTCAATACACAATTTTAAGTGTTTTATTTCTACTTCTACCCTATTTGTTGTTTTTATCACTGAGGATTCTTATCGAGCGCTTTCGGTAAATCATCTCGTCAATAAATTCTCTTGATACAAACAGAACTTGGAATATCGTCCACCGAGCTTAATCAATTCAGCATGGCTTCCTTTCTCTACCAACTTTCCCCCTTCAAGAAATAATATTTGATCGGCATTCCTAATAGTGCTTAGACGATGGGCAATAATCAGGGTGGTTCTTCCTCTGACTAAATTTTCTAAAGCATTCTGAATGTAGCGTTCAGTTTCAACATCTACACTGGCTGTTGCTTCATCTAAAATAATAACAGGTGGATCCTTAAGCAGTGCTCTCGCCAAGGTAAGGCGCTGCTTTTCACCCATACTCAATCTTACTCCGCGCTCACCGATCACAGTGTTCTCTTTTAAGGGTAGTGCTTTGACAAAATCGAGTGCAGACGCCATTTCAAGTGATTTCCAAATTTCCTTTTCCTCTGCTGTTGGTTTAGCTAGAAGAAGATTTTCACGAATCGACGCATCAAAAAGAAAAGGATCCTGTGAAACTAGACCAATATTTTGCCTTAAGTAAGTAAGGTCTATTTTTCGAAGGTCCGTATTACCAATTGATATTTTCCCTGAAGTAACATCATAGTACCTAAGCAGAAGGTTTGCAGTTGTACTTTTCCCTGCACCGGTGGGGCCAACCAATGCCGTGGTTGAGCCTTCTGGAATAGAGAAAGATAAATCATTTATTATTGGCGTAGCTTCACCATAAGAAAACGATACTTTTTCAAAGTGAATTTTATTTATATTTCCGGGAAATGCTTTTGGTGTTTTATGATTAATGATTTCCACGGGTGTATCAAGTATTTCAAACACTCTTTCACCTGATGCTTTTCCTGCAGCGATTAGGTTATTGATCGAAACTAACTGCCTTACCGGTTCGTAAAACATGTTTGCGTAAAGTAAAAATGCGAAGAATTTTCCTGATGTAAAGGTAGGCTCAGTTTTTAATAAGTAAGCTCCCATACCAACAACCCCAAGTATGCCTAAAGAAGATAGAAAGCTAGCACCAGGCCCCTGGATTGACCAGCGATACATTGCTTCCAGCGAACGTTTCTCTAATTGTTTTCCAGTCGCATCAAACTTGGTTCTTTCTCTCGATTTGAGAGCAAATGCCTGAATAAGTCTATTTCCTTGAATATCTTCAACCAAAAGAGAGTTAAGTTCTCCGGAAGCCTCCCTGACTGCTTTCCAATTTCGTTTGGATATCTTAGCATAGTTAAATCCTAAAACCACAAGTATAGGCAGGGGAAGGAAAACTAAAAATGCCAACCTAGGTTCTTGTAAGAACATCATAGTCGTAACCCCACCTAGGGTGAGAAACGCGATTACTCCTTGTTCTGTACCATCTAAAATTGCTCGCTCTACATTTTGTACATCTTCTACTACTCGGGATGCGATTTCTCCGCTTTTACGACGATCATAAAAACTGATGGGTAAATCTAGTAATTTATCGTGAAGGTCTTTGCGGATTTTAAATATAACTTTCTGTTCTAACTTATTATTCGCGCGAATTCTTAAACAATTTAGGATCTCCTTCAAAAAAAACATTATTCCGATGGTAAGTATCCCTTGAAAAAGAAATTCATTACTAAATTTCTCTGAATCGAAAATCTCATCTAAAACTTCTTGAATTACAGTTGGAACAAAAACCGCAAGTGTAGTCATTAGGCATGCAAGGACCATAGTGGTTGCAAAAAGTAGCTTGTGTTCAAGTATATACTTTGAAACACGACGAATAACTTGGTTTTTCTCTTTAGAATTCATATGGTTATCCTTATCAAACTCTAATCATAGATTTTTACAAACATGGATGAAAAAATAATAAACGGGCCAACCGGTGAAAGTTGTTTAGATCTGCCTTCACCATATCAGGCACACAGTTGTGGGTTATTACATTTGCCTAGATTTTTGGCAAAAATAAGAAAACATCTTCAAGGTTCTTTACCCAAAAGTTATCAAAGGAATTTTACAAAAGGCTTTGATGGATTTTTATGCTTACACCTTGGGCTAGAACCCCAACAGATAATTGATTGTGTGAAATGCACTGACGGGGAAGAAGAATTGGATGCATGTTTAATGACAATCTTTCCCGCTAATTTAAAAGCTCATGTATGGAATAGAAAAGTGGTCCAAATGGGAACAGCAGACATGGCAAAGGAAAAACTGATTGAAGTTCGTAAGAATTTAGATGCAAGCTCTCGTGATGATTTGATTTCTTTTGCAGATATTATTGATTTTGATGAGAGAAAAATACCTTAAATTTAAGATTTTTTTACGCATAATAAGGTAATGTCATCTCGCTCAAATTGGGATGAAGAAAAACTATCAAGTTTAGAAATTAATTTTCGATTAATACTCTTTGGACTTAATGCTCTATTTGTAGATGCAAATGATTTCAGGTTTTGAATACTAAATTCTTCTCCTTCTTGATTTGTTGCTTCATTCACACCATCCGTAAATAACAAGAGACAGTCGCCTGAATTGAATGTAGTTTCTTTATCTTCAATCATCTCATCAAAAATTTGGGAAGGAACCATACCTACCGCCATTCCATTTCCATGTAATTCTTCGACTTCGGTTGAGTTTCCAGACTTATCATTTCTGATCATTAAAGCAGGTTCATGTCCAGCCCGTGAGTAAGTTATTTTTTTACTTTTGGTGTCAATGATTGCAAAGAATAAAGTGATAAACATATCCTGACGAATTCGCTCTTCGAGCTGTTCGTTTAAACTCTTAAGTATGTCAGAAGGCTTTGTTGATTTTTTTACAAAATGACGAAGATTAGTTTGGCATATCGCCATAAGTAAGGAGGCGGGCACTCCCTTGCCTGATACATCCGCAATACAGACCGCAAATTTTGTAGAAGAAAGTTTATAAAAATCATAGAAGTCCCCCCCAACCTGGGCTGATGGAAGATATTGAGCATCGAGTTCTATACCTTTGTGCTCTGGAAATTGGTGGGTTAAAAATAATTCTTGGACTTCACTGGCAAGATGAAGGTCTGAATCAATACGTGATTTCTCTAATCGTAGATTCATGGCATCTGAGTTTTTAATTGCAAGGGCTGCCTGCTCAGCAAGAGAGCTGATTAAGGAGAAATCCATTTGTGAAAACGAAAGTCCATTTGCCGGGTTTGCCACAACTAATACGCCATAACTTTTATCATCATGAATCAAAGGTGCGTAAACCAAAGACTTAGATTTAAGAGACTTATCATGATGGATCACTACTCTCGGGTCTTGCATTGCATTTTCTACAAGAACCGCTTTTCCTGTCTTGGCAACCTGCCCCACAATGCCTTCCCCTTCCTCTAAGGTTTCGGACCTGAGAATACTTTCAAGAAACTGAGCTCTCGACTCATTTCCTTTTGCTTTAGATTGTTTAATTGCCCGCTGAGGAGGGAAAAGTCCTTCGACTGCGACACCCTGTAATCTACCGCTAGGATTTTTTTCATAAATACATGCACTCATTGCACCCGTAGTAATCACCGCAGTATGGGCAATTCGTTGGTACAATTCTTGTTTTGGTACACCCTCCCCTATCGCGACAGCAAGGTTATGCATAAAATCTACAACAATTTCTTTTTCCTGCTCAAGTCTTGCCTTTTTATTTTCTAGTTCATTCGTGTTTTTATTCGTCTTCCTTTTATAGAAAAAATGAACGGCTAGTCCCAGGATCAAGCCGATTAATAATGAGACAATGGGGTTCATTTGTTTGGTTTACTTATCTTTATCAGCTTCCTTTTCGAGAAAGCTAACTACATCGCAAAACATTCGTAAGTTCTTTGCATTAAGATTCATTAAAGTTTTGTGAGCCTGATATATAGTTTCCGAGTTAGCCGAGCTGTTTTTATTAGCATCAAGAGATTTTAAATCCGTTTCATTCTCTATGGAGAAGGAACTAATTTCGGCAATTCTATGAATTCCTAAATTACGAACAGTTTCCAGATTTCTCCCGGTTAGGTTAACGAGAGCTAATTTTCCCGGTTCAGTTGAATTCCTTAAGTTGAGGGCTAAACGAACGAGTATGCCCAAGAAAGTACTATCAACGCTGGTACAGTTTTCGAAGTCTACGATGAAAAATCTTTGACCATCTTTAAACCTTTGATCGAAAAAGTTTCTTGCAGGTTCGCAATTTGTGTAAGAAGCCTTTGATAATACTAGTAGTACAGCTGCTTGCTGTGAATCGTGAACTTGATAAAGAGGTTCTTTGTTCACGGACTTCCTCTAGAAGATTACTGAAGGGATGCCTTAATGGCATCAAAGTCAGGCAACTGTTTGGGATCATCTGATGACCAAGCGTGTTGAATTGTACCTTCTTTTGAAACTACAAATGCTGATCTTTTTGATACCCCTGCAAAACCAATGAAATCTTCATATAGAACATCATAAGCTTTGGAAGTTGCCTTGTTAAAGTCACTCAATAAAGGAAAGTTGAGATTCTCTTTTTGTGACATTATTTCCTGTGCAAACGGGCTATCTACGCTGATTCCATAAACTTGTGCATTTAATCCATTGTAGGATGCCAAATCGTCTCGCACAGAGCAGGTTTCTTCAGTGCATACGCTGGTGAATGCAAAAGGAAAAAAGAGAAGAACAACAGCTTGTTCTCCCTTATGATCGCTTAAAGAAATATCTTTAAGTCCTTCAGCGTTTTTAGTTTTAAGTGAAAAGTTGGGTGCGGTATCGCCAATGTTTAACATAATTTCTTTGCTTGGGTGGTAGGGTTAACAGGTTAATTTCGTAATGTTGTGTTCTTTGAAAGCAAGCGGAATCACACTTTAGAGGCTAATAAAATCAATTCTTCGCTCGTCCTTAGTTACTCTATCAATTAATAAACCATCTTGTACATGGATATAAAAAATTTACTTTTAGGGGTAGAAACAATTATTGGTGAAGAAGAATTGGCCGAGAAAATCTGCTCGGGTCAAAAAGTCAGGGTTAAGTTTGGAGTCGATCCGACAAGGCCAGATCTGACATTTGGACATCTAGTTGTATTTAATAAATTAAAACAATTTCAGGATGCTGGTCATGAGGCAATTCTATTGATTGGAGACTACACGGCACGGATTGGGGACCCCAGTGGTAGGTCCGATTTGCGACCAGAGTTAACTGAAGAAGAAGTTGAAAAAAATGCCAGTACTTATTTAGAACAGGCGTTTAAAATATTAGACAGAGAAAAGACTATTGTGCGGAAGAATAGTGAGTGGTTTTCGAAGATGAGTTTTGCCGAATCTCTAAATTTAACCAGGAAGATGACGGTTGCCCAGATGTTGGAAAGAGACGATTTTTCAAAGCGCTTTAAGTCGAAACAGCCGATATCGATGGTCGAATTTATGTACCCTTTAATACAGGGTTATGATTCTGTCGTTTTGGAATCAGATCTCGAGATTGGTGGTAGTGATCAGCTCTTTAATATGCTGGTTGGTAGAAATCTGCAAAAAGACATGGGCATGGCAACACAAGCGGTATTAACAATGCCTCTATTGGTCGGGCTCGATGGAGTAAGAAAAATGTCTAAAAGTTACGATAATTACATTGCATTCAATGACTCTTCTAAAGATATTTTCGGGAAGATCATGTCTCTTTCCGACGATGCAATGTGGGAATATTTTAAGCTTTTGTTAAATTTTAATGATAATCAACTCGATGACTTGAAAAATCTTCACCCAATGGATGCAAAGAAAACTTTGGCTGAATCTTTGACTTCTTTATTTTTTGATGAATTTGTGGGGAAAAACGAGAGAGCCGAATTCTCCAAAGTTTTCTCCAAGGGTAAATTGCCCACAGAAATGCCAACATTTTCGATCTCATCTCTTGATTTGGATAAACCAACTTTGTTAAGTATGTTATTGAATACGGAAAATTTTGATTCTAAAGGAGCCATCCGCAGATTAGTCAAGCAAGGAGGTGTAAAGGTGAACAATGAAAAAGCTTCTGATCCCGAAGCTGAAATCACGCTAGAAGATGGTGCGGATGAATTGATAATTAAAGCAGGAAAAAAAATCTTTATTAGAGTTGTTAAATAAGGGGACCGATAGCTTTCTTAACAAAACTTGAAGTTATACTTTTTTTAGATTTTAAAAGTTGCTGTACACTTCCTTGAAAGATTTTTTTACCGCCCTTCTTACCGCCGGCGGGACCCATCTCAATCACATAGTCTGCAGCGGCAATTAGGTCAACATCATGCTCTACAACAACAACAGTATTTCCTTCACGAACGAGTCTTTGTAGCAAGTTAAGCAGTTTAATTCGGTCTTTTTGGTGTAAGCCTATCGTTGGTTCTTCAAGAACATAGAAATTAGGTTTAGTGTTTGGTCTACTACTTAGTTTACCTTTGTCTATGCCGCACGCTAGTTCAGAGGCAAGTTTAAGCCTTTGAGCTTCACCACCAGACAAGGTTGGAGATGCTTGCCCTAAACGTATGTAGCCAAGTCCGGTTTCAATCATTAAGCCAAAAGTCTCTTTTAATGGTAGATCGAAAGTAAAAAAATGAAATGCTTCCTCAAAGGTAAGATTTAATACATCAGCAATATTTTTACCTTTCCATTTAAGATTTAAAATTTCGTTTTTAAATCGCATCCCGTTGCAAGATGGGCAACTAACATAGGAATCAGGAAGAAAATTCATCTCCAATTTAAGTTTTCCATTTCCTTTGCAAGATTCACATCGCCCTCCTTTAACATTGAATGAAAAAGTACTTGAAGTAAAACCGCGGGTTTTAGATTCTTGAAGTTGTGCGAAGAGATTTCTAATTCTGTCCCAAACGCCAAGATAAGTTGCAGGAGTTGATCTAGAAGTTTTTCCGATTGGCTTTTGGTCGACTTCGATAGCCTTCCCGAAGGATTCAGCATTTAAAATATTTCCTTTATCGGTTTTGAGGGTTGAGCATTTTGCTTTGATGGCTTCTTTGACTCCTGGGAAAAGGATCCCGCGAATTAGGGTAGATTTACCGGCTCCAGAAACTCCACAGCATGCAATCATCCGCCCCATCGGAAAATCAACAGAAGTCTTTTTAATATTCCGGAAGCCTGCATTTTTGAGTCTTAGCCAATTTCGATCTTTAGAATCTCGGATACCTTTCAGCGGAGGAAGTTTTTTGAATTTCCCATTCAGTTTACTTTTAGAAATATAAGCCAGTGACGATTCAGAGACACTCGATGAGTTTCTTTTAAAAGAGATAAGCTTACCACCTTTGGGTCCAGCCTCTGGACCAATATCGATTATGAAGTCGGCCTGCTCAATAGTTTCTGCGTCATGCTCTACTACAAGCAAAGAATTTCCGCGCGACAGAAGGGCACGAAGTGAACCAAGAAGCTTCTGATTATCCACTGGGTGTAATCCAATAGAAGGCTCATCTAAAACATACAATACTCCTGAAAGGTTTGAACCTAATTGACTAGCCAGTCTGATTCTTTGAGCTTCACCTCCGGATAAAGAAGATGTATCCCTGTCAAGAGATAGGTATCCCAAGCCCACTTCCTGCATGAAGCCCAATCGCTCAACGATCTCAGGAATCGTACTTTCACAAATGGGTTGTTCAAGTTTGTTTACCTTTAAGGATTGGAGAAAGTTAACAATATCTTCAGGAGGTAATGCCAAAAGTTTGGGAAGAGTTAGGCAATGATTCTGGGTGTCTTTTAAGATTACATTTCTGGCTATTTTACCGAGCCTTTGCCCATTACATTTCGGACAAGTACTTCCATCCTTCATGCTCCACCAATCTCCACTAGCAGGAAGGTCATCTTTCATCCAATCATATATTTTGCCATAGCCTTTACAATATTCACACCTACCTCTAGCTGAATTCCATGAGAAGAAAGAAGGCTCAAGTTCCGGGTAAGCTGTACCATTTGCTGGGTCTACCCTTGTGGTGGAGAACCATTTATCCAAATTTTCGTTTTCGATGGATAATAAACATCTTCCTTTACCGATTTTTAATGCTAAATCGATTGACGATTTTAAATGTGCGATAGATGGCATTGAATCCCACTTGCCAATAACTGCTTCAATATCGTGCAACTTGTAGCGGTCCAGCCCTTCGAAGTCTTGGGTGTTAAAGTATTTACCATCGCACCTAACTTCATAAAATCCTTTTTCTAAAGCCCAATTAACTATTGGTTTATGGTGACCTTTGCGACTTGAAACAAGAGGGGAGAGCAGGGATAGCTGGGGGTTATTGTTTTGATAAGATTTCTTGAAGAACTTAATAATTTTCTGCTCGATCTGAGAAGAACTAGATTTCTCTAAAGGTTTTTTGGTCAATTCACTTAATTGAATTCCTATTTTGGCGTAAAGTAGCCTAAGGTATTGAGCAATTTCAGTTATCGA
>JAOFOL010000004.1 GCA_028042835.1 Opitutales bacterium | reverse complement strand
GCCTAATTCATCGAGTGATAAATATCGCTGACATCCATAGGCCTCTTCAATTTTGCGTGCAGCATCATCATTTGGTTCATAAAACCCAATAAATCTACCTTCATCTAACTCTTGATAGATGCGAGCGTGATGTTGTCCCAGATAACCCACTCCAACTACACCGCAAGAAATGGGTTCCATTACTTTTAAATTCATAACTTGGTAATTTTACTCATAGATTAATCTTCCATCTTTCAGAAACGAGGACTGTTCTGTAGCCCGTGCATAATTCGGGTTGTGGGTTACAAGAATTAAACTCGTCCCTTCTTTCGAACAGGTATTGAGAAGTAAGTCCATAACTTCCCCACCAGTTCGTTCATCAAGGTTACCAGTTGGCTCATCAGCTAAGATGACTACTGGATTATTCACCAAAGCCCGGGCAATCGCAACTCTTTGTCTTTCCCCACCGGATAATTTCGTTGGAATTTGCTGACATTTATTGCCAACTCCCATTTCTTCCAATAATTGGAGCGCCCTTTCTTTATAGTTGGTGAGTGATAATTTTGAAAGCCTTACACTCATCATCACATTTTCAAGCACTGTTAATTCAGGGATTAGATAATAGGATTGATAAACGACTCCAATATATTTTGCACGCCAGTTTGCTTCCTTAGAACATGGTTTATCTTGTGCATTAATTATTTTTGCTCCCCAATGGAGCAGGCCCGAATCAGCTGGTTCCAATCGTGCCAGTAAGTTCAGAAGAGTTGTCTTTCCGCATCCGGAGTCTCCCCGTATACTTAAGGAGGAAGATTTTTTTAACTTTAAATCAATTTCTTCCAATACTTTTAGCTTTTCACCAACGACCGAAAAGCTTTTACATAAGCCCTCAGCTTGCAGAACAATATTTCGATCATTGTTACTCACTTCGCAAAGCCTCCGCTGGATTCATTCGGGCTGCCCGCCAAGCAGGAAGTAACCCAGCAACAGTCGAAACTAGAATTGCAAAAAGAATAAAGGTCAAAAAAGTAGAAAGGCTCTGCTCTGACTCCCATGGATATGGTACATCAAGACTGTAGAAATCATAGAACTGAGTGACCCCAGCCTGCCCCTCCTCACCTGCAATACGAGTAACAATAAAATTCATTAACGAGTCTCGATACCGAATAAAGAGCAATGCTAAAGCACAACCAAGTAACGCGCCCATTGATCCAATGATAAAACCCTGAAAGCAAAAAATTGTACCCACTGCAAACCGGCTACCTCCCATTGCAACAAGGAGCCCGATTTCTCTAATTTTCCTTAGAACAGTTGTCATTAAAGCAATGGCAATGGCGAAGGCAGCTACGAGACCAATTGGGATCATAATCAAAACCATTAGATACTCCTCAAACTTTAAAAGGTCAAAGAACCACGCATTTTCCACAAACCATGGCATAACACTCCAATCTCCATCTAAGTCATCTTCTAATTTAGTACAAAGCTGACCTAATCTTCCTTCATCCTCAAAAAATTCCGATTTAAATTTAATGAAAAACCCATCACACACATCTACCTCACCACGCATATCTTCCATAAAGCGACGTGTACCAAAGAGTGCATCTGCATGAAAGCCCTGCCATGGGACCTCAAATATTCCTCCCACTCGAACCTCTCGAGGAGGAGCCATCTCGTCTGATTTGGCATTTTCAATCATACTTGGTGAATAGACTTCAAGGATAGATGAGCGGAATACCTGAAACTTATAGATATCTCCTGAGGCAAATGGATAGTCTCCTTCTTTTATATCAAATTTCGGATATCCCCATCCTAAATCCGGGGGTCCCGAACCTAATGAAGCATGCCTCTCTATTGTACCTAACGCATTTCGTAAGCTGAAATTTTGATCATTGCTGAACTCGATGACCCACTCTCCACTTTTGACGAATGGGTCAAGTCGAACTACGGATATATCTCCTTTTGAAATTGAATTATTTTCAGATTTATTGAGATCATAAATTTGTAAAATTGTGGATGGTCTAACACCGAGACGGTTAGCTACCTGTTGAGTAATAAAAACCACATCATCCTCGAGCGTTTGAGTAGTTGGTACAGGCGTTAAATCCTTGCTGTCATACCCTTGAATTGCAATATGCCCATTTTTGAGAAACTCATTAATTGGTAGAACACCATTTCCATCAGTAGGTTCAATTCCCATCGAAAAAGGCACAGCATTGTAATCTCTATTTTGAACTAATAAGTGTCCTTGAAGATAGGGCGTAACTTTTGAAACTTGGGATTTTCCCTTGATAGTTTCAACGCTTTCCCGCCAATCTAATTGTCGATGCAAGGGGACAGCTCTTGCATGGCCCTGCGAGTCAATAATATCAGTCCTGAATTTCTGCTGAAAACCCTGCATGAATGCCACAACAACAATCATCACATTTACTCCTAAAGCCACTCCAATAATTGCTAACAATGAAAAAAAGGATACTTTCCGTTGGGAAGGAAATAATTGTTTCCAAGCCAGAAAAAGAGGCCAAGCAGATTTCATAGTACGAATACCCCGAATTCCAAATTCTAAGGAATACGGGGAGTCAAAGTGGAATTTCGGTCTGGCAGAGAAAAATTTAAATCCGAAGTTGAATTCAAGTCCACAGGTACATACTTAAGGATCGTACCCTTTATTTCTTCTAGCTTTTCGAAATCAACATCCGGCAACGGATATTCTTCCTGAAAATAGTGCAGGTAGCCCATAAACAAGCCTCCCGCAATCAAAGCGCAAATTGCCAATTTCAACAAACCCTTGAGGATAGAGAAAAGGAGCAACAGGCAAACTAAGCTCAAGCAGACTATCAACAGTGGATGACTTAAAATTCTTTCAATTATTTCTTCCATTAATGCCACCTAATTTGACAAAGGATAATGAATGGACAATGAAAAAGACTTCAACCAGCGAAATTCTCGTACCCAGAAGCACTCCGGGAGGATTAAATCAAATAAATCTGCTAATTTTAATTTCTTTGAATCCACTTACCTGAAGATTTCCGAAACCAATGCCCTTTTTTACTTTTTTTTACTAAAGCTTTGGAAAACTTAGATGCCACTTCATCCACAGAACCTCCCGTTTTTTTCGACATTGCCGAAAAAAGTATCTTGCGGTCATTATTTTCGTCATCCACTAATTTTTTTACTGCCTTGGTTCCAGTTCCTCTAACATGAACCAAACCCTCAGTTCCTTCTCCAATAAAACCACTGTTTTTGGCTTTCACAATTTCAGGTAGTCTTTCCTTCATCCGACTACTGAAGTCTGCAAATGAATTAATTGTAAGAGTTAAAGAAAGGAAACTTAAGAAAATGAATGTCTTAGATAAAATTAATTTACTCATGGCTTGTATATTTATTCGGAGATAGAAGGTTCGTCATCATAGAGTTCATCAAGGAAATCATTCACCTCTTTCTCAATTTTAATGGTAATATTGTGATCTAAAGTAATATGGTGCTCGGTTTTTATTGGGGTGCATGAAAAAAGAGCAAAAATAATAGAAAACAAAAAGATTCCAAGTGATGATTTATACATTTTTTCAATGTAATGCTATATCGAAGAATTCTGCAAACTGGTTTTCAGCTATTTAGTGAAATTACCAATATTAAAAGCCTAAGGTCTTACCATATTTGCTTTCCAATTTAACAAATCCTGCAAACCACCCAGAAACCGTGGTTTATAATCCAAGTCTACTTTTCGATCATCCGTTTCCCTAACTCCATTAATACTCATAATTATCTGACGCTCATTTTCCAAAACTTTAAAATTAATCCTCATTCCATCGACAGCAAGATCTTGAAGAGCCCACGCCGTAAGTTTTAAATTTTCATTTTGGGGATCATTCGGATCAATACCTCCATAAATCATATCACCTTTTTTAAATTTGATGTGTGCATTTTCAGACGGATCGAGTTGAAGAAAGCCTGTTCCAAAATCCCACACTCCATCATAATTAGAAAAAGAAACAAGACCAGAAAAGTTACCATCGATATTGACCCCCAATTCATCAAAAAAATCAGCTATTTGCTGACCATTCACATTCGACAGTTTTGTCTCAAATTTAAAAAAATCCGTATACATCTTCCACTTCGCAGATTCAACCTCGATACTTCCACCAAAACCCCGAACAGAAAAATTTGAAATGATAAACTCTCCACCCTCATTTACCGCAAAACTGAAATTACCATCTTCCATTACCAAATCCCCAGCAGTTAACTTTTTGAAAGTTAATTGATTAGATTCACTTGTAAGTAAAGGATCAAAAGACTGAATCGTAATAGATCCACTTAATCCATCGATCATAAATTTTTCACCACCCAATCGAATATCAGAACCATTAAAATCAACTTTATATTCCCCCGGGTTTTCCTCTGATAAAATTACGGTTACATTCGCAGGTGAAAAATCAGCTAATATTCCCGCCACCCTCGCAGTTACCGAATTAACTTGTAATACAGACTCACCAGCAGTGCGAAAACTTAAAGAAAGATTTTCAATCAGAGAATCTTCCCCTAGTACTGCTTTTTCACAGGAAAGAATCTGATTAAACTTAGGATATAATGGCTTTACGGGATTTAACAGACCATTAAATGAAAGACCCAATAATCGAATATTTAGATCAGCCAGTATAGCATTAAGCGGTAAAACTTGTAACCCAAGAATTTCGATATCCTCATTCCAGATAAAGTTTAATCTACCATCCATCAGACTAAATGCTCCATTAGCAACACTCCAGGAATCAAAGAAAATATCTAACGGCTGGTCCAAAGGAAATTCTCTTACATTGGAAAAATTAAGATCAACAACTGGTAAGCTCAACCCCCTAAGGCTCATTTGACCAAAGGTTTCAGATGTATCTATATTTTGAACTGATGGTCTAATTGTCATTATTTCTCCATCCAAATCTGCACCCAAAGCTATTCCTCGGAATCTTGCATAGCTTGGGATTTCTAGATTTGCATAAGTTCGCGAATCTAAATCTCCTCCCTCTTTAGGAGTAATAAAGGAAATGAATTTATGAATAGAAAAAGGAAAACCATTCAATTCACCAAAAATATTGGTGCCGTTAAACTCTAGAAAAAGATCTTGAAACATATTGCCGTCTATTCGACCAACGCCTTCCATTACCAAGTCTCCAGAATTGAAAGATAAATCATCCCCAATGGTTACTCCTGAAAATCTCTCAAATATGGATTTCAACTTCTTACTCTTATTAAGATCCGTAAATTCCACTTGAATATCCGCATAAGTATCTTTCTCTTCCCGCCAAAAACGCAGTTCAGAGAGAAAGGGAAACTCCGCAAAATCTCCATCAAATGTAGACCTGGCCAAGCCTTCGTTGTAGTCACCCTTTAATTCAAATTTCAATGGTAATATCAGACCCGTCCACATTAGGGAAATATCGGAATTCAAAACTCGGAGATGTTTAAGGCGAGGATCAGATAAAAACTCACCAATTTCTCCGAGCCATTCAATATCTGCCTCTTCCTTAACTTCTTTTTCAGATAAGGCTTCATCAAGAAGATGCTTACCATCAAGGGTTAAATCCAAATTACGCACGGTAAAAGAATTTAAGTCCCCAAGAGCCAAGCCAACCGGATCATATTGGAGATGTACACTTCCAATCGTTAAATTCGCTTCTTCTGTGTTAAAAACCACCTGATTAATTCTTGTTTCCCAAGGATCCAATTGTTCAACTTGGACATCAAATTCTTCGGGATCGACTGCACTGGATAAATATCTAATACCCCAATCAAAGATGATAGGAGCACTCAACCACAACAAGGCGAATAAAAGAATTACACCACAAAAAACACCCGTAAAAATATGCTTTAAACTAAGCCTTGGGATGATTTTCTTTTTTATCATAAACTTATCTGAACCATGGCGAGATTCAACGAACTGAAAAGCCCAAAACACCAATTATTCACTTTCCCTTGAAAAAAAGTTGTTTGAACGAGATAAAAGAGAAATGATAAAAGTTGGTTTTATAGGAGCAGGCGATATCGCCTATTTACACGGAGAGGGAGTTATCCAAGCAGCGGGAGCAGAACTGACTGGGATATGGAATCGTACACCAGCCAAAGCTGAGGAAAAAGCAGCCCTCTTCAATTGTAGAGTTTTTGAATCTCCAGAAAAACTGATCCAAGCAGTTGATGTTGTCTATATTCTTACGAACATGGAGACCCATCACGCTTATGCAAAGCAGGCAATTGAGGCGGGCAAACATGTCTTAGTTGAAAAACCTACAGCTGTTACCATATCCGAAATTCAAGATTTAAGAGAAGCTGCTAGAAAAAACTCGGTACAAGTGGCTCCTGTACATAATTACATCTATGAGCCATCAATCCTCAGAGCAAAGGAAATGATAAATTCAGGGAAATTGGGCGATATTGTCTCACTCTATGTACTTTACAATATTCATCACCCCGAAGAAGTAGCGGGAAGGTACCCAGGTGTAATCCGTCAGATCCTTACTCACCATGCTTACTGCTCACTTTATCTAGTTGGCGAACCGGAACTAGTTTCATGCATGAAATCCACGGTCAATGATGGCTCCGTACCACAGGAAAATATTGCCATGGTAACTATGAAAATGAAAAACCACGCAATGTCTCACCTTTGCGCCAGTTTCGCATCTGATGACCATGCGGGTGACCCATGGACTTTTATGATCAAAATTATCGGTACTAAAGGAGCCACTCGATACAGCTATCGCGACTGGGTAGAAAATACTCCTGCTGTCGTACACTCCCAAACCTATTCCGCTTACCCTTACACTATCCGTGAAACGGGCAAACACTTTCTCGAAAAAGTAATCGGGCTTGGAGAACAACCCTTATCAACTCTCGACGATGCCATAACTTGTATGAAAATGATTGAAGCATGCGAAACCTCAGTTTCTGAAAACAGGCATGTAAAGCTAGATCCATAAATATTTAAAAGAGTCATGAGCGAAATTATTTCGATTTGGAGAGATTCGCTTCATACGATACTAGACCTGTATGAACGAAGGAGGGGAAGGATTGTCTTTTTTTTCCCTCTCCTGTTCATATTTTTTATTTTCTTAAATATTGGATGTTACTGGTGGGCTATTTACACAGCTTTCCCTTTTTATATGCAAACTCACGAGGCATCACATTATATTAAGTTGCAAATACCTGTTGGCTTTTTTGGTGCTTTGTTTGACAGCCTATCTTTTTTCATAACGATTTGGATAATAAGAAGAGCTTTGGCTGCACAAAAAACTTCAGATTACATTTTTCATTTATCTCTCGATTTGATCATCGCCATTCTCGCAACCTTTTGGGTTTTGTTTGTTTTTACATTTGGAGGTTGGATCATCAGTATATGGGAAAATGCACCTGAAGAACTGGTGGATAGAAGTACGAAATACACCACTCGGGCCGTTCAAGCATTGCAGGACCCGACTGGCCGGGAGAATGTAAAGAACATCTACTTCGGACTGATCATGGGGGTATCAGCCGCCCTTCCCTCCTGCTTTCATTTTTGCCTCTTCTTTCTTTCATTCTTTAGGAAATTTAAAATCGCATTCTTTTCCCAAAAAGATGAATCATCTCCTCTCCCTCATCAAAAACCAAAAGACCCGAATTGATATCTTGCAAACCTGTTGCCCGTGGATGTATACCAACTATCCATGAATCGTCGATCCTTCATACACTTCACAAGCGGACTTACCGTTTGCCTTCCATCATTCGCACGCACATCCAGTACTCCCTATTTGGACAAGATCGGGCTCCAGCTTTACACCCTTCGTAACCCGATCAAGAAAGACTTGTCCAAGACCCTCACTGAGGTGGCTCAGATTGGCTACAAGCAGGTTGAGCCCTACGGATTCCCCTCACCCCAAGCACTCGAATTAATCAAACAATCCCGTGATCTTGGTATGAAAGTGAATTCTTCTCATTTCGATTGGAATTCACTCCTCGCACCTGAGAAAAGAGGGGGAGAACCCTTTGAGCAGATTCTCGAAACTGCCAACAGGTTGAAATTGACTGACCTCGTCGTCCCCTATCTTCACGAAGTTGACCGTGCTGACTTGTCCGCTTATAAGAGAACGGCCGATTTGCTTAACAAGGGTGCATCCCAAGCTAAGCAAGCGGACATTCGCCTTGCTTATCACAATCACGCCTTCGAATTCCAACCCTTGAGCAAAGGTAAAACAGGGTATGATGTGTTCGTGGAAGATTTCTCTAAGGACATGTTTTTCGAGGTAGATGTCTTCTGGTTAAAAGTTGGAGGGGTGGATCCCATTACCATGTTAAGAAAGCTTGGGCGGCGTATCTCTCAACTCCACCTAAAGGACCTGAAAAAAGGCACTCCTTGCCCGAATTACGGCAAACTTCAGCCTGATGCATTTGATGAAATTGGAGACGGCATGATTCCGATGAAACCGATAATGCAGGCTGCCAGAAAGGCCGGAGTAAAGCACTGTCATGTCGAGCAGGATCACTCCCCTGCACCGCTGGATAGTATTCGTAAAAGCCTCAAACATCTGAATGGATGATGAGTAAAACAGTTCTTTTTTTTATTTTCCTTACAACTCTATCTGTTCAGGCTAAGTTCAAAAATATTCTTCTTATCGTTTCCGATGACCTCAAGGCGGACGCTCTCGCCTGCTATGAAAACAAGGTTGCGGTGACTCCCTATGTAGATCAATTGGCCAAGGAAGGAACACTCTTCCAAAACGCCTATTGCCAAGGGACTGCCTGCTACCCTTCCCGGGCAAGCTTCATGCGTGGACGCTATCACGGCGGTCAGGAAATCACATGGGGAGAGCATTTTCAAAAAAATGGTTACTCCAGTACCCGGGTTGGCAAGATCTTTCACATGCGCGTGCCGGGTGACATCATTGCCGGCACGGATGGAGCAGATATACCCGCATGCTGGTCTGCCAAGTACAACATGCAAGGGAAAGAGGCCCACACACCAGGAAACTACGCATGTCTAAACCTCAACAAATTCACGACTGAATCCGAGGGACGGCAGTCCACTAAGATGCCCTTCCGGATGTTCGTTACTGTTGATTATAAAGGAGACGGCTCCGACCAGCCTGACTGGAAAGCCGCCACCAAATCAATCGAACTGCTCCAAAGCTTCAGGGAAGATGAAAAGCCCTTCTTCCTCGCGGTAGGGCTTGTCCGCCCTCACTATCCCAATGTTGCTCCAGAGCAATATTTTGCGACCTATCCTTACAAGCAAATCAAGCTACCTTTTGTCCCTAAAAACGACTGGAACGACATTCCCAAAATGGGTATTTCCAATTCCAACTCGCAGCACTTCGGGATCGACAAGTTTCCCGACAACCAAAGGAGGATGTGGTCAGGGTATTTGGCGACCGTTACCTTTATGGATCAACAGGTCGGTCGTATTCTCGGGGCACTCAAAGCACTTGGATTGGACGATGACACCGCCATTTTCTTTACTAGTGACCATGGCTACCTGCTTGGAGAACACCACTTTTGGCAAAAAGGCAACCTTAGGGAAGAAGTGACCCGTGTACCACTCATCATTAAGGCTCCCGGTCAAAAACCGGGAAAAAGTTCCTCAATCGTCGAGTTGGTGGATTTGTTTCCGACAGCCTGCGATCTAGCGGGATTATCAATCCCCAGAAGTAATCAAGGAGAAAGCCTCCTTCCCATTCTCAAAAACCCACAAGCTCAAATCAAAAGAACAGCTCTCTCTTTTGTTCCAAAAGGAACTTCCCTTAGAACATCAGATTGGTCTTATATGAAGTACAGAGATGGAACTGAGGAACTTTACAATATGAAAGCTGACCCGCAGCAATTCACTAATCAAGCCAAAGACCCAAAGCACCGCAAACAACTTCTCAAGCAGAGGAAATTATTTTCTGAAAGAATGGAAACTATTCGCTAAGAAGAAAATTAGCTGTTTCTAACTTTGAAGATTATTGGCAGCTTCTAAAAAAAGATCACTAAAAGCATCCACTGTATCTTCAATTGGTTTGGCATATCCGCCACCCATAAAAAGAATCATCGGAATCCCCATCGATTCACGCCAAGCATATACTTTCTCGTTTCTACTTTTTAATCCTTCCCTAGATAATTTGAGCAAACCAAGAGCATCTGAATCAAGTGCATCCACGCCAGCTTGAAAGAAAAGAATATCAAAATCTATGCAAAACAATTTTGCCAAAACGACATCCAAAACTCTTAGGTACTCCTCATCTTCTGTATCATTTTCAAACTCAACATCCCAATCGCTTGTTTGTTTACGAAATGGAAAATTATTCTTTCCATGCAAGGAAACCGTGTAGACTCGACTATCATCTTCAAAAATTTTAGCAGTACCATCACCTTGATGAACATCTAAATCTAGAATCAGTACCCGATTGATATCTTTGGACTGAAGTGCTTTCTCCGCACATATGGCCAAATCATTAAAGATACAATATCCAGCTCCCTCTTTAAAAAAAGCATGATGAGTACCACCAGCCATGTTACCTGACATGGTGTGTCCATCTATTAAAACACAATCTAATGCATCCAATGCACCACCAATTAAACGTAAAGTTCGTTCAACAATTGCGTCCTTCCAGGGACGCAGTCCAATACGGCGTATTTCATCTTCCTTAAGTTGATGATTTAAAAACCTCTCGATATAAGATTTTTCATGCACAAGTAAGATTTCCTCTTTGGTTGCTAATCTTGGACAACCCCAACAAATGGAATTATTATAATCATTATCCAAGAGCTTCCGAGCTAGCAGTTGGTATCTATCCACGGGAAACCTTGCAGTACGATCTAGACCAGATGAATAGATTTCATCGTAAAATAAGGTTAATTTAGAAAGGGACATAAAAAATGGGATTATTTGTTAAGGATGAAATACCCATTATAAAGTACACTATGAGTTTACAAAATGCATTTCTCGGTTCTTTGGTCGCTGATTCAATTTCTATGCCTGTGCATTGGTACTACAACAGGCAATCCCTTGATGCAGATTACGGAGATTTTCAAACCTACTGCAAACCAAAGGCTCACCATCCAGACAGTATTTTATGGCGAAGTTCATACAGTCCTTTAAATTCAAAAGCTGATATTCTTGGAAGACAGGCAAAATATTGGGGGCAAAAGGGTGTTCACTATCATCAATTTCTTGAATCTGGTGATAACACTTTAAACTTACAACTCGCATCAGAACTCTACCGTGATTCAATTATCAATGGTGGATTTGATCCAGAAACTTGGTTAAAAAGATACGCACATGTCATGCTCACGCCTGATTGGCATCTCGATACTTACGCCGAGGAGTATCATCGCGCTTTTTTTACAAATTATGCCAAGGGTAAACCTCTTCAATCATGCGGTATTCCCGATTACCACATAGGCGGACTTAGTTGCATCCCTGCTCTGCTAGCTGCTATGGAAGCTATCGATCAAATCGAACCATCGGAACAACTTGCAAATGTTTTGAGTCTTGTAAGCCTGACTCACAATCACGAAAACACTCTGCGGTCAGCAACTGATTTGACTCGTATACTCCACAGATTAATAAACGGAGATTCGATTCGCCACACTCTCAAAACTATGCCAATCCCCGGAGTCTCTATCCGCCTATTAGAAAAATGGGAAAATATGGACGACAGGGATGTCGTCGGTAATATTCTTAGCACTGCCTGCTATCTACCCGAATCTTTTGTCGCATCTCTTTATTTCGCATGGAAATATCATGACGATTTCACCATGGCAGTTTTAGCTAACGCAAAAGCAGGAGGAGATAACTGCCATCGTGGAGTTGTGGTTGGGGCGATCGTGGCCATGCAGACGGGGGTACCTGAAATATGGCTCAAGAAATTGAAAATGATGGAGAAACTTAGATGCGATATTCAGTTAATGCCTAATCATAAAGTTTTGAAAAGAGTCATTTGACCACTTTTTTTCTCTTTTTTCTTTCGCGTATTCATAGTTTTCCTTGACCCATGACTCGAAAGAACCGATGCAGTTATTTTTTTCCCGTAAACACTTTTTCGGATCTCAAAAACTCTAGATTTCATTTCCTTTGCCCGAGCTTTTAAGTCGATTACAGCAGGAGTGTAACCTTCAACAAAAGACTCATGGGCATGTGCTATTTCGGCCGTTGTTCTTTCCTTTAATTCTGGTATCCATTTCCGAACAAAAACTCCATCAGGGTCGTGATCCAAAAATTGTTTACTTGGACTATATACGCGGATTGCATTAAATCCGATTACTCCAGCTTGCATTTGTAACTGTGATAAATGAATTCCTGGTTCGTAATCATGGAATAATCGTGCCAGCGGTTCGTGGATAGTACGCCAAGACAGATGTAAACCATAGCATGCAAAACTTACAACCATTGCACGCATTCGAAAATTAAGAAAACCGCATTCGCGAAGACATCTCATACAAGCATCCACCATCGGGTATCCAGTTCTTCCCGAAACCCAGAGAGCCAACATAGAAGGATCATCTTCGTAAACCAGATTTGCATAAGCTGAATTTAAAGCCTTTTTTTCCATCTCCGGGAATGCTTCTAATCTCTGAATAAAATGATCTCTCCAAAACAGGCGTGATTCAAAAGCCCTAAGACTTCGATTCCACTGCCCAGTTTTTTTCTGTAATGCCAACTCCACCCTTCTTTTATCGAGCTGGTCGAAAACGGAACGTAGACTTATCGTTCCCCAAGCGAGGTGGGAAGATAATCGGGACCCATTAGTGAAAGCATGATTGGGAGATGAAATGCCTCCCGCATATCCCACCCCACGATCTTGCAGGAAGGAATGTAGAGTCTTCCACGCTGATTGCTCATCAACCTTGACTAAAGAATTGTTGACGCTAGCTTTCGAAAATTTAGGAAATTCAGATATAAGTTTTTCCCATGGTAGAGGTGGATGAGTGATCGATACAGCAGCAGATTTTTGGCTACCCATCTCAGGAATCTCGAGAGGGCTCAACTTCCGATAATCAGTCTGTCTTAATTTAATTCTACGTCGGTCGGCATCTCCACCTCGCATTACGGAACTTGGATTTTTCTCGACCCATTTAATTCCTGAGCCCTCACACCACTTTTTGACGGCAAGATCCCTTCTGTAGGTCACAAGATTTCCTGTTTCTTGATGAGAATATAAAATTTCAAAAGGATATTTTTGATGAAGAATTTTTAGTTGATCGACGATTTCTCCGATGACTACCCTACTTTTAATCCCACGCTTTCCGAGACTTTGATGCAAACCCGAAAGGCCTTCCCACTGAGCCTGTAAATGAAAAGCTGAATAATCTCCTTCGTTGATAACTTCTCTTTCCCAACAAAAAAAAGGGAGTACGCTGGTGCCATTTACTAAGGCCTCGGTAAGGCATTCGTTGTCAGAAATTCGAAAATCTCTTTTGACCCACCAAACAATTTTCATTTTCTATTTTTCTTAGCCGATCGACACTTATCAGAACAGTAAACAATTTCGCTCCAAATTCCCCGAGACTCCCATTTCTTGCGATTAGAAAAAGGTCTATCGCATGTAGGGCATATCTTAATTTGCCTTTTGATCGAAGATTTCATTTATAATATGAAAACACTGATAAAACGAAAGCCAACGACCATAAAATTGTTCGTATCCAATTGGTGCGAATAAGCCGTGAAATCACATCAAAATCCTTACCTTTCTGTAATTTTTTATGATAAGGTGCAGAACAAAGAAAAGTAACTATCCATGCACCGATTACTGAACCTATCTTGGCAATCGACAAATATCCGCCTGAAAAAAAACCAGTCGAAGCTGTTTCGATCAATTGTAGACTCATGACAGGTAGCACAAAAAAACCGATGGCACTGCAATAACCATGATGCCAGGCAACAAAGTCGGATTCCTTAACTTGGAGAAAAACAGGATAAATAATTACCTGTACTAACCAAATGATAAGAAACATACCGAAATCAAGTGACACAGCATGTTCATCAAGAATTTCTAACAACAGAGTCATTTTAAAAAGATCATCGTTCTTGGCATGAATAGAAACATCCATACATTCTTTGTCATAATCAACGAAATGACAAATACCATAGCAACAAGGATATTTATTCTTATTATATTACATTATATCGCCTTACAGACAGGTTGCACATCTGAACCCGGTCCGAAAAATAAAAGTTCAAAGAAAATCGAAGTTTCCACTGAAAACATTTATCGTATTTTAATTTTAGGGGATTCCTTAACTGAAGGATATGGAGTGCCTATCGACCAAGCCTTTCCATCTCTACTTGAAGAAAAATTAAATTCTGAATTCTCCAGTACTGGTAATAAAGAATACAAAATCATCAATGCAGGAATAAGCGGTTCGACTACAAGCGGTGGAGTCTCCCGTATTGATTGGTTATTAAAATCACAACCCGACTTCCTCATTATTGCTCTTGGCGGAAACGATGGTTTGCGGGGAGTTCCTGTGAATGAAACGAAGAAAAACTTGGAAGAAATCATACTTGCCGCAAAAGATAAAAAGATCCCCACCCTACTAACAGGAATGAAGATTCCTCCAAATTACGGCATTCAATACACCGAAGATTTTGCCAACCTGTTTCCTGACTTGGCGAAAGAACAGGACACTCCTCTTCTCCCTTTTCTTTTAGAAGGAGTAGGCGGACAACCATCCATGAATCTACCTGACCGGATTCATCCTAATAAAGCGGGACATCAGAAAATTTCAGAAACAGTTTTCGAGTACCTTACTCAAAACCTACCTTGAATCATAATGACAACGATTGCATCTATTGAAAAAATAAGTAAGACCTACAAACAAGCAGGTAAAAACATCGAAGTTCTCTATCGGCTCAGTCTCGAGGTAAAAAAAGGGGAAACTGTTGCCATATTAGGACAAAGTGGAAGTGGGAAATCTACTCTGCTCTCTTTACTTGCAGGTCTGGACCAACCTGATTTTGGTAGTATTGTCATTAACGGTTCAGACCTCGCAAAAATGAAGCAGGAAGAGCTGTCTCGCTTTCGTTCGGAGAATGTAGGTATTGTTTTTCAACAATACCATCTTATGAGCAACCTAACTGCCGTGGAGAATGTCTCTCTACCCCTTGAGTTACAGCGTCAGACCGAAGTTGATTCTAAGGCGAGAAAAGCTCTTGAATATGTTGGACTTTCACACCGCCTTTCACATCTCCCATCAGAGCTTTCAGGTGGCGAATGTCAAAGAGTGGCACTCGCCAGAGCCATGGTTACCAAGCCAAGCTTAATTCTTGCCGATGAACCATCGGGGAACCTTGATGGAAAAACTGGAAAAGAAGTGATGGAATTACTTTTCAAGTTGTGCAAAGAACAAGCACAAACTCTCATTCTCGTTACACACAACCAAGAGCTGGCAAAATGTTGCGACCGATGCCTATACCTGCGAGACGGAAAACTTTTTAAATCTGAAATATGAGTTTCGCTTTTAAACATGCGTGGCGCGAGATGCGCAACAATCGAGCATTTTGCTTCTTTTACATGATTAATCTTTCTTTAGGTCTTTTAGGATTTATTACGATAGATTCCTTCAAGCGTTCAGTGAAAGAGCAAGTATCGATGGAATCACAAAAACTATTAGGAGCAGACCTGGCACTTCGGACTAGACGCGAGTTTACTGCATTGGAACTTAACCAAACCAAAGCTCTTTTGCCTAAAGGAACGGAGTCAGTCCAAGCAGTTGACTTCTTTTCAATGGTTGCCGGACCGACCAATCGAAGCCGACTAGTCAAAGTAGTGGCCATGGAACCGGGCTTCCCTTTCCACGGTGAATTTAATCTAAGTATTGGAGGCAAAGTCAAAGATTTCAACAATCTCCTGCTTCATGAAAAACCAATCGCGTGGATTTATCCGGAGCTACGAAGTCAGCTTGCCTTGGACCTGGGCGATCAAATTACACTGGGAAAGACCAAGTTTAGAATTTCCGATATCGTACATGAAGATGCAGGACTGCAATTCCAACCCGCAGAATTTGCCCCAAAAGTATTTATTAGTCATAATTTTATTCAAAAAACAGAGCTGCTACAGGAAGGAAATACTGCTTTTAGAAACCATCTATTTCGTTTACCGGCAGGGATTAACGCTCAATCTCTTGCCGAAAAGGTAGGACAAGAATTATCGGCACCCGATATTCGAGTATATTCTCATCAGCGAGCGGGGCACCGAGCAGGCCGATTACTTCGCTACCTTTCTGATTTCCTTGCTTTAGTTTCACTGGTGGCTCTGTTTCTTGCATGCCTGGGAAGCGGCTACCTTTTTCATGGTTTCATAACCAGGAAAATCAAAGACATTGCAATCCTAATAAGTCTCGGGGCTACGCATCGCTTAGCCTTGTTCACCTATGTCCTCCAAATTTCGATCCTTGGAGTATTCGCCGTTCTACCTCCTGTATTACTTTGCTTCATTGCCCTTCCACTAGCGGGTAACTTATTGCAAGATTTCCTACCCTTTGATGTGGACGCAGGGCTTACTCTAGCGAGCATTTTTCTTACCTTCATTGTGGCAATACTATCAGGCTATTTTCTTGCCCTCCCCAGCCTCCGAAAAATTCGTAAACTCAAACCAGCTGAACTCTTTCGAGAATCAATGCATCCTGGAAAGACTTCCCCCATAAAATCCCTCATCTGGTTAGCCCCCGGATTACTTGGGTTCTGGCTACTTTGCATCACTCAGGCAGATTCATGGAAGCTGGGAAATCTTTTTTTCCTGACCTTTACGGTTTGTGGAGTTGTGGTTTTCATATTGGGTTCATTTTCTCTGGCAGGAATCGACCGGCTTTTTCGCCGATCACCACTACCCCTGCGTTTGGCCTGCCGCTCGCTTTCAAGAAACCGCACAAGTTCGATTACCAGCCTTCTTGCACTTGCTCTTGGGGTGTTGCTTCTTAACCTGATCCCCCAATTTCAGTACAGCCTTGAATCTGAAATAAATCTAAAGGATCCAGAGAGTAAGCTTCCCCAACTCTTTCTTTTTGATATTCAGGAAGAACATCTTCAATCACTTACCCAGACCCTGCAATTCCAGGGTCGCCCTCTTCAAAACATAACACCATGGATTCGTGGACGCCTCCTCGCTGTTAAAGGAGTTCCTTTTGAATCCATGTCTGGTCTGGACCGAGAGTTCGATAATCCTGATGACCAAAGAAGAAATGCTTTTCGAAACCGAAACTTCAACCTCAGTTACCGAGGGAAATTAAGGGAAAGTGAAGAAATCATTCGTGGTCGAATGGTAAGTTCCACCTATGATCAAAACAGTAGTGGACCGGCAGAAATTTCGGTTGAGCAAAAATATGCCGAATCTTTAGGCATAGATTTGGGAGACCAAATTACTATTGAGGTTAGCGGAGTGCAGGTTTTAGCTGAAGTAGCCAACATTCGCAGGGTACGCTGGACCAGCTTCCAGCCAAACTTCTTTGTACAAATGCAACCTGGCGTACTTGAGAATGCTCCAAAAACCTTTATAGGGACCATCGAACAGCTATCCAAGGAAGAGAAGCAAATCATTCAGGATCTACTTGTTCAGAAGTTTCCCACGATTTCCATTCTCGATGTAGAAAGAACCGGAAGAAAAATCCTCCAAGTTGTTGGTCAAATGACCTGGGCTTTGCAAATCATGGCAATATTGTCCATCGTTGTCGGACTCATTATCCTCCACACAATATCTCGAGAAAAAGCTCGGCGACAAAGACAGGAAATTAACCTGCAAAAGATTCTTGGTGCCTCCTTTTCCGACCTCAGAAACATTGTAAGACTGGAATTTGGCACCCTCGGCTTCTTCTCTTCTGTCCTAGGAGTTTCACTCAGTTTAGGTGCGAGTTTTTTCTTATCCCAGTACATTTTCGATCGAGTTTGGAGTTTTCATTGGCAACTACCTCTAGCCATGATTTTTACGATTACCATACTTTCCTGCTTAACAGCAGAATTTTCCACCCGCAAAGTACTTCAGGAAAAACCGTTAGGACTCTTGCGTGGTGAATAAAGAAGTACTTCTTCCTATTCTAATTTCAACTAGGAATTAAATTCGAGTATATATAACCGGACATTTTCAATAGCTTAATATTTTCTCTGAATCCTTCCGATATTCATCGGAAAAAATTTCTGTTTCAATCCATCTTTCAAATACAGAAAGATTCATAAACAACTCCTTTAATTTAAAAAGAGTTAAGCGACTTTCTGCTTACATGTCTGCCTAAAAAGGTGTGGATTTATACCGTAATGACTCTTAAAAGCTTCAGCAAATCTACTTTGATTTCTAAATCCAACGCATTCGGCTATCGTGGAAATTAAATGATCACTATTATTTAGCAATCTTGCTGCAGTTTTTATTTTTTGACTTCGGGTATATTCTCCCACATTTAAACCAAAATTTTCCTTAAATCCCTTTCGCAATGAATAGTCTGTTATTCCGAATTTCTCACAAATCATCTCCCTTGTCGGCGGATTTTGTAAATTTCTTCTAATGTGTTCTCCTATTTGCAATATTTTATAACTCATAGAGGGATAGTATTGAGACTGAGTCTCAGTATCAATAAAAAAGATGAGCCTTTATGGGTGATTTTAAAAATTTATTTTAGGTACTGTAAGACACACTGCCCATCAGTAAATACTAATTTACCAACCCTCAGGCGTTATAAAACCAAGAATGGTAAATTGTCCCTTCCCTGAGGGTTTAACCACATAGCAAGTACCCATGGGTTCAGGATATATTCCAGTTGCGGCCTCAAACGGGTCATCATGTGCCACAATTACAAGATTACCGCTCAAACCATGCTCAGTTGAAAGGTAAGGAGTAACCCGTTGTTTCATTAAGACGACTTGTTCTTGAGAATACTCTTCACTGGCTAAGAAATTGAAATCCTTATTCTTTTCATATTTTTGAAAAGCCAGCCAAGCAGTTTGCCATGCACGGAAGTATTCACTTGATAAAACCTTACTTACTGGAATTTCATGAAACCGCATTGCCCTTCCGATATGAACTGCTTCATGCCACCCTTTTTCACTCAGAACCCTTTGAGTGGAGCCATCATTTACATCAGCATTTACTTGATCCGCATAATCTTTCTCCGTTGAGGCGTGTCGAAAATAAAGAACCAAACCTCCAGACTGCATCTCTTTAATGAGTTTTTCTTTGTTTAAATAAGAATCCTTTACCGCAAACAAGGCAACTTGGGCTAAACTTAATACAATAGATAGTTTGATGAGCATTAATTTCATTTCAGTTTAAGTTTTAAATTATTTTTTAATTTCTCCTAAACAGATCTTGTACGATACACAACTTGCAATCAGAGCCAAAATGGTTGAATTTACTTTCAGTTGCCATAATCGGATATTTACGTGTCAGTACTTTAAATCACGATGATCGACAAAAACCTCCAGCGAAAGAAAAAGTTTTTTCAGGTAAGCGGAAGACTGCGCAACTACTTGAGTCAGTACAAACGCGAGATTTCACTACCCGTGCAATACGAGAATCTTTTGCAAAGTGTGGATGCATATCCTCTAATGAATGACAAAAATGAGGACACTCTTTGGCAGACCATGGTCTATGATCAGCATTACGGAAAGGAAATCTTTGAAGGCCTAAAGCAAATTTATGTCTTACTTCGCTCTGGAGGAGACCAAAAAATTCTCGATAACCTGTATGTTGACCGTGTGGATTATTGTACATTTGGTAACACCCGCCCCTTTCGCATTCGTATCGTTAATCATTACAACGATAATCACGATTACTTCTATGTCAAAAGAGCCGATGCTTCACGCATATACGGACTAGAACTGGAACAGCTCCTTTCACCTAACGAAATTAATTTTCATGTCGACCGGGATACCCTTGTCGAGGAGCATATTATTGGGGTTCCTGGTGATGATTTCATTGATAATTATTTGGAACGTGAAGACTTAAACGAAGTACGGCTCGCCAAAGAATTTATCAAATTCAATGAACGATGCTTTGTAAGACTGCTCGGAGATATGCGGGCTTATAATTATGTCGTAGAAATGACTCCCGATTTTGAACATAATCAATACCGAGTTAGGGCCATTGATTTTGACCAACAATCCTATGAAGGAAGAAAGTCTTTCTACCTGCCACAATTCTTCAAAAATAATTTACCAGTAGTCAATTTGTGTAGTCGGCTGATTAACCTTGAAACTAGTCAACAGTATCAGGGCGAAGAGCGTACTCTCATTAAAAGAAGGTTTAATGTCGCACCCACCCGCATTTCTCGCCTTCGTGAATCAATGTGTGAAGACCATATATCCAGCGATGAACAATTGAACTCTCTAAAATCAGATCTTGGTAAATTTCATCAGGATCAAAGATTTTCACGGTGCCGAACGATGGGAGAAATTACCTTTCTAAACATTTCAATCCTTTTAGATCTGAAAAACGAAGCTCCTGTCCGTCTGCTCGAAACTTGAAACTAAAAAAAGTCTTTTTTTCCACTAGTCTATTTTTTTTGACTTCAATCATAAGCATTGGAGCCTCAAATGTTATCCTGCTTCATGGATTGGCCCGTACATCCAAATCAATGGATGGACTGGAAAGTTTTCTTTCTGAGCACAATTTTTCTGTGGTTAATATTGATTATCCTTCCCGTCATTTCAAAATCCCGGAATTAGCCAAACGAGTAAGAAAAAACATCATAAACCGGACCAGAAACTCCGAATCGTCTAAACTTCATTTTGTAACTCACTCCATGGGAGGAATCATTCTCCGTCAAATTCAAGCAACTCACCCACTTCCTAATCTTGGCAGGGTAGTGATGCTTGGCCCTCCAAACAAAGGTAGTGAAGTGGTTGACAAATTAAGCAAGGTGAAGCTCTTCCGTTTAATGAACGGACCTGCTGCGGTTCAGCTTAGCACATCAAGCGAAAGCCTACCCCATTCCCTCGGTCCGGTTGACTTCGAGCTTGGAGTGATTGCCGGTGACCGGTCGATCAACCCGATACTCTCCACACTTATCCCTGGTAAAGATGACGGGAAAGTGTCTGTAGCCAGAACCCAAGTCGACGGGATGAAAGATTTTATAGTTTTTCATTCTCCCCATCCCATTCTCATGAATAATCAAGAAGTTAGGAGTTCCATTCTCAGTTTCCTCCAAAAGGGGAATTTTGTAATTAAGAAGTAATAACGCGGGGCTATCTACGCACTTGCATATTCTTCCATAATCTGATGTCATGAATAGCGGATGGAAAATAAAAATAAAAATAAAGACACGATGAAATCAGTGGCAGAATGGAAAGAGCTAGTTGCGGAATACCAACAACCGCACCTGGGCAGGGCTATATGGCAAATCATAAATACACTAGGATCCGTTTTAGCTATATGGATTGTATTGTATTTTACTTTGGGGATTTCATGGTGGTTGACAATTGGGTTATCTGGCCTAGCCGGCTTATTTCTAGTACGGTCTTTTATCATTTTTCATGACTGTGGACACGGTTCATTCTTTAAATCAAAGAAAGCGAACAATATTTTAGGTTTTATATCAGGCATGTCTGTATTTACCCCCTATCATCACTGGCGCTGGGAACATGCCATGCACCATGCCACCAATGGGGATCTCGACCGCCGAGGTATTGGAGACATATGGACTTTAACTGTCCGTGAATATCTTACCTCTTCTCGCATGACCCGATTTAATTACCGCTTGGTTCGCAATCCTTTTATCCTTTTTGTTTTTGCACCGTTATTTTTGTTTATGGTGCTGGAACGTTTTCCGTCCAAAAAATGTAAGCCACGTGAACGTCGTTCCGTTCAAACCATGAATTTAGCTCTATTGATTTGGTGCGTAAGCATGGGCTCAATTTTTGGATTCATTCCCTTCTTACTTATCCAAGTCACGATGATGACAGTAGCTGGCACTTGCGGAATTTGGCTCTTTTATGTGCAACATCAATTTGAAGATACTTACTGGGCACAAGGAGAGGATTGGGATTTTACAACTGCAGCGATGGAAGGCAGTAGTTATTACAGGTTGCCTAAAATTCTTCAGTGGTTCTCTGGTAACATCGGTTTTCACCATATTCATCATTTGAATGCGATGATTCCAAATTATAATCTCGAAAGATGTCACAAATCGGATCCATTTTTTCAAGTTGCCCCAGAACTAAGTATTCTTAGCAGTCTTAAGTCAGTTAATTATCGTCTTTGGGACGAGGATAATAACAAAATGATTGGTTTTCGTGAATTGAAAAGACAGCTGGCGATGGATGATGTTAAATTAGCTGCTTAGACAGTTTAGCCCTTAGTCTACTTATCAACCACGCGGTTAATCATAAGCAGCCGAAACTCCAAAGCCTGTGCACCAGGTATTTTAACTGCTTGTAGTTTCAATTTTCCTTTACCTGCGGGTAATTCGATTTGTCCCATCTTCATCGGTTCGAAGTGTTTAACATAGCCTTCAGTCCTCTGCTTACGATCAAACTTCGTTAGCAAAGGAGGATTTACTTCCCGAGTAATACGGTTCTTCAAAAATCTGCCGTTAAAAGAAAGTTCTATTTCTGCCCCTAGATCTTTATGAGGGCAGGCGTACCATAATTCGACTTCATAAAGCCCCGCTTTCCCTACCTCCACATCCCAGCTGATAAAGTCTTTTTCGTCCTTCCAGTTCAAGAAGTAACTGCAGTTAGGGAATATATTAGATCTCTTAATTCCTCCATTGGCAACTGCATCCCGAGCAGGGATTTGTGTCCACAAAACATCAGGATGCCCAATTACGAAAGGTCTTTCATCCACACCCAGCTCAACGAGTATCTCTGTCTTATATCTCTCAATTTCTTCATTTAATCGATTGAAGATCTTGGGTAATTTCTTACTTAAATCCTTTCGTTGTCCGGGATCTTTGACCATGTCGTAAAGTCGCCCTTTGTAATCCAGCCGAAATCTCTGGTCTCTTGCACCAATTTTGCCTTTCCAACTTGAAATCAAAATACGTGGCATAATCGACTTTAGATCATTTAAGTCTTTTTGCTTGGTTTCATAAAGTAATGGGAGCAGGCTTCTTCCATCCAATTTCTTTTTAGGTTTCTCGGCTACTCCTGCCAATTCCGTAAGCGTAGGGAGTAAATCCAAAACTGAAGCGATCTGCTTTACTTCCGTTCCGGGTTTGATACTCGCGGGCCAACGAATTAGCAGAGGTGAACGAGTCCCCCCCTCCTCGGTCGATCCCTTTCTTCCTTCCATATCACCGTTCCAACGCCTGCCGTTAGGTCCATTGTCATGAAAAAAGAGAACGATAGTATCATCCGCCACCTTCAAATGGTCCAATTTTTTCAAGACCCGCCCTACATTCCAGTCAATATTTTCGCACATTGCCAGGGCCGCGAGAAGATGTAAGCGATCCTCCTTGTCTGGATTTCGGCTTCTCAGCATATCCTCCATTTTCTTCTCCTTAAATTTATTCCACCATCGATCTGGCACCTGCATGGGGCTATGCGGGGTATTGTAGGGAACATAGGCAAAGAAAGGTTTGTCATCTTTGACCGCACGATCGATGAAATTCATCGCTTCAGTTGTAAAATCGTCGACGCAAAATCCCTGCCCATTCACCAGTTCTCCATTTCTTTCCATCAAAGCATTGTAGTAATTCCCCCAATGCCCGGAACAAAATCCATAGAAATAATCAAATCCACGACCAAGTGGGTGATAGGGATACTGCATGCCATTGTGCCATTTACCAAAAGCACCCGTGGCATAACCCGCTTTGTTGAAAAGATCTGCAATCGTAGTCTCATCCAAATCCATTCGCTCACCACCTGCGGATGTACTGTATACCCCGCTTCTAACATGATGCCGACCAGTCAGGAACTCTGCCCGGGTAGGCGAACATACCGGGCAAACAAAGAAACGGTCAAACGAAGCTCCTTCCGTAGCCAAAGAGTCGATATTGGGCGTCGAAAGATTGCTATTTCCATTCAGGCTCAAATCCCCCCACCCCTGATCATCAGTCAGGAAGACCACTACATTGGTTTTCGCCCAAAGCCCGGGTAAACAAATTACCCCAAATAGGATAAAGACTAGCCTCAGCATCGTCTTACTTGGTGGTTATGACCGCATAGTAGCATCCAAGCTCGCCCTCAGGCACGCTGAAAAAAGGAGCAAGTTCATGCTTCCCCTTAGTCAGCTTTGCTTCGAACACTACCTTTTTCGCTCCCTTGCTCACTGGCTTGGTCTGTACATTCTTACCGTTCAAGCGAAGCGTGGCTGATTTAGCACCGATCGACTGCCCCACTTGAGCCCGGAATGCTTTACTCTCCCCAGGAACATCCGCTCCCGCAACCAATTCCTCATTAATGGCTTTACCCGATTCCGCTGGCCAACGCATAACTTCGATCTGATAAATTCCGGCCTTCAAAACTTTTAACGCCCAATGCCCTTCATGCTTAGCACTCCTTCCCTTCTTCAAAGGATATTTACTCCGATTATGGCCCTGATTCCAGGGTGTGGGCCCTCCAATCCAGTCGTGACTGGTCAAGCTGACGACAAGATGCTTCTTATGGCCGACATGTAATTCCGTGGTCTCTGCAAAGGTAGGTTCCAACTCCGCCCACCATTGATCATAAAAGGCCTGCATTTTCGTAACTTTATCCGGATGCTGACCAGCTATATCCTTGGTCTGCCCGGGATCTTTATCGATATTATAAAGTTCCTTTTGGTTCACCAATCTCCAGCCCTGGCTCATCACGGATGATTTCCTCCACTTGATCGGATCCTTTACCCGTTGGGAATCAGTTATTAGCATTCGGTCAGGCCAATTCACATCCCCATCGGCTTCCAACACCTTTCGAATGGAAACGCCATCAAACTTATAACCCTTGGGTTTCTTACCACCGGTTAGATCGAGCAAAGTTGGAGCCACATCCACCGCATGACAAAGGGTATCTATTTTTTTCAGCTTGTTCATTCCACCATTTGGCCAATGCATAAAGAATGGCACGCGATGCCCTCCATCATATTCACTGCCTTTTTGGCCACGCATTCCGGCATTGAAAATTTGTCGACCACTCGCCGTTCCGTTATCCGTGGTGAAGATAAATATGGTGTTATCTTCAACGCCCAGCTCCTTAAGTAATTTTCGGGTCTTCCCCACATTATCGTCAATATTCGTGATCATTCCAAAAAAAGAGGCGATTCTACCCGACTGACCTTTATACATATCAAGATACTTTTGAGGACAGTGAAAAGGTCCGTGTGGTGCATTTGTAGAGATGTAAGCGAGGAATGGTTTCTTCTGCTTCACACTCTCGCGAATAAATTTATTTCCATATTCAAAAAACACATCCGTACAAAATCCCTTGGCCTGAACAATTTTTCCATTGTGGAAATAACCGCCGTCAAAATAAGCATTGTCCCAGACATCGGGAGTCTGCCCCACCCCGCCACCTCCGTGACGATACACCTCGGTAAATCCGCGATCTTCCGGACGGTAAGGATAATTATCCCCCATATGCCACTTTCCAAACATTCCCGTCTCGTATCCATTTTCCTTAAAAAACTGCCCGAGTGTACCCTCATTTTCCCGCAACATGGAACGCCCCATTATCGTATGCCACACTCCAGTCCGGTTTGTCCAGTGACCGGACATTAAGGCCGCCCTCGTAGGCGAACAGGTGGGAGCTACATGATAATCTGTCAGCCAGAGCGATTCATTGGCTAGCTTATCAGTGTGGGGAGTCTTAATCACCGAATTTCCGGTGCATCCCAGATCTCCGTACCCTTGGTCATCCGTGATAACAATCACGATATTTGGCTTGGTCGACTTGGAGTTGGATGCTTTGGCTTTTGCCCGAACTGTTTTGGATCCTGCAATAATCTTATTTTGGGACGCATGGGCGATACTAACGACAAAACAAACTGAAAAACTCAAAGCTAGCGTTATAAAAAAAGGAAAAAATAGATTCTTTTTTGAATTCATAAATGGAAATAAGGGTTAGGAAGGGTTTTCAATAAACTTAGAAATTCTTCTACACAAAGACCACTCTGAAATTCAATATTAGCTCAACTTCTCCAAGACCCTTAGGCTTGATCCATCTTCACTTCCAAGATAAACTATATTTTCATGAATTCATATTTGATTACTATTCTCTTTATTCCTTTATTTTTTATTGCTTGTGGAAAAGATTCTCACGAACATGATTCTGAATCCGAACAGGGCCACCATGTCCATGTTGCCCCCCATGGCGGACAACTTGTCGAAGTTGGAGAACACGGAGCTGGCTTCAACCTTGAACTTGTCCTGCATGCTGACGGCTTTTTGCAAATTTATGTCCTCGATGCTCATGCAGAAAATTTTGTGCGAATCCCGGCATATTCCATGACTTTCGAAATTCAAGACATCAACAACTCCACCAAACAAATTTTATGTGAAGCGGTTGAAGACCCAATTACTGGGGAAACTGCTGGTAATAGCTCTCTTTTCACTTCCACCGAACGCATCCAAGAATTTATTCCTTTTAAGGGAGTCTTCCCCCAACTGGACATTATGGAATTTAGTTACGAAAATCTTTCCTTCGAATTATCCGAAGTCCCAGCCAGACCAGCTGAATGAGTATAGTGACCAAAAGAGATCAACTGGTTGAAGAGCTCATTCCCTTTGAAGATCATCTAGAGCGGCTCACCTATGTGATTGACCGGGCCAAGGACAACCCCGGTCTCGAGGAAGAATATAAGATCGACACCTTCCTCATCAAAGGATGCGTCTCCCAACTTTGGGTATTCCCCAGTTTTGCTGAAGGCAAGTGTCATTTTCAGGCAGATTCCGAAGCATCCATTACCAAAGGCACTGCCTCCCTCTTATGCGATTTGTATAGTGATGAAAGCCCCGAAGATATTGTCCGACTTGAGCCCGACTTCCTCGCCGATGTGGGTATCACACAACACCTATCCCCTAACCGAAGAAACGGACTAACCGGAGTGCGCGAAAAAATCAAGGCCTACGCCCAGATGCAGATCGACCGAGCAGGCTGAATAAAATCATCCCATGCGGGAAACCATCCTGTCTCGCGTCAAACGAACGACTTGTCTCTTTCCTACCTGATTCACAGTAGATCGACACGGGCTTACGCCCTCGCGATGACAAGATGTAAAGAAATGAAGTGTGCGGTTCGGTTACGACACGCTCTCGAGAAGGAATATAAGATCGATACCTACCTCATCAAAGGATGCGTCTCCCAACTTTGGGTATTCCCATCCTACGTGAATGGTAATTGCTACTTTCAGGCTGACTCTGAGGCATCCATTACCAAAGGAACTGCTACGCTTATATTTGACTGATGCAGCGGGGAGTCTGCCAAAGAAATTGTCAGTTTAGAACCTGATTTTCTATCCGAAGTAGGTATTACTCAAAATTTATCTCCCAATCGGCGTAACGGATTGAATGAAGTTCTCGATAGGATCAAGGCTTACGCCCAAATGCAAATCGACAACATCGCGTAATAAATTATTGAAAATTCTGCAATAATGTTTCAGTGAGCTGGCTGGTTATACCCTTCGCTTGAGCAAGAATGGCAGAACTAGACTCGGATCGGATCGAGGTTTTAGCTATGTCTGATAGGTCGTTCGCTATATTGTTATCTGACATTCGAGAAAACGAAGATTCGGCAGTCATCACTCTCTGCATCATTCTATCCATGGACATTTCAGCTTGGCTAAGATTGGAACCGACATTTGCCATCTGACTATGTAATTTATTTAAGGTTAATTGAATGTCAGAGCTTGCGGATTCAGCATTTCCTATACTATCAATACTAATCACGCTTGAATCAACAAAGGTTGGAAGACTGATATTTTTTAACGATAACGAACCTACAGTCAAATTTGATTCTAGTTGCCCTTGGTCAGTTTCAAGAACATAGGCCAACGGTTGATAATTAGGATGAGCGGAATCCGTATTCGGCAAATCGTTCCATGATCCCAGGGGTTCGCTTGCTACACTAATCTGAAGATAATCCTCTCCTCCTGCGTCATTAGGCTCACCTAATCCCCAATTATTGAAAGCATTCTGTAAATTTGATGGTTGCGGAGCACCAAAAGTTCCTTGCCAGAATTGTTGACCTTTTTCTGGGCCAGTCACCCAGCGCCAATTCCCCTCAAAACCCGGATCTCCATCATCAATTCCATTATCGATATTGTTATCACTGGCACCGAGCCATGCATTTGTGTCCGCTTTTCCTATCTGTCCCTTAATCTCAATTTGTTCAGTATAAGAGGTAATGGTTGCCATGTAGTGAGTATTATTTGGATCAGCATTGTCTCGATTATTGGCATCGTTGTATGCCCTTTCCCAATCAATTGCGTCAGGGTTGCCATCGTTGTTATCATCGAACTGAATAATTTCATACAGTTTACCCCTAAATAAATTATTTCCGTTAAAGGAACCATTACGCATTTGAAAAATATCCGCACGGTGCTGGTCAAATTCAGTTTGCAAATTCACCCGCTCCGCATTGCTCAGCATGGTATTTTGTGATTCTACTGCCAGCACTGACATTCTATCGTACTTTCTGATTGCAAGTTTTAAAAAGGATTCTTGTGTTTGGCTGTGTGAAATTACCCCTTGAAGATTATTACCGAGAATCATGCTTTGCCTACTCTCGCTTCTCATTCTTGTCGAATAAGTAAGTTGATCAGCATTCTTAACTCCTATGTCATGGGACAAGGATGGATTATTTGCCAAAGTCCTTTCGACAGAATTATGAAAGCTAGCAGTTGCTCTGTTGGTGTTGTACGAGAGCGTAGGTGAAACTATGGATGTGGTGGAGAGCATTTACTAAATAAAAACATTACTAAGCCTCCTTGCTTACATAATTGCATCCTTGCAATTCCAACAAAACAAAACCTAGAAATTTTGTCAAAAATATTCGATTATTTGAAGTACATTTTAAAAAGTTAGAATTTTCTTATCTTTACTTATAGAGTTGCCAATTTAAACAAATGAATTCTTTAACGGACTAATGATAAATAAACAGAATCTAAATCTTAGTATTTTTTCAGTAACATTTCTATTTGCGACTATCCATCTTTTCGCAAAACCCTTAAATGTATTCTTTGGAACCGGTAGCAGAAATGCCAAGGGAATTTACCACGCAACCTTTAATCCAGAAAATGGAAAATTTACACCATCAAAACTCGCAGCCGAGATTGGATCACCTGGATTTTTAACCACTCATCCCAATGGGAAAATTCTCTACTCGCTGGGTAGATGGGATGGGAGCGCTGGGGCATTGGGCTATCACATTGGCCCCAAAGGTGAATTAAAGGAATTTACCCGAATGGCCTGCCCGGACGGGGGCGGCGCACATATTGCAATTCATCCGAGCGGAAAGTTTTTGCTTACTGCTCAGTATGGGGCTGGTTCCGTAGCAATGTTTCCATTAGACAAGGATGGGCACTTACAAAAACCCACCGTTATCGAGCACCAAGGGGGATCCAAAGTCATGGAAAGAAGACAGGAATCTCCTCATCCCCATTGGACTGGGTTTTCTCCGGATGGAAAGTATGCCTTGGTTCCTGATCTCGGACTCGATCAGATCGTGATTTATAAAGTGGATACGAATAAGCCTTCCATTTCCAAGCATGGAGTCGCCCAATCCGTTCCCGGTGGCGGTCCCCGCCATATGCGATTTTCAACCGATGGAAAATTCATCTATCTCCTCAACGAACTGAGCCTATCCGTCACGACTTTCGCATGGGACACCCAAAAGGGAACCGCTAAACGACTTACCACTTCTCCTTCCCTCTCAGAAGAAGTGAAAGCGGGTGAATCCTTCAATTCTTCTGCGGAAATCCTGGTGCATCCAAACGGGCAAGTTGTTTACTCCTCCAATCGTGGACATGATACGGTTTCCGTGTACCAAGCCAATCCAAAGACAGGAAAATTAAAAGTCGTCCAAGTACAACCCATTCGCGGAGCCTTCCCAAGAAATATTAATCTCACTCCTGATGCCAATTGGCTCCTCGCCGCCGGTGCAGACTCCAACACCATTGCCGCTCACCGCGTAGATCAGGAAACTGGAAAGCTTACCTACCAGCGAGGTTCGGTAATCAATGTCCCCTCTCCTATATGCATCCTCTTTTTAGACTGAATCTCAAACCAGCCAGAGTTTGCGAAAGGTTCCATCCGGGTCGTAATATTCGGCCTGCTTTTCGAAATTAAAAGCTCGATTGGGGCGTGGATCATTACCCACCCCACCCAAGTACATCCAGTTTCCGTAATTACTGCAGGGATCATAATCAAGTAATTGCTCCTCAAAGTGCCGAGCGCCCGCCATCCAGTCCTGTCCCAGGTCGTGCACTAAATAAGAAGCCACGTTTTGCCTTCCTCGATTACTCATCCATCCGGTTGTTGCCAGTTCGATCATGTTGGCATTTACAAAGGCGTTGGGAGTTCTGCCCTCTTTCCATCGATGAAATGTTTTCGGATCTCCCAAGGTTTTCTTATCTTCGGAGTCTTTAATTCCGTTTCGCTGGAAAATTTGGGGGCCATATCGGAGGGCAACGAAGCGGAAAAATTCGCGCCATAATAGTTCGAAGAATAACCAGTAAGTACTGTCATTGGCCACCCGCTCCTCCTCGTATTTTTTGATTTCCCAATATACTTCCACTGCAGAGATACATCCGATCGATAACCACGGCGATAATTTCGAGGAATAATCCGCCCCCACCAATCCATTTCTAGTTTCCTTGTATTCTTTCAAACAATCCCTTTCCCAGATCCATTGATTCATCCATTTTTTCGCTTCCTTCGCCCCGCCGCGAAAATCCAATACCGCCCGCTCATCTTTTGGACATTCAACAAAACCGAGGGAAGTAAGTGTGGGAAGTTCTGTTTTTGGTTTCCATGAACAGGATATACTTTTTGGTGATGAGAAAGAGCTGCGAATCTGCATCTTCTTTTCCACTTTCCGACGAAAAGAACTGAACACGGCAGGCAAACTCTCCAGAGCAAAAGGAAGATCAGCCTCTTCCCATATGCCTTTCCCTCCGGTGAGAATAAGATTTATCTGATTGGCCAGGAGGCGTTCCTGCTCGGTTTCCTCCCAGGCATCATCTTTTTGTGCATAACAACGATCTGCCCCAAAGCTTTCCATTACCCTAGGGATTTCATCCACGGCCCGGCCCTTAATGAATTCAATAGATCCACCGAGTTCCTTGATTTCTTCATCGAGTTCGCGGAGGGATTCGAGAATAAATTGCGCCCGGATCGAACCCATTCTGCGAGTTTCTGACGAAGGGTTCCAAATCGGGGTCTCCATGATGTAAACACAGAGTACATCGTCACACTCATCCAATGCACGGGTGATGCATTCGTTATCCGCAAGCCGCAAATTATACCGAAACCATATAATACCTCTTTTCAACTTACTAATATATTGCAAATAAAATGGGGATACTCAATTTCCCGGTCTGTATTACTGTCAGGATTGAGATTCTCGAATAATATGTTCCGCAGTTAAGCGGCCAGATTTCATGGCCGAATCAATGGAAGGCAGTCCAAAATAATCACCACACCTGTAAACTTCGGTTAAGGCCGCTTTTGGGCTTGGCGGAGTGGGACAGGAAGGAACGGCTTGATGGATTCGATATCCTTTTAAATATTTCCAACCCTCCGCTTTTTTCCCGAACCATTCTGTCAATTGATTCTTTGCCTGTTTTGCAATTTCTTCCATATCCAACTCTTTTTTACCAATCACACTTACAGATGCGAGTGCCTGGCCAAGTGGTGCACAATCACATAAGGTACTTACAAATGTAAGATTATTAATCGGTCCATTACCCGTACCATCAAGATAAAGAATGGGTTCATCACTGGGCAAATCAACAACCGAAAGAGAGAAGTACAGGCAATCAACCGAGTTCCACTCCACATGGTCCTTTCCAAAACCGAGTAATTGATTTGCGTGATAATCTTCGGTGGCTAAGACCACCGCCATTCCCTCCCATTTTGTTCCATCTAATGATTCAACTGAATTCGGTCCCACTTTGGAAATTTCAGTTTCCAGCAGAATATGATCATTGGGAATTTGTCCGGCTAATTGGCGTGGAATCTCACCGATTCCATTTTTGGGTAAAACCGTATCTCCTTTGGAAAAAAAGCGAAAGGTTTCCTCAAATTTTCGAATCGTGGTGCTGAGTTCATTTTCCAAAAAAACTCCCCGCATAAAGGGTTTCCAAAACCGGTCGATCATCGAATGTCCAAAACCCATTTTCCTCAATGCATTAATGGTGGAGCAGTTATCAGGCATTGATCTGGAGGAAAGCAGTCCCATGCTCATCATCCCAACTCTCAATTTATCCGCGAGGGTTCCAATGGGAGTAAGTAATGATTTAGCCCCGTCAATCGGATGCCGAAAAGGATCCGCCACTCGATGAAAACGATTTTCAAACCAGACCTTGGAGCCCGGATAACATGGCTGTAGCTCAAGTTTTTCATAATCTAAAAACCGTTGGGCTTCCGGATATGCAGTCAATAAAACCTGAAATCCACAATCCAATCGATAGCCGTCCACTTCGTCCGTACGGACACGCCCGCCAACTTGATTACCGCGATCAAATATAAGAGAAGGGATACCTGCTTGATGTAAAGTAACCGCACATGCCAAGCCCGCCATACCGGCACCGACAATCAGCACAGGGGAAGATTTACCCCCGATTTCCTTTGTGTTGGTCTTCATTGCCAAAAGGCCAAGTACTGGATTATGACCTCATCGCTCTTTTTAATCCCTTGAGAATTAAGTCCTTGGTCATCCGGGAACCAACAATTGGATCCACGCTGTGGCCTTCAAATTCAATACTGATCACGCCTGAAAAATCGGATGCATGAACAATCTTGAGCATTTTAAAGTAATCGGTGTGGGTTTCATTTCCTTCTTCGTCAAATTTCAGAGCCTTGGCACAGACCGCGGGTGCAAAAGGCAAAGTCTTTTCGACCGCACTATAACGGTCATACGATCCAAAATTATTAAAATCCGGCAGAATACCCGCATGGGAATGATCGAGTTCTTTCATCACCGCGAGTAACCAGTCTGGATCCTGTGAGTTTCGTCCGTGCGGTTCAATAACGACTTTCACCGGGGTATCTTTCGCATATTCGCATAACCGCCCCACCCCATCGACAGCCCGTTTTAGATTATCCTGAGCATCTCCCCCCTTCCGGCAATTCACGCGGATGGCGGAGCATCCAAGCTGAGCGGCGCAGTCAATCCAGCCTTTGTGCAAGTCGACTGATAAATCACGTTCTGATTTCTTTTCATCATCCAATTCATGTTTTTCGTCCACAAGGATGAGGACATTACTGATCCCTTCCCCGTTCGTTCGCTTCTTCAACTCACCCACAAATTTTTTATCGGTATGCTTGCCATCAAAAGGCCGGCTCCAATATTCAACATGCTCAATCCCCAGTTCTTCTTTAACCATGATTGGATAATCGAGGTGTTTAAGTTTTCCGCTTCGGAGCAAACGATTGAATGTATATTCCTGAATTCCAATCTGAAAGCGGTTCGGATCATTTTTTTCCTTAGCCAAAAGATCGAATCCGAAAGGAATTCCGATAGAACCAATTGCGAGACTGTGTAGAAAAAGGCGCCTGTTATGAATTTTCATAGCCTCCATATTGTTCTTTGCCATCAAAAAAGAAAGCCCGAATCTTAAAAAAATATTTTGCCCTTAATGATTAGATAATTAATAATTAAGTATCTACTTTTAAGTTATATGAACTTTCCTCCCATACTTCTACTACTCCCCTTTTTCTCGCCTCTCTTTCTGAGTGCAAAGATTGATTTCGTGCATCAGGTGATGCCCATCCTCAAAAAGAATTGTGCCGAGTGCCACACTGACGGAAAAAAGAAAGGTGGACTCTCCATGAATACGAGAGCGGAGTTTTTGGCGGGCGGTGAAGGCGGAGAAGTGGCCGTACCTGGAAGTATTGAAGACAGTTATTTTTTGGAACTTACCGCCTCCACCGATCTGGGCGAACGGATGCCCCCCAAAGGACCGGAAGTCTCTCCCGATGAAATAAAAATTCTTAAACAATGGGTAAAGGAAGGCATGGTCTGGGATGATGCGATCACTCTCGGTTCTTCCGGGTGGGAACCCAAAATGAAACCAAGGATTGTTAAGCTTCCCAAACCAATCAACAAGCGTACCCATCCCATCGACCGAATTCTCGACAACTACCTCGAAGACAAAAAAATAAATCTTCCTACAGTTGCACCAGACCGGACTTTCGTACGTCGTGCCTACCTCGACATTATTGGCATCCTGCCCACCCCTGAACAATTAAACGTTTTCATTCACAACAAATCCTCCGATAAAAAGACACAACTGATCGATCAACTGCTTGCCGAGGATGTCTCCTACGCAGACCATTGGCTAACCTTTTGGAATGATTTACTACGTAATGATTATACTGGCACTGGGTTCATTACCGGCGGGCGCAAACAGATAACCACTTGGCTCTATAATGCACTGAAGGGAAATATGCCCTATGATCAAATGACCCGGGAACTGATCGATGCCAAGCCGGACGCAGCCGGGTTTATTAACGGAATCAAATGGCGGGGAAGCGTCAATGCCAGCCAGACCCGGGACATGCAGTTTGCCCAGAATGTTTCTCAGGTATTTCTGGGAATTAATATGAAATGTGCTAGTTGCCATGATAGCTTTATTGATCGCTGGACACTTCAGGAAGCCTACGACCTGGCTGCAGTTTTTTCAGAAGAACCTCTTGAACTCGAAAGATGCGACATTCCTACTGGAAAGATGGCCACCCCTAAGTGGATGTTCCCTGAGATCGGCCAGATCGATCCCAAGGCGAATAAAAACGAACGTCTCAAACAATTGGCTAAGCTGATGACCCATCCAGATAACGGACGCTTTACCCGTACTATTGTTAATCGTATCTGGGCCCAGTTGATGGGGCGTGGAATCGTCCACCCGGTCGATGCAATGCACACCAAGCCATGGAGCGAGGATCTACTTGATTTCCTGGCCATTCAATTTGCCAAGGACGGATATGATTTGAGAAAATTTCTCAAATTTGTGCTCACCTCCGAGGCGTACGGATCACAAACTGACCGGCTCGAATCCTTACCCGGCGAGGAGTATGTTTACAAAGGCCCCGTGCCCAAGCGAATGACTGCTGAACAGTTAATGGATACAATATGGCAGGTTACCGGAACTAATCCCAACCAACCGGAAGCGAAGGTGGACCGATCACCCAAAACTACACCCCGTTTAGTCTCCGAATCCAAAGATTTGCCAGAGATTGAAAAAATTACCGCAAAATGGATATGGGCACCGGATCCCCAGACCCGTAAGATCAAATTGCGCACATCAATTGACCTTGAAAAACAACCCGCATTCACCTCCCTGCTTGCAACCTGTGACAATGCATTCAGCCTTCGGGTAAATGGAAAATTTGTCACATCTTCGAGAGAATGGACCCGGCCCGCTTATCATGAAGTTTCGGACTTTTTCAAAGCAGGAAAAAACCTGATTGAAGTAAATGCTGAAATGTTTGGGGGTGGATCCGGATTCATCGCACAATTTTCCTTTGGCAAAGAAAAAGACGCAAACATCCTGGGTACGGATCAAAACTGGGAAGTGCAGCAGGATAAGAAATGGATCCCTGCCAAGGCATTTCACAAGTACGGTGCCGGCCCCTGGAAACGCATTCTCGACCAAGCCATACCTACTAAACCGGGCCAAAGTGCCTTTGATGGGCCGTCCGTACGGGCTGCCCTAGTCAAAAATGACTTTTTGATGCGTTCTCTTGGCCGCCCCCACCGCGACCAGGTGGTCACTTCCCGCCCTGCAGAGCTCACCATGTTACAGGCCATTGATTTGGCCAACGGGGCAATCCTTTCCAAATATTTAAATGAGGGAGCAAATAACTTGAAGGCCAAGGCAACCAATAGTCAGCAATTTATCAACTGGCTTTACGAGCATACCCTTGGCCGTCTTCCCACTAACGGCGAGGAACAAATCATCGCTTCTGTAATGACCGATCCCAAAGACACTCAACAGGTGGAAGACTTACTTTGGCTTGTCTTCATGCAACCAGACTTTCAAATCATCCGCTAATTAAATGCAGATTATGAATATTCCAGAATCTATACAACGACGTGATTTTTTAAAACAACTCGGGCTCGCCTCCACCGCTGCCCTTGCCACCAATGGTACACAGGCATGGGGTAATGAGGACATCATCCACCCTGCAGCCAAGGCGGATTCCTGCATCTTGATTTGGATGGCCGGTGGAATGGCGGCTCCTGATACCTTTGACCCCAAAAGATACCATCCCTTTGAAAAGGGATTGGATGTGAACAAAATCCTCAGCACCTTTCCGGCAATCGACACCAATGTGGATGGCTTGCAAATATCCGAGGGGCTGGAAAATATTGCCCAGGTCATGGATCGGGGCACCTTGATCCGTTCCGCCGTCCAACCCGATCTGGGTTCGATCCTTCACTCCCGGCACCAATATCACTGGCACACTGGATATGTTCCCCCCATCACCGTGGCGGCTCCTCACCTCGGGGCATGGATGGCCAAGGTGCTCGGGCCAAAAAATGAAGTCGTTCCTCCGTTCATTAATATTGGTCAGCGTTTGGAAGGGGTGGGAGAAAAAGAAGAACTTAAGGCTTTCACCACCGCTGGATTCTTCGGTTCTGAATTCGGACCGATGAACCTACCCTACCCTGAACAGGCTGTTAAATCCGTGCAACCTCCGGCAGGTATGGAACCCGGTAGGTTCTCCAACCGTTATAAACACTTTAAGAAACTGCTTGATCAAAACCCAAACCGTGAATTGATGAGCGATTTCCAGCGTGAATCCATGCTTCGCTCGATGGAGTCCGCTCACCGCCTCCTGCAATCCAAGGAGAAAAATGCGTTTGATCTGACTCTCGAGCCCAAGGATTCATACGCCAAGTATGGTGATTCCCGTTTTGGCAGGGGATGTCTCCTGGCACGACGGTTAGCTGAGGAAGGTTCTCGCTTTATCGAAGTAACCACCGAATATGTTCCCTTTCTGCACTGGGATCACCACGAAAATGGACACACCACCCAGGCTCGGATGAAAAAGGAAGTGGACAAACCCATAGCCCAGTTGATTCTCGATTTGGAAGAACGCGGACTTTTGGACAGAACACTTGTCATTCTCGCCAGTGAATTCAGCCGGGACATGATGATTGAAGGAGTTCCCGGTTCGACTGCAAAGGATCAATCCCGCGCCAAAACCGAAAAGCTGCAGGAAATGAAACACTACGGGTTACACCGCCACTTCACCGGAGGAACCAGTGTGATGATGTGGGGAGGCGGAGTTAAGAAAGGGTTCGTTTATGGTAAGACTGCAGATGAACGACCCTTGATGGCAATCGAAAACCCTGTATCCATCGAAGATCTCCATGCCACGATCTACACGGCTATGGGCATCAATCCCAAGACTGCCTACGAGGTAGAAAAACGCCCTTTCTATGCGACCAAGGACGGAATTGGTAAAGCGGCCACCGACATCTTCGCGTAAAAATCTTTGCCCCCTCCAGCTAATCCTTGCCCTTCGGGCGAAGGAAATTCATAGATGGTAACATGATATCTATTCGTCTCCTTTTCACATCTTTCCTCATACTCATCTGTCTTTGCACCATAAGTGGTGAAAAAAGGCCTAACATTGTCTGCATTCTGGTCGATGATCTTGGATACAGCGATCTATCCTCTTTCGGGGGAAAAGATATCAAGACGCCAGCCATTGATAAGTTAATGAACTCAGGCATGCGGATGAATCAATTCTATGCGAACTGTACGGTTTGCACGCCCACCCGTGCGTCCCTTTTGACCGGCCGCTATCCCGATCTGGTGGGTGCACCCGGGGTTATCCGTCAGAATCCGGAATCCAACTGGGGGTATTTCAACCCTACCGGCCCGACCCTTCCCGAGCTTATGAACCAGGCTGGTTATCATACCGGCATGGTTGGAAAATGGCATCTCGGCTATGAGGAACCCAACCTGCCTAATGATCGTGGGTTTACTTTTTTCCATGGTTTCCTCGGCGACATGATGGATGATTACTGGACCCACCTTCGTGGAGGGATCAATTGGATGCGTCTAAACAAAAAGACCATTACCCCCAAGGGTCACGCCACTGAGATATTCAGCCGATGGGCCATTGATTACATCAAGAAACAAGCTGCTGACAAATCAAAGCCCTTCTTTTTATACCTAGCCTACAACGCACCCCACTTCCCAATACAACCACCTGAAGACTGGCTGAAGAAAGTCCAAAAAAGAGAACCTCAACTGGATCTTAAGCGGGCAACCAATGTGGCATTTGTCGAGCACATGGATCATGAAATTGGCAAGGTTTTAGATGCGGTCAAAAAACTCGGAATTGCCAAGGATACCCTGATTACTTTCTCGTCCGATAATGGAGGCTCTATTCCCCATGCTGCCACCAATGATCCCTGGCGCGGAGGCAAGCAGGAACACTGGGAAGGTGGAATCCGTGTCCCCACCTGTGCAGTCTGGCCCGGCAAAATAACCATTCAGGAGACAGATGAATTGGGTGTAACGATGGATTTATTTCCTACCTATGCCGAGATCGCCGGTATAGAAGTGAAGAATGAAATCGAAGGAAAAAGCCTGGCTCCTATTTGGCTGAACGGAAAAAAAGGCGATCCCAACCGCACCCTGATCTGGGTACGCAGGGAAGGAAATTTTCGCTATCAGGGACGAGCGTACTATGCCATCCGCGAGGGCGACTGGAAGCTCCTCCAAAATCATCCCTTCGAACCGATGCAACTGGTCAACTTAAAAGAGGACCCCGCCGAGCAGAATCCCATGCCTGCTAACCATCCTGTCGCCCGCAAATTGATCAGCAAACTCATGGTGCACCTGCAAAAGTCAGGTGACATGCCGTGGCAGAAGTAAAACAGATATTTATTTAGGCGTCGCTTCGCCGTGCGGATAACGGTAGTCCCCCTTGGGATCGGTTGAAACCTTGGTGGTCTCCCCCGTTTTCAAATCATAAAGATAAAGCGATTTAGCTGCATGGTAGACGATACCGGTTTGATCACGGGTCCACCTGGGGTAGGCAAACCATGCAGGCTTTTCATCCTGATTGGCAATCGGTTTGAAATTGAAAATCACTCTCTTCTCCCTATCAAAATCAGCAAGATACAGGACTCTACCCGGTACTTTCCGCTTAAATCCTTTCTGAAACTCAAAACATATTTTCTTTTCATCCACCGAAAGGCTCAGACGATCCAGGTATCCCTTCTTCGCCAACTCGCATTCGATTTTTTCAAATTTCGGTTTTTCATTGTTTCCGAAACTCATCAGATAATATCCCCTACTTTCATTTGGCGGAACATGATTAACCAATACTCTGCCATCGGTTAGGCAGGTGTATACCCAGGTATGATAACCATCACTGGTCAATGCGGTCCCATCGCCAGGTTTTGCTCCGATCTCGCTGATCATCACATGATACCCCTTCCCACTTGGGTTCCTCCGGTTCCAAATCGGTCGATTACTTCCGTCCCGGGTCCAGGTCTGATTAAAATTCGTCTTCTTGGCATCCGTAATTTGATGAAATCCGGTACCATCGGCATTGATAATACAAATAGCCGTTTTCCAATTCCAGACCTCCGGAGCGTTCACATACCTACGAAAGAACACCAATTTGTCTCCGGTCTTTGACCAGGAGGGTTTGAAATCCCAATGTCCAGTAGTGAGCGGCTTCTTATCAGGTTGCCCCAATTGATTAACATGAATTTCCCCATTCTTGTAATAGGAGATCCGATGTTTTACCTCAGCACTAACATCCAATAATCTTGTCACTGCGATGATATAAATAAAAAGAGAAGATTTCATTACACTTACTCGATAACGCTTTTTAAACTTTTTGCCTTAACATATTAATTCGAAACCCATAACCCATTATTAGCATCAAACTTCAACCAAGTACTAGTTTTATTTCTCCAGACCAGCCAATCGTCCCCGCTTCTGTAATAGTAAAGCCAATTATCATCGGATGAATTGAATACCCATGGCCAAATATGATAATTCCAACCGCTTAAATTAAGGGACTGTAATTCCTGCGATGTCGTCCTAAGTAAATCGGGCTTACCATCACTGTTAGCATCGTTGTCATCCTCTATAACTAAGTAAAATGGTGCATTTTCAATTTGTGTCATTACATGAAATTTATTTCCACTGACAAAAGGGACAGTCAAGGAGCTAGACAATGTTTTCTTTGATAAGACCGGAAAAGAAGAAGCAAAGGAGCTATCACCAATACTCGGGAATGACATTTCGGAAAGTGTGATAGAGGAATCAGAGTTTACAGAATAAGTGCCACTACCTGAAGCGGAGCCAGTCGTTCCATGATAGCCTAAATAATATGAGTAAGTTCCTGCATTCTCATCGTAAGTAATAGTCCCCAAAGCATGAACTGCATTTAGCTTTTCAGATATGGATTCAGTCTGACCAGCATAAATTCCCTCTATATTTGAACTCTGTATAGTAACAGTTTCATTCAAAGTAAATGCATGCTGCCCATAAATTCGCTGAACATTTGCATAAAGATTTGCACTAAAATTCCCGTATCCCTGCAATGAGTATGAAGCAGACCCAGTTAAATCCATGCTAAAATTCTCTCCTACTTCAAAGAAATCATATATACCATTGGAATTATTATCCTTAGTACTGTAAGGAGAAGTAAATTGGCCTGTAAATGTAGTGTAAACACCGTCTATAGTCATACTACCTGAGACTTTGACTTCATTACTTAAAATCCCCGGATCAATAAGATTATAACTTAAAATTGAAACATCTTCATCTTGAAAAAAAACTTCGTAATCAATCAAGGCACTGTAAACTTTAAGAGACGCTGTTTTAGATAAAAGAAAACTACAAACTATCAATGGAAGCAGAGCAAATGTACAAAATTTTAAAAGTTTCATAACCCGAAAATTTAAAAATTATTTCAAGCAATTCAATAACTATTTAAGAACTATAATGTAGGCTTCTTATTAGCAGACCTAAAAGGTAAAACAGGTTAAAACAAAAATTAAGAACTAACTTTTATCAATATCAATCATCCAGACATTGCGATAGCGCACATCCTGACCATGCTCCTGTAGCTTCAACCCACCGGGGACCGAAGTCACCTTGATTCCACCATTTGCTTTTTGAATCTCAGCGTTGTCATGAACCTTGATTCCATTCCACCAAACCGTGGCTCGGGCATTAGCAACTTTTTTGTCACCATCCCACTTCGCGTCCTTAAAAATGAAATGAAAGGCATGCCATTGTCCATTGGGTCTCCAAGCGTTCCGGTCAGGGACACGATCCATACAGAAAGCCGCGATCCCATGCCCGCCAATTTTCCAATTGTACGGGTCTTCGATATTTTTTCCCTTCGGGGATTCGATCTGAATTTCGTATCGGTTCTGCATGTAAACTCCACTGTTAGTGTAACCATCTGGTTTTCCGTCGCCGCGGGATCCCATCATGATAAATTCAACATGGCCTTCATAACTGGAATATTTCTTCTTGGTCACCAAGTCATGGGTTCCCCATTTTTTTCCTCCGTCCGTCATCAGAGTCTTACCATCCCCATTTGGGTTATCCATAATTTTCCAAGTGATATCCATATCCTTGTTGGGCCACATTTCCCAATTTTTCTTTACTGATTTCATGCTACCATCAAAGAGGACCTCCGATCCGTTAGGCGCTTTCAGTCCAACATCCTTACTCTTATCGTATCCACTTTGTTCTTCGGGCTTTTTCCCGGCATGTAGAATAACTGCTATAGATAAACTGACTACGGTAACAAGGGTGGATCTAAGGAATTTACTATTCATATTTTTGATTATGGTTGATTAAAAGTTGCTTGAAGAAACTTACTCTTCCTCATGGTCGTGCTCATGATCTTCGTCTTCTTCATGATTGCGCCACTCTTCCCAAATTTCACGGGCTTCGCCCTCGGACATTCTTCCCAGACGAACCGCTGCCTTGAGCCCCTGAGCCACCCTTTCCCAAAGTTCCTCCTCATCCTCCCAATATCTGCGTTCTTCACGATGCTCTCTTTCCTCGTGATGACGACGCACTGCTCTATCCCGATCATCCATCCTTCTCTCTTCTGATTCCATTCTACGATGCATCTCTACCAAGCGACGCTCCCCATCCTCCTCGCTGATGCGTCCCTCCTCGACCGATTGGTGTATCCGTTGCTCCTGTGCTTCAAAATCAATCCGGCGATGAGCAGCATGAATTTCACGCTCCAGGTTACGACGCAGTTCATCCCCTTCCCTTCGGGCCTCTTGCTCGCTGATCTCTCCCTCGCGAACGGCTATATGCAGCTCCCTCATTCCTTGCTCAATTTCATGGTGTAGTTCTCTGGCAACTTCTTCCTTCTGCTTTTGATTTCTTTTGATACGCTCATATTCCGCATCCGCTTGTTTACGGGTCATACGACCGGAACGCACGGCTCCCTCAACTTCTTCTTTTACTCGTTTCCAGTGGACTTCTTTCTCGTGTTCGTGATGTCTTCGCTGAAGAACCTCCAGTTTCTGGCGTCCCTCTTCGTGAGAAATCTTTCCTGCTTTTACCGCTTCATGAATCTCCCTGGATTCCCGATGCATTCTCTCCTGCTTTTCACGAACTTCTCTTCGTGGCTCATCCCTTTCTCGTTCTTTTTCACGCTCTCGATGATCATCAGCCAATAAAATGGTAAGAGCACCCGCCAAAAGGGCGGTGAGGAAGAAAAGGGATTTTATCATGATAAAAATTTAAGGGATAGTAAGAACGGAGAAGAATTACTTCTTCCGCTTTTTCTTAGGACAGTCCTCTTTTTTATCGGGACAGGATTTTTCTCCTTTTTTGCACGAAGAATCTTTCTTGGGGCAGGACTCCGATTTATTGCATTCACCCTTTTTGCAGGATTCCTTCTTATCGCATCCTGATTTGCATTTCCCACAGCAGGACTTTCCTTCCTTCTTACCGCATGGAGATTCATCGCAATCTGATTTCCCCTTGGCTGCTGAAGATGCTCCCCTTTTTGAGTCGCAAGGCTTTTTGGCATGATCATGCCCGTGTTCGCGGCTCATGGGAGGCATCATTCCCCTAGGCGGGCCACCGCGACGCATATCAGGTTTTGGTCCAGAACCCCGATGAGGATGTAGGGGCTTCATTCCATGGGGAGGACGGGCACCATGGGGTGACATACCACCGGGCCTGGGTCCGCCACGCATCTGCATCTCCATCTGCTTCCGACGCATATCCCACTGCATATTCTCCATATCCCATTCACGACGCTCACGATCGAAATCACGCTCCATGCGCTCACGCTCATGATCCCATTCCATTCTCTGCATCTCATGCTCATGCTCAAGACGCTCCAATTCAAATTCCAGTTCACGGATTTCAATCTCGCGTTCCAGATCCTCTGCTTCTTCCCACTCGTCTTCGTCATGGTAATCGTCGTGATCTTCATCATCCTCATGTTGACCATGTTCACGAAGCACCGCATGCCACTTGGCCCAACCCTCCTTTTCGGTGATCTTGCCGGCTTTCACCGCCTGCTTTATGCGCTCCCCAATTTCATGAAGCTTGTGTTTGTGATCTTCCGCGGAAACGGAAAGCAATGCACAGAGGAAAAAACAGACAGACAATATAGATACGAGTGACTTTTTCATATAAGGTATTGGGTTAGCGAAAAATGAAATTACATAACAAAACATAATAAAAACAAAGTAAACTCCTTTTTGACGCTTGATCTCCTTTTGTTGAAATCTCAACCTAGCACCGTGTATCGTATTTTTCTTATTTTTTTATTCCTAATTTCATACTTTTCTACTCAGGCCGAAAGACCGAACATCATCCTCGTCTTTATCGATGACATGGGTTGGGGAGACTTTTCCTGCTTTGGGAATGAAGCAGCCAAGACTCCCCACATTGACCGGCTTGCCAAGGAAGGACTTCGCTTCGATCAGTTTTACGTCAACTCTCCCATCTGCTCACCCTCCCGCGTGGCCATATCCACCGGTCAATATCCACAGCGTTGGAAAATCACTTCCTATCTGAGCAACCGCGACCATAATACAAAACGAGGCATGGCTCAGTGGCTCGACCCCAAAGCCCCTATGCTTGCCCGTTCCCTGCAAAAAAACGGATACGCTACCGGACATTTTGGAAAATGGCATATGGGGGGGCAGCGAAATGTGGCCGATGCCCCGCCCATTTCCGACTATGGGTTTGATAAATCCCTGACCAACTTTGAGGGCATGGGTCCAAAACTGCTCCCCCTTACCCTAAAACCCGGACAGGACCCCAATAAACCGGGCCGCATTTGGGGAGATGCCACCCGACTTGGTGATGGGGTCCGCTGGATGCAACGGTCCAAAATCACCGAAGGCTTTGTGGACGCCGCCATACCCTTCATCCAAAAAGCCAAAAAGGACAAGAAACCCTTCTACATCAATCTCTGGCCGGATGATGTGCATACCCCATTCTGGCCACCCGTCGATCAATGGAGGGACGGGTCGAAGAGGCAGCTCTTTCTCTCGGTACTCGAAGAAATGGACCGTCAACTGGGCAAGCTATTCGATCATATTCATAATGATCCTGCCCTTTCCGATAACACCATCATTCTCGCCTGTTCAGACAATGGTCCCGAACAGGGAGCCGGGGTCGCCGGTCCCTTCCGCGGATACAAGACCCATTTATTTGAAGGTGGTATCCGATCATCCCTCGTCGCGTGGGCACCCAAGCTGATGGCAGACAAATCCAAAGGAACGATCAATCAAAAATCCATCTTCAGTGCCATCGACCTTGTACCCACCCTGCTTGAAATTACAGGAACCAAAGCACCCAAGAATGCGAGTTTCGACGGAGAATCTCTGCCTGATGTTCTACTCGGTAAGTCCGACGCTTCACGAAAGCAGGACATCCTCTTTCGTCGCCCCCCTGACCGCGATTCATTTTATGGAGTCAAAGACCTGCCCGATCTTGCCATCCGATCAGGCAAATGGAAATTACTCTGCGAATATGATGGATCGGATGCACTCCTCTATGATCTGACAAAAGATCGTGGCGAGAAAAACAACCTCGCCAAGAAACACCCCAAGATTGTGAAAGAACTCTCGCAGAAAGTAATCGCCTGGCACAAATCCATGCCTGCAGATAATGGACCCCAAATGATTGGAAATTCTAAGAAAAAATAGATTTTGTTCAGGATCAATCATTGGATTGACCCAATTAAAAAATTACTCAATCATGCGGAGCATGTATTTAATTCACAAGATACTAATCCTTCTATTTGGAGTAGCTATCTCTGTGCATGCCGTCCCGCCCGTCCTCAATTATGCGGGTCAGGTAGCCGTCAATGGAGAAGCCTTTGACGGTAATGGCTTGTTCAAGTTCGCCCTCGTCAATGCCGATGGCACGACCACCTATTGGAGCAATGACGGAACGAGTGTGGATGGATCGGAACCACAGGCTTCCGTTGCCGTTCCTGTAAACGGTGGTTTATATGCTATCCTTCTTGGCAACACCGCCCAGCAGGGCATGGGAGCGATTGACCCTGCCGTTTTTGCCCAGCATACCGATGCCAAATTGAGAGTATGGTTTAGCGACGGAGTGAATGGATTTCAGCAGTTAAGCCCTGACCGACCCTTTGCTTCTGTTCCTTATGCGTTTAATTCTGAAAGTGCGAAGTCTGCGGAAACTGCCCAAAATGCGGAAACAGCAAAAACAGCAGATTCTGCAAATGTTGCAACAACAGCGATGGCTGTTCAAGCAGGTGCTGTTACATCTAGCATGCTGGCAAGTAATGCAGTAACGAGCGATAAACTTTCTCCTCAAATCAAAGCAGACATTAACGCCACCATTGGTATGAATCGCCTGTCTACTGAAGTTACGGAGAAATTGAATCAGGAAAAGACTACTACAAATTACAATGCTCCATCCATTGGCAGTCTGCTTGCGGTGCCATATGGTTCAGACGCTCCTGCGGGGTATTCGCTTTATCAGCGTGGTGAGCCTAAGGCTTTGGTTTGGGAGGAGAAGGCTCCTGTGAGTGTGGCGAGACTTGGTGGTGATGGCGTAGAAGCTATCAATGGAAGACTATACTTTGCTGGGGGTAAAAATAGTTCTGCTCAAAGCCGAACTTTTGAATATTATCAGGAATTGACAAATGAATGGGTAACCTTGAGTGAACTAAGCGAGAATAGAGACGGTGTTAGTACTGTAATACTAAATAATGAACTTTACCTTATTGGTGGCAGATATGTATCTAGTGTCAAAAAATACAATTTGCTTACAAATAGTTGGTCATCAGTTGCATCGTTGCCTCTGAATATAAGGCATGCAGACGCAATTGTTTTCAACAATAAGATTTATTTAATTGGTGGTATAAATGATAGTGACCAAAGATTAAATAATGTGTTTGAGTTTTCACCTATCTCAAATGAATGGCTAGCAAAAGCGAACATGCCAACCGCTAGGCTTGGTGCAAGATTAGCCTTATTAGATAGCAAGGTTTGGGCAATAGGTGGTAATGGTAACTCCCATACAAGAAAAGTAGAAATTTATGATCCAATTCAAAATTCTTGGGCAGCAGGACCTTCCTTGACATTTCAACGGCACGCCCCTGTGACCTGGGTCTTGAATGGTAAAATTTATGTAGGTGGAGGATTATCATCAAATTTTGGCTATCAAGATTCGATAGAAGTTTATGACCCTGCACTAAGAAAATGGATACATTTTGGAAACTTCCCTGAACCAAAATACTATGCTGATTCCGTAATTTTAAATGATACAGTATATGTTGTTGCAGGATTTACTGGAAATAACATTTTCTCCAACAAAGTCTTCGCCGCCGACCTGAACGCCTCCGTGGAAGGCGTCTACGACCTATACCGCAAGGATGGCGATGCCCCTGTTGGTACACCTATCGTACAGTCAGAATATGCCGATGGATCGGTGACAGGGAGCAAGATGGCAGATGGGGCGGTGACGGGGAGTAAGATTGCGAGTAAAACAATTGGAAAAGACCAAATCAGCGATTCTATTCTCAAGTATCTGAAGCCTGAGATTACATCACAGCCTCAGGCTCAGACAGTTTATGCCGATACCAATGCTACTTTCTCAGTTACCGCCGAAGGTAAATACCTCACTTACCAATGGAAGAAGGATGGTGTGGATTTAACAGGTGAAACCAATACCACCCTTAATATAACCGATGCCAATGCCATCCTCAATGATGGCAATTATTCCGTGGTGGTGAGCAATGATTTTGGAAGTGTTGAGTCAAACAAAGTTGAGGTGAAAATATCTGATGCTTTGCTCAATGGCTTGGTCAGTTGGTGGAAGTTTGATGAGACAAGTGGAACGATTGCGTATGATTCAAGCGGAAATGGACATAATGGTAACTTAACTAATGGACCGACTTGGACGACGGGCAAGATTGGGGGATCGTTGAGTTTTGATGGAGTGGATGATTTTGTTTCTCTTCCAAATATTAAAAGTTCATTAGCGATTGATGCGACGCTTTCTGCTTGGACAAAGGTGATTTCTCCTCATGATTACGGGGATAATCAATGGAGGGGCGGGTTAATGCATTTCGGGACTGGTTCAAACCCTCATTATAACTTTTCAACTACTGGTCTCTTTTACATCAACCTTTTGAGATATAATGCAAGAGTTGATATTTCGTCTGAACACGATATTCACATATGGCATAACATAGTGATTTCTAGTAAACTAGGTGCATCTTGGAAAATGTATGTTGATTCTGAATTACTTAAGGAAACTCCAGCAACTGCCTTGGGTATACCTGCAAACTGTTACATAGGCAAAAGCTTAGGTACTGAAGGCAAAGTTTACTGGTTGCACGGCCTCATCGACGATGTACGCATCTACGACCGTGCCTTATCCGCCGAAGAAGTGCAGGCTCTGTACAACCTTGGGCAGTAGTCTCTTTTTAAACTCTAACAAGTTTAAGCGATCACATTTTTGACCACATGGCCGTGGACATCGGTCAGCCTAAATTTTCGCCCCTGAAAGCGGTAGGTCAGGCGTTCGTGATCCATTCCTAAAAGGTGTAGAAGCGTGGCATTGAAGTCGTGCACATGCACGGGAGAATCAGCGATTCCGTATCCAAGATCATCCGTGCGTCCATGGACATGGCCGGGCTTGGTTCCTCCGCCTGCCATCCAGACGGTAAAGGCTTCCTTGTGATGGTCACGTCCAGCCTTGGTTTTCTCGCCAGAACCGTTCGTTCCCTGGGCCATCGGGGTGCGTCCAAATTCTGCACTCCATACAACGAGGGTTTCATCCAATAACCCACGCTCCTTTAAATCCTTAATCAGGGCGGCGATCGGTTGATCCACCTGTTTGCATTTGTTGGGAAGGGAATTGAACACATTGTTGTGATGATCCCATCCCTGATCGAATAATTGAACGAAGCGTACACCACGCTCGACCATACGGCGGGCAAGCAAACAATTATTGGCAAATCCGGCACCGCCCACTTTTGCCCCGTAAGCATCCAGAGTAGTCTGTGACTCCTTGGAGATATCTTTCAGTTCAGGAACACTCGTCTGCATACGGTAAGCCATCTCGTACTGGCTGATTCGGGTGGCGATCTCGGGATCTCCCACCCCGTCGAGCTGCATCTCATTCAACTGATTGACTGCGGAGATAACTTTCCGACGGGCGGTTGCGTCCACCCCCTTAGGATTGGAAAGAAATAGAACAGGGTCTCCTTTCCCGCGAAATTCAATTCCCTGATATACGGACGGAAGAAAACCACTTCCAAATACACTGTTTCCGGCACCGGGATATTGTCCGGTGACCATGACCACAAATCCGGGAAGGTCCTCATTGGGTGATCCGATCCCATAATTTGTCCACGCCCCAAGGCTGGGTCGGCCGAACCGCTCAAATCCGGTTTGCATAAACATCTGGGCAGGTGCGTGATTAAACTGCTCGGTATGCAGGGTGCGGATGAAGCACATATCATCGGCCACCGTTTGCAAATTGGGAAGTAAATTGGAAATCTGAATGCCTGACTTTCCACATTTTTTAAAATCGTATTTGGATTCCTTTGATGTGCCCAGCAAGGTCGGACGGGAACGGATAAAGGCGAGCTGTTTGCCCTCGAACATTTCCTTGGGGCAAAGCTCCCCGTTTCTTTTCTGAAGCTCCGGTTTATAGTCAAAAAGATCAAGATGGGAAGGTGCCCCGACCAAATGGAAATAAATTACATTCTTTGCCTTGGGTGCAAAGTGAGCGAATGGATTTTGGGGAGCAGCTGACAGATCGTTGTTCAGTAGATTGGCGAGAGCCAATCCACCCACACCCAGTCCTACCCGTTGGAAGAGTTGACGGCGGGTAAGCGTACGAAGATATTGATCGACTGGGTGTGTATTCATCCTTTGGTAATGGTTTCGTCGAGATTGAGCAGCACATTGGCAACAAAGAACCAGGCACCCACTTCGTCGGATTCCAATTTATCGGAGATTTCAATTTCGGGAGCCTGGGAAAGCAAGGATTTAGAAATTGAGGAGTCGGACTTCAATCTTTCACTCTGTTCATTTAGTAAACTAAGCAGGACTTTGATTTCGCGGGCAGAGGGATCACGGGACAAGGCACGGCGGACGGCATGGGTGATACGATCCTGATCGGACTTTCCCTGTGTTTTTTCCAGAATCGAAACCGCAAAGCCGAGGGCCATTTCCACATAAGCCTGATCGTTCAGTAAAGTGAGTGCCTGCAAGGGAGTATTGGTACGGCTACGCTTAGGGTGGCAGGCGGACCGATCAGGGCCGTCAAAATTTACAAAACTGGCATAGGGAGCTGCTCTTCTCCAAATCACATAGATTCCACGACGAAAACGGTCCTCCGTCTGAGCGGCTATATATTTGGGCTCATTGCGCCCGGTCTGTCTCCACAAACCATCCGGTTGGGGAGGATAGACGGGAGGGCCTCCCATTTTATAACTAAGTAAACCCGCAACCTGTAAGCCATTATCACGGATCATTTCCGCAGTCATACGAAAACGGGGACCCCGAAGAAAGAACCGGTTATTCGCATCCCTCTCCAGCATGGCGTTGGTCACGCGTGAGCTTTGGCCGTAGGTACCACTGAGTGCGATCAGTTTGTGAATGTGCTTCATGGACCATCCATTTTCCATAAATTCCACCGCCAACCAGTCCAATAACTCTGGGTGAGTGGAGGGTTCGCTTTGGGATCCGAAGTCTTCTTCCGTGGAAACAATACCAGAACCAAAAAACTGGCCCCACCAACGATTGACAATCACCCGTGCGGTGAGAGGGTTTTCTGGATCGACCAACCACTTCGCCAAGCCAAGACGGTTCTTCGGCCATTCCGGCTTCCAGTCATTGAGCACTTCGGGCACATCCGCTTCCACCTTTTGCTTGGGGGATAAATAGCTTCCACGGGCCATGACATGGGTTTCCCGTTTCTCGTCCATTTCCACCATTACCAAGGTGGTGGGTGGGGTGACTTTCTTAAGGGCTTTCTCAAGATCAGCAACTTTCTTTTGGAGGGCTAAAAGTTTTGGATTTTCCTGATCAAAAATCGCCCGTAATTCCTTCTCTTCCTTTCCGTTCCGTTTTTCCTTGGCTAAAAGTTCACGCAGTCTCTTGTTGTCAACTTCACCCCTCTGCACTCTATCCGTGGAAAGAGAGAAACGCGGACGGCCCACATTGCGCCCTCCTCCATAAAGATGTTTCATTTCGATGAGTAATTTGGAATCCTTATCCAATACCAATGGTTCAGCAAATTCAGCCTGTACCCAATGGGCTTTCCCAAATTCCGGAGCGACTGCCCATCCATTGCGGGTATCCAAATTCCCATCAAACAATTGCTCAGGTAAAAATCCTCCCTGATTAAAATCAGCGACCACCCGGCCAAAATCCTCTGGTTTTGATGCCCCTGCCACTTTTACGATCATTTCCGTAAGTACGAAATTGGGATTGGCATTGGTGGTATTTCTGCCTGGTCCATTTTGTTTCATCGACTTATGGAGCATGGTTTCCATTTGAAATGATTTCCAGATTCCTGCGGGTATGGATACTTCGATTTGGTAGGTAGACTTGTCTCCGGATTTTCCCTCCGCCAGCAGGCTGCCATCTTTAACGATTCGCAAGCTTTCCCCTCCATCGGAAACTGCCTTTGTGGGAGTAAGTACCTGCCACTCGGACTCCTTAACTTGAGTTTCTTTCAATTGTTGCTGAGTCCACTTCTTGTAATTCCGATCTGCTTCCTTTTGCAGGGTGGCAAGCTCCTCTTTTTTAACCTTAAGATCAGCATTCAGAGAATCCCTCTGCTTTTGTTTATCCGCAGGAAGGGGAAGTTCCATCTTGGGTCCCCAAAAATCATAGGATACTCCCCTGCCGCTCTTATTCTCGACTTCCAGAGGAGTGTTATTGAAGAAGGCAAACATTTCAAAATATTCCTCCTGCGAAAAGGGATCGTATTTATGGCTGTGGCACTGAGCACATTCCATGGTGGTACCCAGCCAGGTGGTACCGGTGGCATTTACCCGATCCACCACCTGATTTACCCGGTTCTCCTCCGGATGAACGCCCGCTTCCACATTACAGGTGGGGGTGCGGTGAAAACCGGTGGCAATCTTTTGATCGATCGTTGCATTCGGTAGCAGGTCTCCGGCAATCTGTTCAATAGTAAACTGGTCGAAAGGCATATCCTGATTGATGGCATTGATCACCCAGTCGCGAAATGCCCAACTATCCCGCAATTGATCCGCCTGAAAACCATTGGAATCAGCATATCTCGCGAGATCGAGCCATTGGCGTGCCCAGTGCTCCCCGTATCGGGGCGATGCCAAAAGACGATCGACTACTTTTTCCCGGGCTTGGGGAGATTTGTCCTGTATAAATTCTTCAAACTCATCGAGTGTGGGAGGCAATCCGGTCAAACCCAAGCTTACCCGGCGAATCCATTTCTCCTTTTTCTCGGGGCGACTTGGTATCCATTTTTTTTCCTCTAGTTTTGCCAAAATGAAACGATCAACAGGAGTTTTTATAAATCCCTGGACTTGTGTCTTAGGTAAGGCAGGTCTTTGTGGAACCACATACGCCCAGTGCTTTGCATACTCAGCCCCGGACGATATCCATTGGCGCAGAAGTTTGATCTGCTCAGGCTTGAGAGGTTCACCTTTGGGGGGCATCCGGTCATCCATATCGGTGGAAACCACGCGATGGAGAATTTCACTTTCTTCCAAGTCTCCAGGAGCAATGGCAGGAAATCGTGATTTCCCTCCCTTGTAAGCATACTCAGCAAAGTCCAATCGTAAGCCACCCTGCGGATCATCCAATCCATGACAGGCGAAGCAATGTTCAGAGAGAATCGGACGGATCTGCCGATTGAAATCAATTTTGGCCTGTAACAGAAAAGGAAGGAAAAATAGAATAAATATTTTAACCTCTTTTATCATCTACAGTAAAGAATCTGCGTACCGTTTTGTTTCCGAAAAACTTGCCTTCCTAGGGAGCATTGGGAGGTCCTCGACGTGGACGAGGTTCTCCCTGGGGATCGGGTGCCCCCGATGCTTCGGCTTGTTCCCGCTGAGCCTGCATTACTTTAATATTTAAAACATCGGCCTCCACTTTCTTTCGGCGTTCCTCATCAGTGATGGATTGTGCCCAGGTAAGAGCGGTATCGGGATCTTTACGAGCAACTTCCCGAACAAATCGCTGAATCGGCTCATCCATTAACTCACCGGATGGGAACTGATTAAGCCACTCGGCGGTGGCGATGGGGTCTTTACGGGCCCACTGCGTGACCACTTCCTCCATACTCTCAGACCTTGCCTCACCCTCCGGCATATTCGACACCCATTCGGCCGCTTCCACAGGGCTTTGTTTCGCCCAATTCTCAGCGACATCCTCACTCACCCTGACCTTTACCTCCGATTCATCCATCTTCTCAACCCACTGGACGGCCCGGCCCAAATCATCCTTAGCAATCTTCTTGGCGATCTCCCCAAATGCAAAATTCTGAATCGAGCCCTCCGGAAGGTTATCCGCAAAATGAATCGCAACATCCTCACCCATCTGCCATGTCCTTTCCACAAGAATAGACGCGGCACGGCCACGGTTACGCCCGTAAGGCAGGGTGGTCATCAATTCCGAAGCACCAATAAGATCATTTTCGGACATACCACTGATTACAGCCGAGTAATAGGGATTGTCCTCGCCTTCGAAATTTTCCTTGGCCCATGCAATTGCCGATTCAGAATCATATCGTGCCCAGGAATCAAGGACAGAGCCGGTCCCTATTCTTTTATCAAACCCATCAAGATTGTTGGACCATTCCAGGGCGGATTCTGGATCAGACTGCCCCCAACTAAAAGCGAGTAAGCGAAGTTCGCTGAAACGCTGAGGTCCTTCCGGCAACTTTTCATAAATTTCTTTGGCCTGTTCGATACTTTGAGGTGATCCATCCTCCAAAAGTTCTGAGAAAGCACGTAAACGAACAACCGGGTTGGAAGATTTGATTCGGTCCTGCAGATCAGAAGTCTGTGTTTCAGATATCCTTTCCTCTTCCCCATTTCGATCGGCTGCAATCATGGTATCCGAGTCTGACAAATCTGAGGAAGGTAGAACAGGAGGAGCCTTGGCAGTGACTTGTGACATTCCCGCATTCTTCTTGGCGATCACCGCATTATTATCAGGTAATGCCGGGTTTCCAGCTTGGGGATAAGCCGAGCCAGAACCTTGCTCCAAACCCAGCCAGTAAGTAAGCAAGACCGAGGCTATCCACAAAAGTGCAATAAAAGCTTTAATCATTATTTCATGAATCGTTGGTTAAATTTCTACTCTTTAGAGTGAGGAATTGGTGAATCGCAAGCAAGACCCAAGCGAAGATAAATGAAAATCCGCCAAGAGGGGTTATCTTAATCAATCCCTCCGGTCCCCCAAATACCCACGCATAAATACTGAAGCAAAAAAGAATGACTCCCAGGAACATAAGAATCCCGGAAACGATCCATAATTTTGCTTTTTTCTGATCAATCCTGACAATTCCCAAAGCAAACAGGGCCAAGCCATGAAACATCTGATAATCGACCGCATTTCCCCATGCCCCTTTCATTCTTGGATTTTGGGAGAATGCATCATCAAGGCCGTGAGCCCCGTATGCACCCAAACCAATTGCCATGGTTACGAATAATGCACCAATAATCCCAAGGCTCGGATATTTCATACTTCCATATTCCAGGAGGATTTATTGGTTTGATCGCATAAATTCATTATTCATAAGTTATTTCCATGAATGATAACGGCAAGAAGAAGTATTTAGTGGCAGACATGAAAAATATAACGCCCATGCCCTGCCCCTGTGGTCAGGCTCGGAGGGCTTTTATCGAACCGGGTAATGACACCGCATCCTTTCATATTGTCGATATTTCTGAAAACAGCCGCCCCCATTATCATAAGAAGATGACCGAAATCTACCATGTGCTGGAAGGAAGAGGAACCCTTGAGCTTGATGATGAGAGACTTGAGCTAAAACCAGGAATCACGGTAATGATTAAACCCGGGTGCATCCACCGGGCCGTGGGAAAACTGAAATTAATCAATGTTCCCATCCCCACTTTTGATCCTGCTGATGAATGGTTCCCGGAAGAGGGAACCGAAAGCGCTTAAAGATTCATCCCAAACTTGGCCAACGCTTTAGTCATTAGCAAATAAAGCACCCCGGTTAGGGCAACCCCAGCTGCTAAAGATGCAGGAAATGAGATTCCTTTCTTCATCATCCAGGGCATCACTAAAAACATCGGCAGGGATGGAAGCACATACCAAAAAGTTCCCTCTGCATGGGCGGCAATTTTTTCGGTTTCCACTTTTTCACCATACATCCAGACCATGCCCAGCACCGAGACCAGAGGCAACGAGGCAATCAGGCTGGCAAGCAATGGAAGTTTCTTCGAGAGCTCCGAAATCAGGACAATAATACCTGCAGAGACCAGTAGTTTGACGATATACCAAATCATATAATTTAAGAGTTTGAGGAACTTTCTTCCTTCGCCAAGTGAATAGTCTGCGTCGGAAAGGCAAATTCAATCCCCGCTTCATTAAATCTTTGCAGAATTTCCATATTCACCCGTTCGCTGAAGTCCATGTAATCCCAGTATGCAGGTGGATGATACCAGTACATACATTTAAAATCGAGGGATGAGGCAGAAAAATCACTAAAGTAAACCCGAGGGAGCAGTTCACCTTTCGGATCCAATCCCTCATGATCCTTGAGAATGTCTTCCAGGATTGCCTTCGCTTCCTTTACTTTTTCGGGAGAAGTATCATAGGTCACCCCAATCGTAAAAATTCGTCGAATGAAGGGCCGTTTGGCAATATTGTGAATCGATTTATTGGCTAACTCCCCATTGGGAATCGTGACCTGATGACCATCCAACCGACGCAGTCGGGTCGAGCGTAAGCCCACTTCCTCGATTGTGCCATCATGCCCATCATAATTAATACGGTCACCCAACCCGAAAGGCTTGTCTGAAAAAATGACCAGGGAACCAAAAAGATTTTTGATGGTATCCTGAGCCGCCAAGGCGAAAGCCAAACCACCGAGACCCAGACCGGCAATCAGGGCACTTATCGGTTTATCACTTAGCGACTGGGCAATACTCACCACCGCAAACAGAACCACCGTAACCCGCAGACTCTTCCTGACAATCGGAACGAGCATATCATCAAATTTACTTTCCGTCTTTTCAGTCTGACGAGTAAGCCAAGAACTAGGGACTTCCACTAAATAATAAACGAGTAAAGCTACCGCCACTACCAGCAATACTTCCAACCCGGTGAAAACCACCGTTTCAGCCAAGCCACCCATCTCCCCAAGATAAATAAAATAAACTCCGATTTTGATCCCGGCCCATACTCCGAGCAGTGGCAAAGATTTCCCCAGGGAATTCAGGAAGACTTTCCGGGTGGAACTCTCTCTCGATGAATCGGAAAGTTTATGGGTCCAGGCTTTTATGATCCGGGCAATCACCCAGACCACGAAAACGCAGACAAAAAAGAGTAAGATTTGCCCCCAACTATTTCCTGCAACGACTTGATGGTTCATCCAGTCCGGTAATTGATTTACAAGTGCCAAAGTATTCACATCCAAATTTGTTAGAATTATTTTAACTCCTACTATACAACACCGATCGAACAAAAGAAATCAATTTGCAAACGAAGAATGAAATCATCCGTACCCAGTTTATGGAATTAACCCGCAAGTGGGGGTCTCGGGAAGACTTTTTCCCCTCCGAGGTTGCCCGTCAGTTTAATCCAAATAACTAGCGATACTTGATCGATACGACTAGAAACGAGGGGGGGGGGAATTGGTTTAAGATGAAGACTACTACTTTGCACCCAAAAGGAAATTCCATCGTCACGAAAAAAACCATTGGCCCAATACGCTTTGGTTTGTCTCCCACTTTCCTAAGGCACTATAATTAATTCATGAGCCTGCCCCCATCATCCCCCCCTAGATTATCAAGTAAGAAAATTAGACCTGTAATCAGTTGCCTTCTCAAGCATGGAAAGGAAATCCTCATTTTAAAGAGGTCGAAACATGTGGGCAGTTTCCAAGGCTATTGGTCTTGTATTTCCGGATATCTTGAACCAGGAGAAGATCCGCAGCAGACTGCATACCGGGAAGTATTTGAAGAAACTCAACTCCCAGAAAGGGTCATGACCAAAACAACTTACGCGGGTCCTTTCTATCCAGAAGCAAACGATGTAATTTTCGAAACTCACTGGTTTCTAGTCGAAACCAATACCAAAAAAATCACTCTAGACTGGGAACACGATGAGTGCAGATGGATATCGCCAAAAGAATTTTCTAATTATCAAGTCGTACCATGGCTACCCACCCTAACCGACCACTTATTTGCCAAGCAATCAGCAGGCTAAGTATTTAACTTATTCAGCAACCGAAGCAGGTGTCTCCGCTTTTCTCTTACTGGAGTCCGAAGATGAAACCGGCTGGGCAGTAAACGATTTAAATAACCGAAATAATGGAGAATCGGTCGATAAGATCAAAGATGTATCCTTGCTTAGAATTTGTTTGTAGCTTTCCAGGGTTTTGAGAAAACCATAGAACTCAGAGGTTTCCGGGCCTTGATCGTACGCTTCAGCGTAGATTGCAGATGCCTTTGCATCCGCTTCTCCATAGATTTCCTGAACCGTCTTGTAAGATTCTGACTCAATCTCCTGTAAGTCACGCTCCTTCATACCGATGATCTTTGCCGCTTCTCCAGCACCCTCGGATCGGAAACGGGCCGCAATTTGCTGACGCTCACTTACCATACGCTCGTAGATTCTCCGGCGGACGGTTTCGTTGTAATTTATGCGCTTGAATCGTATGTCCAGAAGTTCAATGCCAAAACCTGATAATTTGCTGGCGGCATTTTCGAATATTTCCTGTTCAACTTTTTCTCGACCGATCTTGATGGAATACAAAGTTCCAACTTTCCCAATGCCTTGAACTAGAGCTTCATCGGTTTGAGCAATACGATCCTTATTAGTTCTAACGATTTCAATCAATTCATGCTTCGCAACCGCATTTCTCGTAGCACTACCAAGAATATCATCCAGACGCGACAAAGCACTCCTTTCATCTCGTAAACTCTCAAAGTAAAGCATTGCATCACTGATACGCCAGCGAGCAAAGGTATCTATAACCAAGTAAGTCTTATCTTTTGTTGACATCTCATTGGAGGGACCGTTCCAAGGAAGAAATCTCTTTTCAATACGGTTGATCTCCTGAATAAAAGGTATCTTGAAGTGCAACCCCGCTTCGGTTACTGGCTCACCCACAGGCTCGCCAAATTGAGTGATAATAACTTGATCGGTCTCTTCCACCACATAGGTAGAAATGTAGATCCCGAAGGATGCTAAAATTACAATGATTGGAATGACAGTAAGTAAAGCCTTCATCGAACACCTCCACTTCCGTCTTGGTTTAATTGAAGAAATGGAAGGACTTGACTGGCATCCTCATCCAAAATTATCTTTTTTCCCATTTTCGGAACAACTTCCTTCATCGATTCCCAATAAAGTCGGGTTTTGGTGACTTCAGGAGCTTTTTTGTACTCACCAAACATCGAATTGAATCGGGCCACATCACCAAGTGCCTCATTTACCCGCTTAAGAGCATAGCCTTCTGCTGCCCGAATTTTTTGGTCTGCAACACCTCCGGAACGAGGAACTTCCTGATTATATTCACCATTAGCCTCATTGATCATCCGTTCACGTTCCTGCTGAGCCTGGTTTACTTCGTTAAAGGATGCCTGAACTGGTGGTGGTGGATTAACATTCTGCAACTGAATTTGGTCGATTCCGATACCAAGTTCATATTTCTTGACCAAGGCATCTAAACGATCTCTAGCTTCCTCTTCAATTTCTTGTCTTCCAATGGTTATGACTTCGTCAACTGTTCGATCCCCGACCACCGTGCGCATAACTGATTCGGAAACATATCGGAGAGTCCCTTGCGGGTCCATTACCTTGAAAAGATAGTTTCTGGCATCGACAATGCGAAACTGCACGACCCATTCAACCTCAGCAGCGTTCAGATCTCCTGTTACCATACTTTTCTCGCGATTTCGAGTGCGACTCTCAGAGAATTGATTATCATTAGATCCACCCGGTGTCCCGTAGCCGTACTCTTGTTTGAGCTGGCGTCTTACTGGTAAAACATACACATCGTCGATCCCAAAGGGTAACTTGAACTGCAAACCTGGGTCGACCGTCTTTAAATATTTCCCAAATCTGAGGACGACACCCTCAGATTCAGCTTGAACGGTGTACATGGAGGTTATGAAACCAACCACCGCGATGATCCCGACTAATATCCAAAGGATAAATCCTTTTCTAAAAAGGTCGGGTATATTAACTTCAATCTGTTGACTCATACAAATTCATTAAATCCGAAACCGCAGGGAAGGTCAACAAGTAGCGACTTCACTCGATTTCATATTTACTCCGCATGGATCTTTCCACTTCTATCGCATGGTAAGCGAAATCATCCTCAGGTTTTTGTTTAAGCATACGAATCGTCTTGGTTACAAAAGGTATATCATCAACAAAAGGCTCATCCAAATGGTAATGGCGATGAAAAGGATAGGCCACGCCCGTATGCCTAAGAGAACTGCCTGATTCTGAATCCACCACCTCGAAAAATGCAAATCCTTCTTCCCGTGTAACTTCAGCACAACGAAGAAGGCAAAGGTCACCAGTCGCCGGATGGTCTCCACCTTTAAAGGTAACCCGTTTTAAACCATCACCTAGATTCGTTTCATCGTAATAAGCAGGTCCATACAATCCCCCGACTCCACAACCAGAGAGTACAAGAATCGTCAACAATAAGAAGTTAAACCATGGTTTCATTATTTGATATCTATTCTTCGAATAGATGGCACGCAAGCAGGCAATCTCGCTTATGAAGTAACCCGCTTGGATTCTCTTTTACGTTCGTTAAAATCTAAAATTCTCTTTCGCAAACGGATTCCTTTTGGTGTCACCTCAACGAGTTCATCGGGAGCAATGTATTCAATCGCACGTTCCAAGGAAAACTTAATGGCTGGAGTTAAGGCATCGGTCTTATCACTACCTGCCGCTCGGTGGTTGGTTACATGCTTGGCCTTAGTTGGATTAACAGGCAAATCTTCTGTTCTTGGGTTCTCTCCAACGATCATACCTTCATAAACTTCTTCGCCCGGTCCCACAAAAAGTTTGCCCCGGGTCTCAATGTTACGGAGGGCATAGGTCATCGACTCCCCTTTTTCCATCGATACCAAGGTTCCAGTCCGCCGCGTACGGATATCGCCTGAATCAGGACGATACTCCTTGAAAAGGTGAGACATGATTCCTTCACCACTCGTAAGGTTCAATAATTCAAATTCAAACCCAATCAGCCCTCGGGTTGGAATGGTCGCCTCTAATTGAGTTCTTCCTCGGTTTGCTGAAATGGATTCAACGATTCCCTTACGATTAGCCATTGATTGCATACATCCACCGACCGCTTCATCCGGTACTTCTAAATAAACAGTTTCAAATGGTTCGTGTGAACGACCATCAATTTCTTGCTTAATTACAGTTGGGCGACTGACGAGAACTTCAAAGCCTTCACGTCTCATTTCTTCAACCACAACTGCAACCTGCATCGCACCCCGTGCGTTTACCTTAAACTCGGTAGATTCTCCGGTGTCCTCAAATTTAATGGAAATATTTGTTCGAGCCTCTCGTACCAGTCTTTCACGAATTTCGCGGGAGGTAACACGATCTCCCTCTCTTCCGGCCATGGGACCATCATTCACGGAAAAGGTCATCGAAACTGTAGGTGGGTCGATTTCAACAAAAGGTAAAGTTTCCGCCTCTTCCGAACTGGCCAGGGTTTCCCCAATATCCAACTCTTCCAGTCCGGCAATACCGACGATATTTCCTGCAATTCCCTCGGTCGCATCTTGAGTAGCCAATGCTGAGTATTCAAAAACCTTTGATACTTTTCCCCTTACAGGTTTTATGTCCTTTCGTAATCTCCAAATAGGATCCCCTACCCTAACACATCCAGAGAGAACTTTCCCAATCCCAATTCGGCCCACATAATCAGACCAATCAACATTTGATACAAGCATGCGAAAATCATCTGAATCCTCGATCGTGGGTGGTGGTACAGATTTTACAATAGCCTCAAATAAAGGCTCCATATCAGAACTCTCATCTTCAAGATTAGCTTTTGCGAAGCCCTCCTTAGCACTACCGTACAAAAATGGTGCATCAAATTGATCTTCTTTGGCTTCCAATTCTAAAAATAGTTCCAAAACAGAGTCCTGCATTTCTGCAGGTCTGGCATTAGGCCGATCGATTTTGTTTACAAATACCACTGGATTTAAACCGGCAGCCAAAGCCTTCTGAAGCACAAATCGGGTCTGTGCCTGTGGTCCTTCATAAGCATCAACGACAAGCATAACTCCGTCTACCATCTTCATTACTCGTTCAACCTCACCGCCGAAATCAGCATGGCCAGGAGTATCCACAATATTAATCAGATACTCTCCCCAGCGAACAGATGTATTCTTTGCCTTAATGGTAATTCCACGCTCCCTTTCCTGAGCCATGGAATCCATGGCCCGTTCATCCAGAGCTTGATTTTCGCGAAAGGAACCAGAGTGCCGAAGCAACTGATCAACTAGGGTGGTCTTGCCATGATCAACATGTGCGATGATGGCTAAGTTTCGAATGCGGTCGGGGGTAAGAGAATTCATGAAATAAAAATTTGCGAAACTATCGACCCTTTGCCCTTCTTACAAGACTTGCTTTCTCTTTTTATTTGAAAGGGATGCGATTCTCTTACTGGAGGAGTCAAAGGATGCTACTTATTTAGTCATCGCGATGACAAGGTGTGGTGGTTTTACCAAGAAGGGAATAAAGAGGTTGGAGTTCTCATTTTGTCATTGCGAGGAGGGAGCGGAGCGAGGGACGCGGCAATTCATCGTGGCTCGGGGGACGCAGACGCGGGGTAACGGTCTGCCCGCCAAAGATCAAACCTGGTGCCTGTGGGTTGTGGGTAATTTCGGGCTTCAAATATTTAAGAATCTGATCATTCAACAGGGCGGTCGTGATCGCACCCTGAGCAATGGGTTTGTTGATCTCCGTCTTTACCTTATCCTAAAGCATTTTGGAAGAGATGGAACCGGGAGTAACCGCTCCGGCAATTTTCGCATAATCAGAAACCAGAGAATGGGGTGTGGAATGGATCGGTTGATCCGGGGATATTTCCCGCCATCCTTTTTTATCAACTAGGTCAACCCGGACATACAGATAAAGAGTTTGGTCGGAGGCAAAGATTTTCGGAGACAGGGCGTTCGTTCCCTGGATGGCAAATTTGAATGAAGCTTCTCCGTGGAAGTTAACTCCATTCTTCGAAGTTTTTCCGCTGTAAGGAATAATGGATGATCCGATAAGTGATAACGGAAAAAGAGTGACCAAAAAACAATCCACTTCTTGGGAAGATGAAAAGTGGAAATGGAACCTATGTCAACAGATCAAAAGATATTGAAATGGTCGTCGACCCGTCGAATAATTGCGACGCTGAGTACTTAAAGACTAATAATTCCCAAGAATAAGACTGATAGCACCGCCAAGCTCACCCCTGTGGCGAGAGCCAAAAGCTTTTGCATAAAGCTCATGTTCTTTGTGGAATCGAATGATTTGAAATCTGGCATTTCCCCCTCCTGTTTAATTGTTGCGTAATATTATGCTTACCCTGTGCCAAACCCAATTTATCTGCAAAAAAGTCAGGAAATGGTAAAAATTTTTAAAGGGAGGGTCGAAAAAAGTTTTTTCAAATAAATTAATTCATAAAAGTCATGAATTTCACTTAAGGACTATTAAATATAAATCATGTCCTGTAAAATTTCTATCCAGTGAAGCAGGCTAATTTCGAACAAGGTCGAAACCAAGAGGTTAATTTGTTATCAGAACTCATTCAGGTATCCCCACCGGAAGTTCTTCACCCCTTTGTAGTTAGTGCCCCTGGCTTTTTGCTGTTCATTGATCCAGAACCTGACATTCGAATCATAAAAAAATGGATCATCCACGCTTTTCTGCCATTTTTGAAATTCTTTTATTAGGTGAGAACGGATTGTTTTGTATTCTGGGTCTTCCGCCAAGTTGAGAAATTCATTAGGATCTTGTTCAAGATCGTAAAGTTCATACCCCGGAGGGTTTTTGTAAATTTTATAAACCTCCTGAATCGATGGAACAGAGGCATCAATCTCGTGTTGTTTGCACCCGGCAATGTAAAAGGAATTCAAATCAGTAAGATAGGCGACTGCACTGAGGTTTTCTCCCTGATTGGGTGGTGAAATGATAAGTTTGAACTTCTCGGTCCGGTAAGCGAATTGAAGACAGGCAATTGAAGGAGCCGCACCAGTAGTTATAAAAGGAAGGAATGTTCTCCAGTTGGATACCCGCCTATCCCGCAAAAGGGGTTGAAGAGCACGACCGGATAGATGCGCAGGAGCAGTCACTCCTGCAGCCAAAAGACATGTGGGCAGAATATCTGTGACGCATACAAGTTCTTCCCGGACTAATCCCTCACTTATTTGATTCGGCCAATTTATAATGAATGGAATGCTGGTCCCGGCATCATACACACTCGTTTTGCCGCGCGAGAATTGGGCACCATGATCTCCAATATAAATAATCAGGGTATTTTCCGTTTTGCCTGCCTTTTGTAATTCCCCGAGGAGATCCCCGATCAAGGAATCCAAGCGATTCATACAATTATAGTAATTTGCGGTGGCCTCTCGTAATCTTGGGGTATCACAGCCAATCCATGGCAAAGGCTTTACATCTCTTCCCGTGAGCATGTCTTGCTTTTTGGGATATTCTTTAATTTTTGGAATAAGGGGAAAATGGGCATCGGGATAATTGATCGAAAGAAAGAATGGTTTTTTACTTTTTGAAAAAAAAGTTTCCGCATTTTCGGCATATGCACTCATGGATTTTCGATCAAAATTGGCACTACTTATCGCTCTATAATCGATGTGCTTTGAAAAATACTTCTCCGGGTTCACATGTAATTTACCAATCAGGCCCGTATGATAACCAGCTTTTTGAAAGAGGCTGAAAATGTTGGGCCATTCCTCAAATAAAGCAAATTTATGGGTGGCCAGTCCCAGTTGCCCATTCACCACCGGGTGAAGCCCTGTTAAAAAAGATGCACGGGAAGGACTGCAGACTGAATATGGGGTAAAGGCCTGATTAAAACGAACGCCGTACTTTGCCAATCTATCAAGAACGGGAGTCCTGGCATAAGGATCTCCATAGCATCCTAACTCGGGACCATTATCCTCCGAGACAATTAATAGAATATTGGGAAGATCTGCCCCAAAGGTTAAAAATGAAACCACATGAAAGAATGTAACAACCCAACTATTTCGTAACGATCGACTCATAAAAAATTCACTCCTTACAACTATTTATGAACTCATCAAGCTTGATCAGGTCAAAAGTTCGGCTTCCCCGGCTCCCCCACCTCCGGGTGTTCGAATAACAAGGCGATCTCCCGGATACACGGTTGCCTGCTCGAGCGAACCCATCGCTTCCTCGGTGCCATCCATACGAATGAGAAACTGCTCCCCGCACTTCCCGGCCTCTCCTCCAGAAATCCCAGAGGGAGCCTCCACTCTACTTTGAGTAAGTAAAGACAGCTGGGTCTCCTCCTCAAAGAGGTATTCCCTTTCAATCCCATCCCCACCTGGCCAGGTGCCGTGGCCTCCCGATCCCGTTCTTCGGCGAAAGGCAACCAAACGAACTGGGAAACGGGTCTCCAGTATTTCGGGATCGGTGATGGCAGTGTTCGTCATGTGTACCTGCACGGCGGAGGCACCCTCCTGCCCAACCCTCGCCCCGGCACCTCCACCCAGGGTTTCATAATGGCTGAATTTATGATTCCCAAAGATAACATTATTCATGGTTCCCTGAGAACAGGCAACCTCCTGAAAAGCCGAGCTTAAAATTAGATCAACCAACCGCTGACTTATCTCCACATTTCCTCCAGCAACCCCCGGATATTTGCTAGGATCAGGGCAAAAGGATGGATTAAGAAGAGTCCCTTGAGGCAAAACTATGGTTACGGGGTCAAGGATGCCTTCATTTAATGGAAGATTTGAACCTATTAAAACCCGCAAACTGTAACAAACTGCACTGTAAACTATAGCCTCTGTAGCATTTAAGTTATCAGAGCGGGTCGAGGCTGTTCCAGAAAAATCAAAAATGGCATGTCCTTCCTTAATCTTGATCCTTACACATAAAAGATCACCATCATCTAACTTTTGCTGCCCAAAAAATTTTATTTCTCCAAGACTTTTTAAATACTGCTCACAACTTTGCCTAGATTCTTCACCTAAAGCTTCCATCTGATTGCAAATTTCTACTTCTCCATACAAAGACAAGTAATTTTCCATAAATTCAGTCCCATGGCGTAAAGATGCAACCTGTGCCAACAGATCAGCTAAATTTTCGTCGATCTGCCGAGAAGGAAAATCAGCAGATTTCAATACTTCAGCAATTTGATCAATTTGCGACTGACCTTGTTTTACCAAATACTGAGGAGATATAATCACACCTTCTTCCGCTAATATTGCAGAGCCAGCAGGCATAGAACCTGGGCTAATGCCGCCAATTTCTGCATGATGAGCTCGATTGGCAAGAAAGCAAACAGGCTTTTCATCTTTCCCTACCACCGGGGCTAAGACTGAAATATCAGGTAAATGGGAACCTCCATAGGCTGGATGATTCGAGATCAAAATATCTCCCCTTGAAAGTGAAGGGAATTCTTGGATAAGGCTCCTTGTAAATACCCCCATTGCTCCCAAATGAACAGGAATATGAGGAGCATTAGCTACTAACTTTCCTTTTCTATCGAGTAGAGCACAGGAAAAATCAAACCTCTCACGTACATTAGTTGATATAGCCGTGCGTTGAAGCTGTGAACCCATCTCTTCCGCAAGGCAAAGAAAACGATTAGAAAATAACTCTCTTCTGGCAGTGGATGGAATCTTATTTCCAGCATTTTCTTTCGAGCTAACTTTTTCCAATAACAAAGTACCTTTTGATCCGGAACGAACCGACCATCCTGCTGCCACCCAAAGAGTACTGTAGGGATCTGTAATTAAAAGTGGTCCGCTATAAATTGCATTTGATAATAGAGCAGTCCTATCAAGCTGAGTGGGCTGTTTATCAAGATCAAATCGAAAAGGATCAGGAAATGTCTCCATAGATGGACGACAAACGGGACCAGCTATGAGAATTCGTAAGGAATATAATTCAAGTTTAAAAACTGTAGGTATATATCCGAATATATTCTCAAACTTTTCATAATATCGAGATTCTAATTCAAGTGGATTTTTATAAATGATTTCCAAAGTAGAATCTTGTCCGATTAGACGAATAAGAGCACGTTTTTCAACAACCTGTCCGGTTTGCCCCATCTTACGGAGCTCAAATTTACCCTTCTCGATCATTTGCTTTTCTAAATCATTAATAGTTCCAGAATCAAGCGGTTGAAGCACAGGGTGTTCGACTAGACGCTCCACTCTAGCCTGTGATAAGCCATAGGCACTAAGTAATCCAGAGTCCGCTGGTAAGATTACCCGATTCATGCCTAAAAGGTCGGCCACCCCACATGCATGCTGCCCGCCTGCCCCTCCAAAAGCAACCAATGCATGATCTGATGGATCATATCCTTGTTGAATCGAAATTTTTCGAATCGCATTGGCCATAGAATCATTGGCAATTGTCAAAAAACCCTGAAGTAACTCATCAGTATTACGTCCCGTAGATTCAACAATCTCATGTAGCCTCTCTATCGATGCCTCAGGAAAAACCGGCGTTGAGAAGTGACGAGTTGATAATCGACCGAGCAGAAGGTTCACATCTGTCAGGCAAAGCGGGCCACCAAACCCGTAACAAGCAGGACCAGGATGTGCTCCTGCACTCTCAGGACCTACTCGTAGTAATCCCTTTTCTAACCGGCAAATAGAACCTCCACCCGCTGCTACTGTTTCAATCTTTAACGCAATACTTGAAATGCGTGCATCCCCCACTTGATGGGAGGATTGGTAGCTGTAATTACCAGAGTAACGAGAAACATCGGTACTAGTTCCACCCATATCCAAATTGATGAAATTTTCGATTCCTACGGAGCGGGCAATTACACCCGCACCTACCACGCCCGCAGCTGGACCGCTCAATAGACTATCTATTGCTCGATAGTATTTTCGTTGTATCAAACCTCCTGCACTGCTCATAACCCAAAGCTTGGATTCAGTCGTTAGCGAAGAATTCACATTGTCCAAATACTTATCAAGTGTATCTGAAAGGTAAGCTTCGACTGATGCAGATTCTGTTCGAGGTAACCACTTTGGAAATTTGGTAATGGATGAGGACAGAACCACTTTTTCAAAACCCGCTTTGATGAGAATTTTTGCCATCTCAGTTTCATGTGTATTATTTACCCATGAATGTAAAAAGGAGACGACTGCCGTCCGTTCTCCTTTCATCACCATTAATGATGCCTCAACAGAAAGTTCATTATAATCCAAAGCTTTTAGGATATTGCCAGTACTCTCCATCCTTTGATTAACTTCCACCACATTACCTGTAATTTTTTTACATTTCCGAGGAATCAGATCAAAAAGATCGATTCTTCGTTGATCTCCAATATCTAATAAATCCGCAAACCCCGCGGTTATAAACAGAACAGGTAAAGTACCCTTTCCTTCCAATAAGGCGTTAGTACAGCGTGTGGTAGCTAACCTCATTTCAGTATTCACATCGGCCCAGTCCAGTCCACTCCGAGCTAGAATTAAACGCATAGCCAAAATAGGAGCCTCCCAACCAGATTCCAATTCAATTGCACCCAAGAGTGTCTCTCCTTCTTCAGATAGAAGATGATCAAGCTCCAGTTCGCAAGTCGAGGGGTTCCATCCAGTAATTATTTTCTTTCTCATCCCCGGTAATCCAATCGACAGAGAAAATCCCACAGGAAAATCAATCGGCCAGTCATCGTTTCTAGATATCCTCACTTTCTTATTACCAGATATTTCCAAGGCATGCGCGGAAAGTGAACCTCGCGAAAGTACTTTTGCTCTGATTAGTTCATCATTTGGAGAAAGCCCCAGACAGTCCGTAAATGTACCTCCAGTATCAACAAAAAACTTCCAACTCTCTGCGTGAAAAGCTTCCGTCATCGGTTAAAGTGGGATGGTGGACCGTTACGCCAAACTTCAAGTTCAGTTATGTAGGATCTCGGCAATATAATATCTTTTGCTCCCGCCACAACTATCTCCTGATATCTTTTACTTGGAATCCCGTATCTGTAGTCGTTTGAAAGATAAAGCGATGCAGATATTTGTTCTTTATTTTTTTCGATGACTACACGTAAAATCTTCCTTTCATAATATCCTCCGGCAACTCCTTCGTATTGATCAAGAGCCAACCAGTGAGGATCTGTCAATGTCCATAGACAACCCCAAATCACTCCTCCTTCGTATTCCTCGATCCCTGCATATCCATTTCCATTTATAAAGTACCGCCAATCTTGTAAATAGCCTACATCACCGAGAATTGCCCCAGGGCACCTTCGGGACATTTGCTCGAGATTCATATTGGAACCGTATGCAAAATATGGATAATCCATTACCATCAAAATTGAGCAGGTTCTAAGTCGTGGCAAGCGGAAGTAGATTCCATGCTTGAACTTTCGTCAAAAAAAACCATTATGAAGATTAGCGTTAGGGATCATTCTCCATGGATTATCTCCTCGATTACCCCATAAACCTTCAATTTTGAAGGTTTGGACGAAACGGCAACTCAGTTACGACTGAGCTGCGAATGTGCTAAAGTACATTCCACGGATCGAGAAACTCATGAAAATAAAATGTCAGAACAAGTAAAAAAACAACCAATCATCGAAGAAAACCGTTCCCACGATAAGGACACCGGGTCAAGTGAAGTGCAAATTGCATTACTTAGTGCTCGAATCTCTCATCTTACGGAACATCTGAAAAGCCACCGAAAGGATTTTCACTCACGCCGAGGACTGCTCATGATGGCAGCTCGCCGAAGAAAGCTTCTCGATTACCTAAAGCGTACCGACCTTACTAGGTACCAAGCTATAATCGATAAGCTCGATCTTCGTCGCTAAATTAGCAGCGTATCTTTCGGATTTCATACTCGAAGGCTTTTTTGCCACGAGTTTTTCTCCGCTTAATTATTTGAACCGGCATCTTGTCGATTTAATTTATTTAACCGGGTATCCAGGACAAGCAATCCGGCTTGAACTGAACGGATGACGAACAAAAATCAAATCACATAATTGTACGAATATGAAACAGAAGCATAATGTAACCGCCGAAAAACTCGGCATTCAAATCTCCACAGGCACCCTTGCTGGACTAGCAAGCGGAGCAGTAACGATATCTAAGGGCGAAACAAATGTTTTTGTTTCAGCCACAGCAGCAACTACCCTTCGTCCAGGTCAGGATTTCTTTCCTCTCACTGTTGATTACAGGGAAAAATTTACGGCTGCCGGACGTTTCCCTGGAGGATATTTCAAGCGCGAAGGAAAACCTTCCGAAAAAGAAATTCTTACTTCTCGCCTCTGCGACAGACCATTACGCCCGCTTTTCCCAAAGGGTTTTCTTAATGAAGTCCAGATTATAGGATATCTGCTCTCGACCGATCAAGTCAACGAAGCTGATGTACTTATGGTAAATGGAGCATCCGCTGCACTAATGATTTCTGATATTCCATGGAATGGACCAATTGGGTGCGTTCGCTTGGGCCAAATCGATGGTGAATTTGTGGTAAACCCAACCAACGAACAAATGTATGATTCAACCCTCGATTTGATTTATGTCGGGAGTGAGAAAGAAATGATGATGATCGAAGGGTCAGCGGATCAAATTCCTGAAGAAACATTTGTTAAAGCTTTGGAGTATGCACATGATGCAATCCAAGATATAATTTCTGCCCAACATAAACTTGCTGAGATGTGCGGGAAAGCAAAGAAAGAATTCGAATTGGTCAAAGCACCTGACGAAGTACTTCAACTTTGCCGTGAAATTACCGGAAACCGAATGGAGGATGCTATTTTTGCTGCCTCTAAACAGGAAAGACAAGTTGCTGTGGATGAAGTTAAAAAGGATGCCACCGCCGCTTGCGAAGAAAAATTTGGTGAGGACTTTGATGCAGATCATGTCAAAATGGCATTCGAAGTCATACAGGAAGATATATATCGCGAGAATATTCTTGAGAAAGGTAAGCGTGCTGATGGTCGAGGCCCTGCAGACTTAAGAGAAATCACCTGCGAAACTGGAGTTCTCCCACGAGTTCATGGATCTGCGATCTTTACTCGAGGCGAAACTCAATCCCTTGTATTAAGTACCCTTGGTACAAGTCGTGATGTTCAGGATTTGGACGGTCTGACTGGAGGCCCAACTGCAAAGTCTTTTATTCTTCATTATAATTTCCCTCCTTTTTCGGTTGGAGAAGCTGGTAGATTTGGGTTTACAGGCCGCAGAGAAATTGGACATGGAGCTCTTGCTGAACGTTCGGTTTTACCTGTACTTCCACCTGAAGATGAATTTCCTTATGCTATTCGGATTGTATCAGAAATCATGGCATCTAATGGATCTACTTCCATGGCAAGTGTATGCGGTGGTTCGCTCGCATTGATGGATGCAGGTGTTCCCCTCGCAAAACATGTCGCAGGAATTTCAACCGGTCTGGTTACTAAAATGAACGAGAACGGTGAGATTGAAAAACATGTTGTTTTAACCGACATCATTGGTGCCGAGGATCACTTCGGAGATATGGATTTCAAAGTGTGCGGAACCCGCGACGGAGTTACCGGATTCCAGTTAGATCTTAAAATTCAGGGGCTCCCTTTTGATATTGCCAAGGAAGCTGTTAAGCAAGTTACAGAAGCTCGCATGAAGATTCTTTCATCAATGGAAGAAGCCATGCCAGCTCCTCGTACCCAATTGCGCGAGCACGCCCCTCGTATCGAAAGCGTACAGATTGATCCTGAAAAGATTGGTGCACTGATCGGACCAGGAGGTAAAAACATTCGCCGGATCACTGAGGTCACGGGTGCTAATATCGACATCGATGAGGACAATAGTGGTAAAGTTAGAATTTACGCAACTGACACCGAGTCCATGCAACGAGCACTTAATGAAATTGATTTGGTAACTGGAGAAATAGAAGTCGGTAAAATCTATCGCGGAATTGTTCGTGGTGTAAAAGATTTTGGTGCATTTGTAGAATGTCTTCCAGGAAAAGAAGGTTTATGTCATATTTCTGAACTCGCAGATTTCCGAGTTAATAAAACTGAGGATATCTGTAAGTTGGGCGATGAAATCATTGTCAAATGCATCGGCATTGATGATAAGGGGCGGGTAAAACTCAGCCGCCGTGCAGCCATGGAAGAAAACAAAACTGAGGAAGGTGAAACTTCCGAAGACAATAATACTTCCGAAGATAGCTCTAATGAAGAGGAAGCTAAGACAGCAGAGTCATAAAGATTAGTCGCTAAAGACAGAACTTATTGCCAAAGGGGAAGGATTCGCGTAAGCGGAATCCTTCCCCTTTTTTATTTATGAGTAGACAAAAACCACTTCTTCTAGCCACTAACGACGATGGTATTCAATCCGGTTTCCTGATTACATTAGTTGAAGAACTGGTCAAAGACTTCGATGTAGTCACATGCGCACCTGACGGCGAAAGGAGCTGGATAGGCCATGCTATTTCTAGAAATGCCAAGCTTATACCTAAAGAAATTGATGATTATCCGTCCCTAGCTTACTCGTTGAATGGTACTCCTGCTGATTGCGTCAATCTAGCCTGCGGAAATCTCCTGGACCGACAACCTGATGTTGTGGTTAGCGGAATTAACCTAGGGTACAATATTACTATGCCCATGATATTATCTTCGGGTACTGTGGGTGCAGCAATGGAGGCATCCCTCTTAGGTCACCGGGCGATGGCTTGCAGTATGTGCCTGCCAAATAAAGAATTTGAAGAAGTCCGAAAAAGTGGAGGCACCAAAATGAGTAAACAGGTCGAAAAAAGCCTCCGAAACTCAGCAAAAGCTTGTGCGAAATATGCTAAAAACCTGGCATCTCTAACCCCTGCTGAAGGGCTCTTGGTACATAATCTAAATTTCCCAAGCTCTTATAACGGCAAGGAAGAACCCATACTAACTTTTGCTGATAACTTAAGGCTTGGAAATCTCTTCGAACCAACACCTGGACAAAAATATCATCAACTCGTTTATCGCCCTGAATGGTTAGATGAAGCAGAAGTCGAGGTGGGCTCAGATTTGTGGGCACTAAAAGAAGATATTCCCTCTGTCTCAAGATTAGACTTCCAAGGAGCAAGTGGACGCTCTTACTTCGATGCCTGATTAGAGTGATTATATCCAATGCTTCATAAAATTTTCAGATGGTTGTACGAAAAAAATCGTTCATCGTATGGAGATACCTATCGAAAGATACAAGGCCGGTCCAAAGATCGGGATCTTATTCATTACTTTGAAGATTTTGGGGGAGACGGGCAGAACCGAACCTACTCGCATTGGTTACGAAATAGAATTTTAAAACTTCTGGCATGGGGTCTTTTTTTGATCTTTGCTCTATGGTTTGCCTATCAAAGCTATCAAGGCTTACTAATTTACGATACTTGATTCGTATTTCGCTTGCTTGCAAGCAACCGAAGAGCTAATGTAATCGCTTTTTCCATAAAATGAAGAAGACGCATAAAGGTATAGCCAAAAGATTTAAAATAACCGGTACAGGAAAAGTAAAATTCCGTAAGCCCGGCCAACGTCATCTGCGACGCAAGCGCACTACCAAACAGGTTCGTGCTGGAAACCAAGACCAAGTATTGGCTGTAGGTATGGCACGTCGTGTTATTCGAGCCCTTTCATAATTTTTTCACACCACCTTATCAGGAGATCTTGTCATGCCTAGAGCACGTAATGTAGCCGCTACCCGTAAACGCCGTAAGAAAGTCCTTAAAAAAGCTAAAGGCTACTTCGGAAACAAATCACGACTTTTTAGATACGCTAAAGATGCAGTAGACCGGGCAGAATCGTATGCTTATGTTCACCGTCGCAAACGAAAAACTGAATTTCGTCAGCTTTGGATCGTACGAATAAATGCGGCGTGTCGAGCCGAGGGTATTCGTTATGGTGAGTTTATACATGGACTTGACAAAGCCGGTATTGAACTCAACCGCAAAGTAATTTCCGAACTTGCCATCCATGAACCTGATGCGTTCAAGGAATTGGTGGTGAAAGCCAAGGCTTCCTTAGAAGCCTAGCTTCTCTGTAAATCTGCTTCGGCGTGGAGAATCAAAATCTCCAAGTTCTTGTTGCTGATGCGGAGACAGCCTTAAAAAGTGTTTCCACAAAATCACAATGGGAACAGATAAAAGCCACTTTCTTAGGACCTAACGGTAGTCTTACTCAATTTGCAAAAGGGATTGGCTCCGTCCCAAAGGAAGAAAGACCAGCTTTTGGAAAATCTCTTAATCAAGCAAAGGGTAAAGTAGAAACTTTCTTCAAGAGTAAACTTACTCATCTCGAAGATTTGGAAGATATAAAGTCTCTTGGCGAATGTATTGACCCGACATTGCCTGCTTCCCCCACATTTTCGGGTGGTTTACATCCACTGACCAAAACAAAAAGAAGGATTATCTCTATCTTTAGAAAAATTGGATTCACTGTGGCAGAGGCTTCTGAAGTCGAAACTGAATGGTTTTGTTTTGATGCCCTAAACACCCCTGATGATCATCCTGCACGAGATGAACAGGACACGCTCTTTTTCCCCTCTTCTTCAGAGTGGGCTAATGTTTCTAGGAAAAAAAAGGAATCTTATTTACTTAGAACTCATACTTCCTCAGTACAGATCCGTACCTTACTCAAAGAAAAACCGCCACTGCGTATAATTGCACCCGGTCGGTGCTTCCGCAGAGATACAGTTGACGCAACCCACTCTGCAAATTTCCACCAAACAGAAGGACTTTTTGTTGATCAGAATGTAACTGTAAAAGACCTAAAAGGAGTCCTGGATTATTTTCTACGCGAATTATTCGGAGGCAAGATTGAGACGCGTTTAAGGCCAAGCTTTTTTCCATTCACTGAACCTAGTTTTGAAGTAGACCTCAAAGTACCAGATCTAGGTAAATTAAGTAATAAATGGATCGAAATTATGGGGTGCGGTATGGTCGATCCTGAAGTTTTGGGCTTAGTCGGAGTTGACTCCGATGAATGGACCGGTTTCGCATTCGGACTCGGAATTGAAAGAGTCACGATGCTACTTCACGGGATCGATGATATTCGCCATTTTTACCAAAATGATCAGCGTTTCCTCTCCCAATTCTCCAGCCAAGTATGAAAATAAGCCTCAATTGGTTAAGTGATTATGTAAACCTGCCCTCCCCTGCAGAAGAATTAATTGATGTCCTGCCAATGCTTGGTATTGAAGTGGAAGAAAGTGAAGAGAACCACTCATCAACCTTGGATCATGTAGTGGTAGGAAAAGTGCTTGAAAAAAGCCAGCATCCAGAAGCCGATAGGCTTAGTGTCTGTTCAGTAGAAGTTGGCGAGCAAACTCCCGCCCAGATCGTTTGCGGTGCGACGAATTTTAAACTTGGAGACAGCGTACCCGTTGCTCTCCCTGGTGCCAAATTACCCGGTGGTTTCAAAATTAAAAAGTCAAAACTTAGAGGAGTAATTTCCGAAGGTATGATGTGTAGTGCCAAGGAATTAGAACTTGGAGATGATGATGCAGGCTTGTTGATATTACCAGGAGAACCAGTTATCGGGCAACCGATTACTGATGTGTTTGCCAAGTCAAGTGTGTTAGAGTTAGAAATCACTGCTAATAGAGGAGACTGCCTAAGTCACCTCGGCGTGGCCCGGGAGGTATCTGCTTATTATGAAACGCCGGTCAAATTTCCTGAAATTAAAACGACCGCAACTGTCTCTACCGAACCAAATCAATCTTGCCTCGTAGAATCACTGCAAATTAAATCTGCTAATTGCCCTTACTATACCCTATGGTCTATAAAAGGGATTAAGATAGCTCCTAGTCCCGATTGGTTAGTCGAGAAAATTGAATCGATTGGGCTTCGTGCAATTAACAATGTAGTTGATGTTACCAATTTTGTTCTTCACGAAACTGGACAACCATTGCACGCATTTGATGTTTCTAAGATCTCGGGCTCATCGATTATTGTACGTGAAGCAAATGATGGAGAAAAAATAACCACTCTCGATGACCAGGAGAGATCTCTAACTTCCCAAATGCTTGTGATTGCAGATCATGAGAAACCTTTGGTCGTGGCAGGTATAATGGGAAGCGTGGATGCTGAAGTTGACCAGGATACTACTGATATCGTTTTAGAATCAGCTTGGTTCAATCCATCCAGTGTTCGTTCGACTGCTCGCTCATTAGGATTACATACTGACAGCTCGCAAAGATTTTCAAGAGATGTGGACCCAAAAGGTGTGGAATATGCAGCTAAGCGAGCTATTGATTTAATTCTGAATTTAGCAGGCGGTGAGTGCATTAATGAATTTGTATCAATAGGACACCCTCCCCGTGGTTCGCGTACAATAGAGATTACCCCCTCGTTCGTGGAAAAGCGATGCGGATTTGATATCCCAAAAGAAAACCTTATCGAAAGTTGGAAAAGACTTGGCTTTGAGGTTGAAGAAAGTACATCCCTAAAAGTCACAGTCCCGTCGTTTCGCTCTGAAGTAGACCGTCCGATTGATTTAGTTGAAGAATATTTACGCATTCGCGGAACTGCAGATTTACAGGGATCCAAATTTTTAACTCCTAGCCTAGAGCGCGATAATCAACCAAGCTATGACCTCTGCGATCTTGCCGTGGACAACCTGATTGGTCAGGGTTATCAAGAAACCTGCAATTATAGCCTTCGCTCTGCTGACGAAATCAGTAAATGGTTCCCTAAGCTTACAAAGATTGATTTAGCATTAGGAAATCCACTTACAGCGGACCACACTCACGTTCGTCCCTCATTGTTGCCTGGTCTAATCGAAGTTCTTGCTCATAACCAACATAACCTAAACAATCTTAGCCGAGTTTTTGAAACTGGAAGAATCTTTCAGCCCGGACCACGGGGTAATGCAGAACTTATTAGCATAGCATGGGTAAATGCGATTGGTTCCGAAAAAAAGAATTGGAAAGACAGTCAGCAATCAGATTTCTTTTCTCAAAAGAATTCACTCGAACGCCTTCTTCATGCAGTTGGGTTATCCATACCAAAAGGCCTATGGAAAAGTTTTGATGATGAATTCCCATGGCAAAGCGGATATGCTGCTCAAGTCGGAGATGTGCATAAAAACAAAATGGAGATTGCCCTAGGCACATTGAGCTTAAATCTTTCGAAGTCTTACAATATTAAGGGGCCTGTGCTGGCTGTTGAGATCTTGATTGATCCAGTTTTGCTCAATAAGCGTAGGAAACCAAATTCATTCACTAACTTCGGTACTTTTCCACCTGCAATGAAAGACTTATCTCTCGTCGTAGAAAAAAGTGAGCCTGCAGAATTGGTACGCAAAAAAGTAGAAGAAATTGCCCAGAGCGTACTTTCCAATGAAATTTCATTGGATCCTGTATCAATATTCGATGTATTTGCGGGAAAGGGACTTCCTGAAAATAAAAAGAGTATAGCCTGTAGTCTAAGGATGCGGGCAGAAGATCGTACATTGGGCGAAAAAGAAGTAAACCAGTCGTTTGAAAAAATTATTTTAGGAATTGAACAAGATACAATCTACGAATTACGAAAATAAAATGAGTAAAGAATCATCCATGGATATTGATTATGTGGCCAATCTAGCTCGAATTGAACTCACCCCTGAGGAACGAAAAAAGTTCCAAGGGCAGTTGGGTGATGTGTTAGTGTATTTTGAAAAGCTTCAGGAAGTTAATGTGGAGGGAGTCACCCCAACTGCCCATGCTTTTCCTAGATTTAATGTATGGGATGAAGATGAACCGACGACCGGTTTCACTTCAGATGAAGCACTTAAAAATGCTCCCAAGTCCAGAAACGATCAGATAGTTGTGCCCAAAGTGATCGAAGAATAAAAAAACTCATGACTGATCATTCTGAAATCTTCACCCTAACAGGATCCGAATTATCTGATGGTCTTGCAAGCGGGCAGTTTTCCTCTGAGGAAGTTACCAAATCGTATCTTTCACGCATTAAAGAAGTAGATGATAAAGTTCATGCTTTTTTAAGCTATGACGAAGAAGATATGCTAGATCAGGCAAAGTCTTCGGACCAACGTAGAGCATCAGGTAAAATTTTGGGACCGCTGGACGGGGTACCCGTCTGCTTGAAAGATGTAATTTCAGCAAAAGGTCAACCACTGACTGCTGCGAGTAAAATTCTTGAAAAATACCGTTCACCTTACGATGCAACGGTAACCATCAAGCTGAAGAAAGCAGGTGTTGTTGTTGGAGGACGATTAAATTTGGATGAGTTCGCCATGGGTTCATCGACTGAAAACTCTGCTTACGGTCCCACATGTAATCCTTGGGATTTAGGTCGAGTACCTGGAGGAAGTAGTGGAGGAAGTTCTGCTGCTGTGGCGGCTCGCGAAGCTCCCTTAACCCTGGGTTCTGATACTGGAGGATCTATTCGGCAACCGGCCTCCCTTTGTGGAGTCGTAGGAATGAAACCAACATACGGTCGAGTTTCACGGTACGGTTTGGCTGCCTTTGCATCATCATTAGATCAGATCGGTCCATTTTCTCAAACTGTGGAAGATACAGCACAACTCCTTGAAATTATTTCAGGGCACGACCCTCTTGATTCAACGAGTTATCCCACACCCGTCCCAAGTTTTTCTAACGAAATCAGACAACCATTCAAACCCTGCAAGCTTGGATTACCAAAAGAATTCTTCGGTACAGGAATGGATGACGATGTAAGGAAATCCATTGAGCAAAGCATACAATGGTATCGCGATAAAGGATACGAATTAGTTGAAATTTCTCTGCCGACTACCGAACTTTCTATCCCCGTTTATTATGTAATTGCAACCGCCGAAGCATCATCCAATTTGGCCCGCTACGATGGCATTCGCTATACTTCCAGAAGCGAACATGCTGAGAATGCAATTGATGTATATGCCAAGAGCAGAGGAGAAGGGTTTGGTGAAGAGGTAAAACGACGATGCATTCTGGGTGCGTATGGTTTAAGTAGTGGATATTATGACGCATATTACTTGCGTGCACAAAAAACTCGCACACTAATTCGTAATGATTTTGATAAGGCATTTGAACAGGTTGATGCGATTTTGACTCCAACCTCTCCTACACCTGCATTTAAATTTGGAGAAAAAAGCGAGGATCCAATCTCCATGTATCTGAGCGACATATACACAATATCGACTAATCTTGCCGGTTTGCCGGGAATTTCCATACCATGTGGGTTTACTGAAAATGGATTACCCATTGGTATGCAATTAATTGGACAGGCTTTTGAAGAAGGGAAGCTTTTATCAATCGCTCACGATTACGACAGGGAATTACAATTGGGTAGATCTCAACCAAGCCTTTAATTTATAGATATGGATTACGAAGCGGTCATTGGATTAGAAGTTCATGTGCAATTGAACACAAAGTCGAAAATGTTTACCCGAGTAAGTACAGGGTTTGGCAAATCACCAAATACTCTTACTAACCCAGTCGTTCTTGGTTTACCCGGTGCATTACCCGTAATGAACCGGGATGCCATTGAGAAATCCATCAAGGTTGGATTGCTTCTCAGTTGCAAAATAGCTGAGGTTTGTAAATGGGATCGCAAAAACTATTTCTACCCGGATATGCCAAAGAACTATCAAATCTCTCAATTTGATCAACCTATCTGCGAAGGAGGAGAGGTAGAAATCGAGATGCCAGGAGATTCTCCTTCCGAAATTGGTTCTCATAGGATTGTTCAATTAACACGGATCCATTTGGAAGAGGATGTTGGTAAACTTACCCATTACGAATCAGATAGTTTAGTAGATTATAACCGGGCCGGTTGCCCTTTGCTTGAAATCGTCAGCGAACCCGATCTTTATTCACCCGAAGAAGTTTTTGCTTACCTTACCTCACTTCGTAACTCTTTAGTTTCCGCCGAAATTTCACCCTGTGATATGGAAAAAGGGCAACTCCGCTGCGATGCAAATATTAGTATCCGCCCCGTTGGCACATCCACATTGGGTACAAAAGTTGAATTAAAAAACCTTAATACGATTTCAGGTGTAAAAAATGGTGTGGAATATGAAATTCGGCGGCAAACTAAAGCATTGAATGAAGGCGAGACGATTATTCAGGAAACTCGTCGTTGGAATCCAGATCAGAAATATACAACTCCAATGCGTACTAAAGAAATGGCACATGACTACCGCTATTTCCCAGACCCAGATCTCATGCCTGTTAAAATAGATCCAGAATGGGTAAACCGTATAAGCAAAGACCTTCCGGAAAAACCATTTGATAAACAAAGAAGGTATATGGAAGAGATGAATATCCCCTACACTTCTACATCCGCCCTTTGCGGTGATCGTCCTCTTTGTGAATATTTTGAAAAAGCAGCAAGCCATTGTAGTGCTCCAAGCAAAGTAGCGAATTGGGTGGTCAATGATTTACTCCGAGAGGTAAGCCACTCCGAAAAAGATCAACAGGGGGTGAACCTTGAAAACTGTCCAGTTTCACCAGAGAGTTTAGCCGAATTGGTAAATTTGATTGAAGACGGTGTAGTCTCTAACAATGTGGCTAAAGAAATTTTCCCTGAAATGTATGCATCGAGGAAATCAGCTAAAACATTAATTGCCGAAAAAGGTCTCGAAATGAAATCTGATGGGGATGAAATCGAAACTCTTTGTGCCCAGGCGATTTCAAATGATCCGGATGCGGCAGACAAATTCCGTGGAGGGAAGGAAGGGGCTATTAATGCTCTTAAAGGATCGGTGATGAAAGCAACTCGAGGACAAGCGAATCCCAAAATTGTAGACGAAACCCTCCGCCGTCTTTTACTCCCATAATTGTTCTTATTGATGTTAGTCCCCAAGATAACAATACACATTTAAATTGAGACTGAGTCTCAAATAATCTTTCCATCCTAAGTCCGATTTTATAGACTTGTCTCATATGCTCTTATTACATCGCGTTAATTTGCTTATAATACTTCTTATCTCCGGGCCCTCGCTTTGGAGTTCTAATTTTGATGATGCCACTGGCTTCATCCGGGAATGGGTGAAAACAGAACAGCTGATTGGAGAAGAATCCACAGATTGGAATGCTGAAAAAGCAGCACTTGCAGATGTTAAAGATGCCCTTGAAAAAGAGATTGAAGAGTTAGACAAAAGGCTTGAGGAATCCGAAGAAGAAGCGGTAGGTGCCGCTAAACAAAGAACTACCCTCCTCGAACAAAAAAGTGAAATTCAAAAGACGACTCTTTCGCTCATTGAAGGGATTAAAAAACTTCAACAACAAATGGAAGAAGCTTCTAAGCTATTACCTACACCTCTGAGTGAAAGGTTAAGCCCATTTCGAAAAAAACTAGGAGATACAACCCAGCAAATAGACCTACCCCTTAGGCAGAGGTTAGACACAATCCTTTCTATGCTTCAGGCCATCAGCCTTTACCATCGCAGTGTAAACTTGGAAAGACAGGAGTTTGCCCTAGAAGATGGTATTTCAAGGGAGTTCCAAGTTCTTTATTTTGGTTTAAGTATAGCATACTTTGTTAACGAATCCGGCACCGTTTCCGGTTATGGTAAACCTAGTAAAAATGGTTGGTTTTGGAAAAGGCAGGATACGCTGGCTGTAGAGATTTCAACTGGCGTTGACATGCTCAATAACAGATCAATGCCACGGTTTCTAAAACTACCATTCCCTAAACCTCAAGGAGGTGAAAGGTGAGAATTATTCAACTTCTATTAATCTCGTGGTCAATTACTATCCCCAATTTACTTGGTCAAAACCTTGTAATTGCTAAGAAATCTGCAAAACAAGATCTAGAAAACGCGATCACGAAACTGAATGATTTACGCAAAAAAATTGAGCTGGAAAAAATCCCGCTCTCATCCGAGGTAA
>JAOFOL010000039.1 GCA_028042835.1 Opitutales bacterium | reverse complement strand
ACAATCAGACTGAATTATTAAAAAAAACCAATGAACTTGGGGTGACCATATCAGGTGACACAAAACTTGCCCTGCAAGGGGCAATCCAAGAAAGTGCAGATAAAATCCTTAACTCCCGAACTATTGATACAGTTCAAGAGATGGAGAATAAGTTGACAGAAGACTTACCTTCAGGGAAAGAAATTGTGGCTAATTTGAAAGATTCTCAGACTAGTAAATCGGGAATTGTAGAGAATGATTTCATCGCAATGAAAAAAAATGAAACTTCTCTGGCCGATGCATTCGAGGTGCCTAAAGCCAAAGGAGTGAAGCCCGGAGAAGTCCAGTCACGCAGTACCTCAAAACCTAACTTAAAACGAACCGCCTCAAAGGAAAATGTCCCTCCATTAGCAAAAACAAAGGGCTTCAAGTCCTCCGCTGCTGATGAATCTCCACCTGAAAAACCATGGGTTTCAGTCTACCAAAATTCAGAACTCAGCTTTATATTTAACGAAAAAGGCGACTCACTGGGTAAGATTAAAGTCACGAAAAATTCCGCAGAAAGCATTTCTTTCAAAAGAGCTAATTGGACCAACCGGAACCGCAACTTCAAATTAGAGTCTGGAACTTATGAAATTCGCTTAACCCAGAAGCTAGCAGGTACACTTATAATAAAAGGGTCGTTAACAGTTTTAGATGACGAACAATATGAACTTAAAATTAATGATGCCTGGAAACTGGAAAACGACGAGAAGAGGGAGTCTATTCCCCTAGAGGAACTTTTACCTTAAAAGCTATGCAGGCCTCGCCCATCAGCACTCAGTGCCGCCTCTTTTAAAGATTCGGAGAGAGTAGGATGGGCATGTATGGTTCGAGCCAAATCCTCTGCGGCACCGCCGTATTCCATATGAGCCACTGCCGAAGCAATTAATTCAGAAGCTCCACGGGCAACTATTTGCATTCCGAGTAATTTATCAGATTTAGCGTCCGCAACTACCTTAACCATTCCATCCGTTGCACCAGTTGCTAGGGCTCTACCATTTGCAGCCATAGGAAAAGTTCCAGTGCGTACTTCAATCCCTTGCTCTTGGGCCTGTTTTTCTGAAAGACCAACATTGGCAATCTCAGGATCTACATAAATAACCCCAGGAACAAGATCGTAGTTCACATGACCACTTTGCCCGACAATCATTTCTGCACAGGCAACTCCATCTTCTTCTGCTTTGTGAGCAAGCATGGGACCATTAATCACATCACCGATTGCACGGACTCCTGAGATATTGGTCTGAAATGAAGAATCAACATTAATCCGTCCCCGTTCATCCTGCTCAACCCCAATTTCGGTTAATCCCAGATTTTCAGTATTAGGACCTCTTCCAACAGCAACCAATACACGATCTGCAGATACTTCCGTAGAGCCAGAGCTATCCTCCAAGACTAATGTGGCGGAACCTTTCGCTACCTTCACAGATGTAACTTTAGTTGAAAGTTTAAAAGTAAGGCCTTGTTTTTCTAAAATTTTACGAGCTGATTTTGCAACCTCGGCATCAAGCTGAGGGCAAATCTCAGGAAGAAACTCAACAACTTCAACATCAGCCCCAAGCCTTGACCATACGCAACCTAACTCCAAACCAATCGCACCTGCCCCCACAACAATCATCTTTTTTGGAACTTGATCGAAAGCGATACCATGATCGCTATGTACAATGACATTTCCATCGTAGGGTAAAAAAGGCAATTCAACGGGTTTTGATCCAGTTGCTAAAATTATGTCCTTAGCAGAGTAAGTCCCCGATGATTTTCCATCGGAAATTTCTAGTTTCCCCTGACCGATGAGCTTGGCGTGTCCATCTAGGCAGGTGACGCCTTTTTTTGTCACCAGGGCTTTTACACCTTTCCCCAGTTGATCAACCACCCCATCTTTCCTTTTCATTAATGCAGAAAGATCGTGCTTTAAATCCTTACAAATGATGCCATGGGCACTGGAATGAGTCTTTATCTCATGAAATATTTCAGTCGAATGAAGGAGGGCTTTACTCGGAATGCAGCCAACATTAAGGCAGGTTCCACCAAGGCGGGAGTTTTTTTCAACAAGGGCAGTTTTTAGGCCTAATTGAGCACAACGAATCGCACAAACATATCCACCGGGACCAGCCCCGATTACCACTACATCAAAAATTTGATCATCACTCATACTAATTAGACTCCTAGTGCTAGCCTTGCAGGTTCCTCAATGGCTTCCTTAATTTTAACCAGAAAAGTTACCGCCTCCTTACCGTCAACCACACGGTGATCATAGGAGAGGGCAAGATACATCATCGGGCGAGCTACGATCTCTCCATCAAGAACGACCGGGCGTTGCTGTATTGTATGCATGCCAAGGATTCCACTTTGCGGTGGATTAATTATAGGGGTGGAAAGTAAAGACCCATATATGCCACCATTGGTAATGGTAAAACATCCTCCTTGCATATCATCCAAAGTGATTCCACCAGACTTTGCCTTTTGTGCATAGCCTACAATTCCCTGCTCAATTTGAGCGAAACTCATTTGATCGCAATCCCGTAGTACTGGTACAACAAGTCCACGCTCTGTGCCGACAGCCACACCAATATCGTAGTAATGATGCTCGATTAATTGATCTCCTTCGATACGTACATTCATTCCAGGAACTGCTTGAAGGGCATGAACCACTGCCTTTACGAAAAAAGACATAAAGCCCAACTTGACGCCATGTGCTTTAACAAATGCATCTTGATGGGATTTCCTTAATGCCATGACCGCTGAGAGGTCGACCTCATTGAATGTGGAAAGTATGGCAGCAGTTTGCTGAGCCTCAACTAAACGAGAAGCTATTTTTCTGCGAATAGGAGTAAGGGGACGACGTGTAAACCTATCTCCTGTTGATACGGGTACATTTATTTTAGGTGAAGGGGCAGACTTAGCTGCAACATCTGACTGTGCAGTTTTGGGTGTATTGAGCGTGCTTGACTGAATCTTTAATACATCGCCTTTGGTAATGCGACCATCCTTTCCGGTTCCCGTAATCGTAGTTGGATCGATCCCAGTCTCGTCTAATAGTTTACGAACAGCGGGTGAAAAGGGTGTAGCACTCTCTGAAGTGACTGGTTCCGGGATTGAGGACTTAAGCTGAACTGCCGGAGGTGATGGTTTCGAAATAATTTCTTCTGCCGCAGGAGGTGACTCAGATGGCGGAGATGGCTCAGCCGAGGGACTTTCTGCAACAATGGGAGCTTCCGCAGCTTCGTCTATGGTGGCAATCGTAGCTCCAATTTCAACTTCATCGCCCTCTTGGGCTGTAAATTTTATAATTCCATTGGTTTCAGCTAATCCTTCTTGTGTAATCTTATCGGTTTCCAATTCGTAAATTGGCTGATCAAGCTCAACATATGAGCCTTCTTGGACTTTCCACGAGGAAAGAATTCCGGAGGCAATGGATTCTCCGAGTGCAGGAATAATAACTTCTTTTGGCATATGAAATAGAGTAGGGGGTTATTTTTGGATATTAAGGCTGGGTTCACCAAGTGCGTTGGCAACTAGGGCAGCCTGTTCTCTTTTGTGTAAAGTAAGTGATCCAGTCGCTGGGCTTGCTGTTGATGCACGACCAACATACTCAGGTCTTCGACCGATAGCTTCTTCGATGACTGGAGCAAGAAAAGACCAGGCCCCCATATTTTGAGGTTCCTCCTGGCACCATACCAAGCGTTTGACTTTGGCGAATGATTTAAGCATTTCAGTAAATTTTTCTTTATTAAATGGATAAAACTGTTCAACCCGCATGATTGAGGCTTTTGGAGTACGAATCGCTTCCCTTGCTTCGACGAGATCATAGTATACTTTGCCAGAACATAGAACGAGTGTGTTGGGACTTTTAGGCGGAGTGGGATCAGGAATAAATTCCTCAAAACCTGCATTTGTAAATTCTTTCAGATCGGAAACACAAGATTTGTGCCTGAGCAAACTTTTAGGAGCCATCACAATTAAAGGCTTGGCAAATTCTTTACGCTTTTGTCGACGCAAAGCGTGAAAGTACTGAGCTGGAGTGGTGATATTTGCAACGACAACATTGTCTTCTGCGCATCCCTGAAGAAAACGCTCTAATCTAGCGGAACTATGCTCAGGACCTTGTCCCTCAAAACCATGAGGAAGTAGAAGAACCAAATCGGAAACTGCCCCCCATTTATCTTCACCACTCATAATAAACTGGTCAATAATTACCTGTGCACCATTCACAAAATCTCCAAACTGGGCCTCCCAAATAGAAAGCATGCTTGGATAATCCAAAGAGTAACCGTAATCGAATGCAAGTACTGCCGCCTCAGAGAGTAAGGAATTGTACACGCAGAATTTCCCTTTACGGTCCTCCATTTCCAATAAAGGAACATATCGAGTTCGATCAATCGAATCATACCATGCTGCATGCCTATGACTAAAAGTGCCCCGTTCACTATCCTGCCCAGACAACCGAACTGGTGTGCCTTCAAGCATAAGTGAACCAAATGCCAACTGCTCCGCCATTGCCCAATCTATACCTCTTCCGCTTTTAAAATTCTTTGCTTTCGCCTCAATTTGACGCTTAATTTTAGGATTAAGATTGAAATCCTTAGGAAATTTGGTGAGGGCATCAGCTACTTTCTCAAGCTCTTTTTTTGGAACAAAAGTATCTACCGGTGAAAAATCATAGGGAATCTGATGAATGGCAACGGAGCCTTCAAAAGTGCTAGACTTTTTTATAGTTCGAACCTTTTCCAGCGATGCGTCAAGTTGCCTCCGCAAACGTTGGTGAATTTCGTCTGATTCCTTTTTATCAAGCTCTCCATCAGCAACAAGTTGATCGGTCAGAACACTTGAAATAGATGGCAACTGCTTGATTCTCTTATAAAGAATGGGTTGTGTAAATGCAGGGTCATCCGCTTCATTATGGCCGTGTTTACGATAGCAATTTATATCGATGACTACATCTTCCTGAAACTTTTGACGGTAGGCGAGAGCTAATTCAGCGACCATTGCAACCGCCAACGGGTCATTTCCATTCACATGAAAAATAGGGGCTTCGATAATTTTTGCCACATCTGTACAATATAAACTTGAACGGGCGTCTGTGGGATCAGTGGTAAATCCTATTTGATTATTTACCACTACATGAATGGTACCTCCAGTACGGTATCCTGGAAGTTTGGAATAATTAAACACCTCAGCTACAACACCTTGACCCGCCATAGCTGCATCGCCGTGAATTAATATTGGTAAAACTCTCTTTCTCTGAGCATCCCCACGTAAACGTTGCCTTGCTCTTGTTTTTCCCTCTACCACGCCATTAACTGCCTCCAGATGACTGGGATTAGGAGAAAGGTGTATTACGACTTGCTGGCCATTCGAAGTAGTGCGAACGGATTCGTAACCGAGATGGTATTTAACATCTCCACTGCCATGAGCACCATCCGGAACAAAATTTTCTGAAAATTCGCGAAATATAAATTCATGAGACTTACCCATGACATTAGCTAAAACATTGAGGCGTCCACGGTGGGCCATCCCCATAACCATTTCTTCCACTCCTTCATCAGGACACTTTTGAAAGATAGAATCGAGTGCAGTTATAAGACTTTCTCCGCCCTCCAAGGAAAATCTTTTCTGCCCGACGTATCGGGTATGTAAAAAATTCTCAAACTCTTCGGCTTGCATAATTTTTCGTAAAATTCTCATCTTTTCATCGTGCGGAAAATCAGGTTGGTTGTCATTGGGCTCAATTTTGGATTGAATCCAACGGCGTTTTTCGGTCGCCTGAAGATGTAAATATTCAACGCCAACATTCCCACAGTAAGTTTTTTTAAGACGATCAAAAATTTCACCTATTTTCATCCGAACACCACCAAGGTAATTTCCAGTAAAATGAACTTCATTTAAATCTGATGGATCAAGCCCAAGCCTGTCCAGACTAAGACGAGGATTCCCTTCAACTTCTTCTTTAAGTGGATCGAATGTACCCTGCGTATGCCCTATATCTCTGAAAGAATAAATCGCACCATAGAGACGAGCGTGTTTTTCAATGGCATCATTATTGTTAGCTGTCTGTACGAGGGATTCGTGTGTCTCAGTAGTTAAGCTTTTTTCATTACTTGCAGTCCCATCAGAGCCTAAATGAAAGCCTTCAAAAAAAGTTCTCCAAGAAGCGTCAAGTGAAGAAGGTTCCTTCAACCATTTTAGGTAGTTGGATTCGACTTCGTCGATATTCCAGCGGGTAGCAAAATTCGAATTTTCCATTTGTTTCAAAATATTCTGTATTGAGTTCCTTGGTCGAAAACAAGTAAAAGCCGAAAAAAGTTGATGTAGTTTGATTGTTTTTCTAAAACTAAAGACTATTTTGATGAAAATTTATATCTTTTTCTGATGAAAAATTCACCAGCGATCCGTATTTTAGGTTTGGAATAAAAGGAGCGATCAATTCAAGCACACCTGGGGGTTGTTGAAAGTCTGGTTTTGTCGAGGGGTGTGGCCAATATACAAAAGCGGGATACATACTTTCCGCTGAGACAGAGTCGATTCCAAGACTGCATTTGAAAAAAGAAAAGTTCTCTGCAGGCAAATGAGGACTCCATCTTATTTGATGAAAATAATATGATGGTTGGTTTAACTCAAAGAGAAATGGAGAAATATCTATATTTATTGTACCTAAATGAAAAGTTTCTGTGGGTAATCCTGACTTCTTAAAGAAAGGTATTTGCAGAGCAACCGTTCCGTTTGGGAAACGGTCATCATCAGATTTACCTGATGCGACTCCATAACCTTGAACGACGACGGCCTGAACACTCGAAATCAAAAGAATTACTTATCCTTCAACTTTTGACTAAGGGCAGAAGCACTTAAAAAAGCGATTCCCTGAGCCTCCAGGGCCAATTCGAACCCGAACTTGGTGCATACATCTTGGACAATGCCCAACATAAGAATCCCCTCGCTTATTTTTATAGATCCGCCCGTAGGTTCCGCAATTGACATAATGGATGCCTAGAAAAGGCTTCGGATCTCCTTTTCCCTCATTGGCTGGGGGTGAAGGATTGGGACTCACTCAGGATCAAGCGGGTTCCCATCAATCAGTCCATCAACTCGTTTGGTCAGTAAATGAGCTTGAACCGTTAAACCATCTTGCCCCTCTATTACTTCTGAGACCCAAGTTTTTACCCTCTGTTCGATAAAATTAAGCTTTTTTCCAGCATCAGGTTCCTTGGTAAGAGCAGTGAAACTTGTTTGTAGATCACTTTCAGCTGCATCAGACTGCCCAAGCATCTCATGCATAGCTTGTAAGGACTGCCTAAGTGCATCTGAATTAAAATCGTCTTTGACTACCTTAACTGGTTCCAAGTATTTGGGAGCAGCAGGTTGTTTAATTTCCGGGGCATTCGAACCTGCTTTTTTAAATAGTTTAAAAGAAGTATCTGAACCATTACTGCTAAATAATGCTCTTTCATTAAACTTAAGTTTTGCCAAGCCTTTCAATTCGCGACGAAGTTTTTTAAACCTTTGCCTGGACTTCTCTTCCTGAGCTTTTGATATGTTGCGAATTACATCCGCATGCATGGTTTCTTCAAGACTAGCAATTTCTTCAAGAATACTTAGGATTCTTTCCAAAACAGCTTCCTGTGTTTGTAAAAAAGAGATCGCAGACTGTAAGTATTCTTCAAGGTTCTCTGCAGTTTTTAAAGGAACCTGATCATCTTTGATGGGAAGTTTTGTTCGGGCATTTTTTGAAAGACGAAGTCGCATGGATCTAAAAAGTTATCGCAAATTCATGATTAAAATCAAGCGGAAAGGGAGGCTCTACCTTCAGCCTGCAAGGAATAAATGCCTGATCCGATTAATTGCTCCCCTCGATAAATGGCTAGCACCTGGCCTGGAGTTAAGGCTCGTTGTTGTTCTATGAATCTAATTTCGGCGGATTGTTTGCCCTTGGGGACAAGTGTAATCGGCGTGGAGGGATCTCGATATCTAGCCTTTGCAAGGAGTGTTGAAAGTTCTGTAATTTCAATATCTGAAATAAAGGACAAAGATGAAACCTCAAAGATTTTCCCCCATAGCGTAGGTTCATGCGGGTTTTCAAATGCTACAATTAATCTATTTTCAACCTGATCTTTTCCGGTAACTACATAATTTTGGTGGTCTGTGTTCGATGGAACTCCAATTCCTCGGCGCTGGCCAAGAGTATACCGATGAAGACCCAAGTGCTTGCCGACTATTTCTCCTTTAACAGTAACAATTTCTCCTGGTTGGTCTTCAATAAAATTAGATAAAAACTCAGGGACTTTTACTTTTCCTAAAAAACATATCCCTTGACTGTCTTTTTTACTGGCAACTGGAAGATCGTGCTCAATGGCAATGCGGCGAACTTCAGACTTTTCTATTCCACCAAGAGGAAATTTTGCGTGCAGTAGTTGATATGGAGTTATTCTAGACAAAAAATAAGACTGATCTTTATTTTTGTCTTTGCCTTCCCATAATTCAATTTCTCCGGTTGGTGTAACTAACCTTTGGCAATAATGTCCAGTGGCTAAAAAAGAGAAGCCCTCCGATAATGCGTAATCTAACAGAGCTCCAAATTTCATCTCTCGATTGCAAAGAACATCTGGATTGGGAGTTATGCCATCGGCATAGCCCTGGACCATGGGCTCGACCACATTTGTTTGGTAAAAGTTCGTAAGGTTTAAAATACGAAAAGGAATCTTTATTTTCTCGGCAACTGCTCTTGCATCCTTCAAATCCTGAGCACCAGGACAATCCCCGAGTAAATCATCTTCATGTTCCCATGTCTTTACATAAACAGACTCAATCTCGTACCCTTGTTCTAATAGTAAAAGAGCTGACACAGCACTGTCTACACCACCTGAAAGGGCAACCAAAATTTTTTCTCTAAGAGGGGACATGGTTTTTATTTTTAACGAAAAAAATACCGAGTCGCAAAATTTTTCGGTTGGCGAATTCAATCCTATAGCCTAATCAGCTTGCCAAGTGTATGAGAGAGGTGGAAAAGTTTGGACCGGAGATAACGGTTGGGGCCTGGTTTTTTTAGAAAAAGACTGGGATAACAGCCGTTTGCCACAAGATTTAGTGGAGGAGGCGGGTTTACTTGCTACAAACTTTCAGCTGCTGGAAAATTCTGAACGCGGGAAACTTGCAGGCTATATAAGTAAAGAGGATACAATATCCTTCATCGTCGATACGCAAGAAATAGCAAATCATGCTAAAAATATATCCGTCTTTTTAGCATGCGAAGCGAATGACTGGTTGAGTAATGAGGGAATTGAAAACAATACCTGGAAACTAAGCCAGAATCCCGAGGGATTAAGCATTTTAGATATTTCGATCAAAGAGATTGGGCTAGGTAATAAATTTTCGTTTAAATATAAAACATCTGATGGTACTTGGCTTCATCCTCCAGATTTTATTCCCTGCCGGGAGGAAAAAATACTTGGTGCTTCAAATTTTATTTTCAGTAAAAATAGAACAGGGAAAGATATTTTTCGCTTTGAAATAATTGAGAGTTCAGATCTTAGTCCCGTAAAAAAATGGGCCTCCTTACGTCCAAAAAATATGGGATTCAGTCAAGGGGCTAACTGCGGCAAATTCAGACTCTTTGCACCGAGGGCTCAGTCCGTAAATTTGATCTTTGAGAAGCATTCAGGTGAGCATTCATCGATTGCAATGTCGATGGGATCAGATGATGTATGGGAAATTACCACTGAAATAGATCTTGATACTCAGGCCTATCTATACGAAGTGACTCACGCATTTAAGGGCAGAAATAAAAGTCATTTTACTAAGAAAATACTCGACCCGTATGCCAAGGCCTGCGTGGGAAGAGATGGACCCGGCTTACTCATAACTGAAAACAAGAATGAAAGCCCCACCAAAGATCAATTTGTTGCACCGGAGGCCAAGGACATGGTGATTGTTGAAGCCCATATTCGAGATTTATTACAAAATGCACCTTATGATTTAACCAATTCGGAAAGGCTTGGGTTTGAGGGCCTGAAAAAATGGTTGAGTTCAGAAGATTGTTACCTCAGGAAACTGGGCGTCAATACAATCGAACTTCAACCGGTTCAGCAATTTGATGCTCGTTCCAAAAAAGAATATCATTGGGGCTATATGCCAGTAAATTATTTTTCGCCTGCCGCGGAGTATTCCAGCTGCCCAACCAAGTCGCACCAGGAATTCGAAGACTTAATTAAGGCCCTTCATGAAGCAGGAATCGCAGTTGTTTTAGATGTGGTATACAATCATATGGGAATACCAAATCACCTGCTAAATCTAGATCGTGAAATATACCTCAAGACTGATAGCTTGGGCAGGCTCACGAATCACAGCGGTTGTGGGAATGACCTTGAGTGCGAAGCGGGGCCTGTAAAACAGCTAATTATTGACAGTTTAAAGTACTGGGTTAAGCACTTTAAAGTAGACGGTTTCCGTTTTGATCTGGGTGAACTTCTTGGTATTGAATTACTTAAGGAAATTGAAACTGAACTAAGGGAATTGAACCCAAGAATTGTACTCATTGCGGAACCATGGAGTTTTCGGGGGCGCTTACCTGAAAAGATGAACCAAACAGGATATTCACTATGGAGTGACCGGTGCCGTGAATCCTTACTTTCATTCGTCAAAGGGGAAGGGGATCAAATTGAAAATATAAGTGCCCTGATTAAGGGTAAATTAGACCATGAAAACCTTTTCCCTTGGCAGTCAATACACTACAATGAATCTCACGATGATTACGCTTTTATTGACCGAATTGCAACCGGTGTACCAAACGGAGGGATGCAACCTAATCAAACCGCGGTAAAAGAAGCACAACTAGCCATGGCGATCCTTTTATTATCCCCAGGAATCCCAATGATATCGGCAGGTCAAGATTTCCTTCGTAGTAAAAAGGGTATTCGTAATACCTATCAGAACGGAGATGTAAACGCATTAGACTACCGTAGGCTTTCCCAATTTGAAAATTTCGCTACGGAAATCCGAAGCTTAATTAAATTTCGACTATCGACAAGAGGGCAGTTCACCAGACCAAGTACATTTCAAGACTGTTATTACGAAAATATTTCAATGATTGAAAATGATACCCTGGGAATGAAAATTCGTCATAAATCATCCAATGAAGAATTTTTATTTCTATGCAATCCCACAAAAAAGAAACTACTACTTTCCTTACCGGATGACTGGAAAAAAAAGGAACTTATTTTTCCTAGTTCAATAGAAATAACAGAAACATCATACCTTGAACCCTCTGAGTACCGACTTCTAGTTAGGAAAGTTTGACGGATCATTGGAAGTCCCACACCAAGAGGCAATTCCATACCTTAAATTGTAAAAAGAATGGAGGAAGGATTTTTTATTCAATAATCTCATTAATTCTTCAATAATAATACAAACAACAGGAAAAACATCGGCTCGATCCGTAGGTAATTCCGGAAATGATAATAAACGATTCTTCAGATCCAATCTGCAAATTTCGTTTCCAATTGCTGCCACCTCCTCAAGGGTAAATTCATTGCATTCATCAATACCGACAACTCCCTTTCTTTCACAGATAATCTTACGCAGAAAGTAAACTGCTCCCCCAAGCCCAATAAGATTGAATTCGGAACTGTCAGATAATCCACAATTTGAAAATTGCTCGCGAAGCAGAAACCTAACTTTTTTTTCTGATTCTTTACAAACAGCAAAGTCCTTATTAGCAAGATACTTCTTTGCCACATTTAATGCTCCTAATTGCAGACTTTGAGCTACAACTGGAGAGGACTCTCGGCATTCAATCAATTCAAGACTGCCTCCCCCCAAATCGAAAGCTTGAATTGAAGATAGTCCCTTAATACGAGGATCACATTTGAGACCTTTCGAAACAAACTTCGCCTCCTGTTCACCGCTTAGAATAAAAAGGTTTGAAGAATAAGTTTTCTCAATCAAAGATATAATTTCCAATGCATTACTTGATCTTCGAATCGCTTCGGTCGCTACGATTACAAGATGATCTGGTGAGGCATTATTACAAAATTTTAAAAGAGCACCTAATACTTCCAAGAGTGAAGAGATATTTTCTCTGGATATTATGTTAAGATCATCATTGGTTGATGATATCAGGCGACACGGGAAGCTCTTTTCATCATCTGGAATAACTACACCATATTGATCAACATAGCTTATGAGAGCTTTAGAGCTATTTGAACCAAGATCAATAACCGCAATCTTTTTGGGATAATACCCTGGCATTAAAATGAGAATCCTTGAGGCGCTATCACTAAAGTAAATTCCCCTTTCTGGCTCGATAGAGTACATTTCTCTCTTACCATGTGCAAAGGGCCTGTCTCTATGCTTTCGTGAAGTTTTGTGAGTTCTCTAGCTACAGAAATATACCTATCTTCTCCGAATGCTTCTTTCAGAGATTCAAAAGTAGAAGGCATTTTGTATCTTGATTGATAAAATATCAACGAACCTTCAAACAATTCCCACTTTTTTAATAAGTTAATGAGGGCAACCTTTCCCTTTGGGGGGAAGCCAAGGAACAGAAAGTTATGCGTCGGTAATCCTGAAGCCGCCAAAGCAGTTATAGCTGCATTAGGTCCAGGTATTGGTATAATTGGGATGTTTAGTTTTTTACACTCTCGAACTAAGCGAAAACCTGGATCACTTATTCCTGGGTAACCTGCATCAGAAACAAGGGCAATTTTTTTTCCTTCTAAAATTTCATTAGACAATATGACAGATTGCTTTTTTTCATTTTCTTCACGGTAGGAAACCATCGGTTTGGAAATTTCCATTCGAGACAAAAGTTTACTTGTGACTCGAGTATCCTCGCAAGCGATTAGATCACAATCAGTAAGCATTTGATTTCCGCGAGGGGAAAAGTCACCCAAATTCCCAATAGGTGTAGCAACTAAATAAAGGCAGCCTATCTCACCCATGGTGATACAGAAAGCAGGTTAATTGAAGTACTTATCGATTGAAACCGCCCCGATCGAATCCTCCTGGCAGGCTATATTCCCAACTTGCAGGACGTCCCTGGGGCATGCGATCGTCATCTGGAGAAGCCGTAAAGCAACCGGTTAAGGAAAGTGAGACTGCTAGAAATCCTAGCGTAATCAAAAATCGAATAGTCATTTATTAATACTAGAGGTTTTGTTCTTCTTCAGGGATTATATAGATGGAATCGCCCGGGCGAAGCTTTTGTGGTTCACCAAATCGAGGCAAAATGTATGCAAGCAGGTAGCCTTTACGGGAGCTTTGTACGCGAATCCTGGCGGCTTGCTTCTTATCTTTCCAAACAGTGAACACACTTCCCTGCGTTACACCTCTATCAGTACCAAAGGGTAGAAGAAGCATTCCAGTCTGGCTGTCGACACGGGCGATTGTGGACGGTGCACCGATATCTGAAATCTTCTTTTGTTGGGAAACAGCCATCATATCCAACTCATTCATTTCGGGTGGTCCAGCGTCTTTCTTTTTAACCATGAATGGGTTTACTTCCTCCGAAATGTCATTATCTGCTACTTCTCCACCTTGTTGCTTGGCAAGCATTTCATCTATACCACGCTTATATCCCGATGCGTCTGCCATTCTGATTTCTTCCTGTTTCTTTTCGATTTGCTGCTTGTGTTCATCTAGCATCGCATCGACCTCTGCTTCATTATCTTTGACAATTTTTTGGTTTTCCTTCTGCAAATCAGCGATTGCAGTACTATCTCTTTGCTTTTGTTCTTCAAAAGCATCATTTTCATTTTTACGCTCTTGTTTTTCATTCACTAAATCTGCCTCGACTCCTTTGAGTTTGATTTGAGTGTCAGATAATTCGTCGAGCGTATCTTCTTTCAATTTCTTTTCGCGAGCCCACATATTTTGAAATTGGCGAAGTTCTTGATCCCTCTCGACCAACATTTCTCTAAGCTTCGCGACTTCGGTGTATCTGTCGTGCCTGTCCTTGTAAAACATACCGATGACTGTTCGTAACCTTTGGTGATGAGGTACACCCTTCAGAACAGAACCATCTTCTAAGGTTTTGTCAGCAAGCGGAAATTGAGTCTCGTCTTCGAAAGGATCTTTAAACCCGGCTGGAGACTCAAGCTTAACATCATCATTAATTTGCCAAGTCATAGACTCCGAATCCCAGTACATAGTGCCAGGACCGAATTCTTTCGTTAGCCGGTCAAGGCGGTCTCTGTAATCTGCATTCCTGAGAAGGGAATCTTCACTTACCTTTAGATCGTCTAAAGCTTCAGATAGTTTATTGTCTTCTCCGTCCGCAACTTGGTCATTTGCAGCAAAAGTATCATTGAAAAGACTCTTTTTTTCATTTAGATCTTTCCACTTGGCCTCTTGTTCAGACTGCAGAATTGAATAGGAATCTTCGATCAACTCGTCTAAATAAGAAAATGATTGCTTGGAAAGTGTATCAAATTTTAGCCAAAGCATACTACACAAGGCAAGCAAACCAAGTAAACTGAACAAACGGAAAAGAACGGCAAGGACTCTCATATTTAATTATGAAATATGGATACCATACCTTGAGTATGCAAGGTGAATATTTATCAAAAAATCAGGAGTAAACTCGGACTTGATAAATCTGAGCACGATCCAGTCCGTGTGTTGATAGAACTTCAAGCTCTAACGCTTTTATTTCAATGGCTTCGAAACGATGGGAAACGAATGGTAATTGATTGTCTTTAATATCGACCAAAAGTTTAGATTTCTGATCCTTCGTTATTATATACAAGCGATAATCCTTTACGAGTGAGTGAAAATTGACCGTTTCCATGGATGTAGGCTTTTTAGGATAAGCAACTTCAAACGAAGGATCGAAGCTAATTTCAATACAGGTTATTTTTTGAACTTCCTGCCATTCCAACTCGATATATTCGGGGTATTGAAAGTCTGTTTGCTTAGAAATCCACAATGAGGGGAGGGCGTTTGGTCTGAAATCCGGAGTTGTGACATTGCAAGATTCATAGGCTAAAGAGGGTGGTGAAACTCGAATCTTGGGAGATGCTGATACACTTGTAGTGTCGGAAATAACTGCCTTGAATTCTGAAATATATTTTCTTTTATTCGAAATACCAGTTGATCTTTCATCATGAAAAACATATCCAACCGGGCCATTTCTAAAAAGTGGTACTGTAAAAACTTGCTCTGACTCAACTTCTATATAGCACCATCCTCTCCTCTCGAGTTTTAAGTCAGGCTTTACAGATATACAAGTCTCACTTTTCTTAAACTTAACATTTTCGGAATGAAGGCATAGCCCAGCAGTTGAGTTTTGGTAACCTGCACCATCAAACAGTTTTATACTAAGCTCTTGCTCATTGCTTCCAGTCAGCCAAATATCAATTCTTTCTAGTAACAAACTTGTAACCGGAAACTGAAATAAGCATTTCCTTGTTTCAACCTCTTTTAAAATGATATTCGCACTTCCTGCCCAATCCTGAAGCGTAGAAGAAGCATTTGATTTAGCAGAGATTGCAAGATTGTCGTCGTCATCAACATCTCGAAGTGAACTGGTATGATTGATTCGATTGAGCCTTCTTCTTATCTCATCGATATAACCACCTTTTGCCAAGGTCCTGGGCATCCTGTTCTTTTCGATACTAAGAGCAGCAACAAGACCTGATGCAGTTCCCATTTGGGATGAGCAAGAGGGTTCCCCCAAACTCCTGGAAGTCAATTCAGTTGCACACCCGCTGGCCCCAACCAACAGTAAATTCTTACACTCTTTCGAAATCATTACCCCTAATGGAATCTCAAAGGGTTGGGTTAGTGGCA
>JAOFOL010000038.1 GCA_028042835.1 Opitutales bacterium | reverse complement strand
CTTTATCGAAGGAACTTATAAAGTTTAAGCTAGGTAGACTTTTAGTATATTTAAATAATAATAAGCTAGTGGCATACTTTACACTTTTTATGTCACTTGCCGCTTTTCCTACCATCATCAAGTCATAGGCAAGCCTGGGTGCGTTGGGTGCTTCAGGATTACTCTCAAGATAATTGCGGGCTTCTTTGAGGTAGTCCCGAAAGTTAGAATCTTTCAAATATTCTTCGTAAAAAGGGAAATTCATCTTCTCTGCTCCTAGTGAGAGGCAACAAAGAAGAACTAATAGACTGATAATATATAAGGAGGATTTCATAAGTTGAATTCGATAATGAAATAAATTTGGGGATGTTTAAATAAGTTTCCTTTAGATTGAGCTTTCAAAAGCCTCCAGAGTTTTCTCTGCGTCTTTTTCAGTGTGTGCAGTACTGATGAAGCAAGTTTCGTAAGAGGATGGAGGTAGGTAGATTCCTTTCTCAAGCATTTTATGGAAAACAGACTTAAAGCTATCATGTTTACTAGCAATTGCCTGGTCGAAATTAGTAATTGGTTTTTCGCTGAAATAAAGGCAGTACATGGATCCCGTTTGGGGTACTTGTAATGGAATCCCTTTAGTCTTAGCAATATCCTTAAAACCAGTGGCTAGAGTTTTTCCGATGGTCTCGAGTTTTTCGTAAGGTGATTCATCTCGAAGCATTTTGAGTGATGTAATGCCAGCTGCCATCGCCAAAGGATTTCCGCTCAAGGTGCCGGCTTGATAGACTGGACCAAGTGGTGCTAAGAAATCCATAATTTTTGCTTTTCCGCCCAAGGCCCCAACGGGTAAACCGCCTCCGATAATTTTACCCATAGCAGTTAAGTCAGGGGTTATCCCTATTGATTGCTGAACGCCTCCAATGCTTAAACGAAAGCCAGTCATTACTTCATCAAAGATTAGTATGCTTTGATGTTGGTTACATAGATCTCTCAGACCTTGAAGGTATCCTTCATGGGGAAGAATTAATCCGCAATTTGCGGGGTAGGGTTCAACGATGATAGCAGCAATTTCTTGCCCATGTTTAGAAAAAGCTTCCGAAACTGCCGTAAGGTCGTTGTAGGGGAGTACGATCGTTTGTTCAGCTACACTGCTTGGAACTCCAGCACTGTCAGGGTTTCCTAATGTTATGGCACCTGAACCAGCTTTGACTAGCAAGCTGTCGACATGACCATGGTAGCAGCCTGCAAATTTGATAATTTTGTCTCTACCCGTGAACCCACGTGCAAGGCGAATGGCAGACATGGTAGCCTCAGTTCCACTATTACACATCCGAACTTTTTCCACCGATGGGACGACTTCAACTATTAGCTCTGCCATCTCAACTTCAGCGGGTCCGGGTGTCCCAAAGCTTGTACCTTTAGCCAAGGCCTCTGCAATTGCTTCGCGAATCTTTGGGTGATCATGACCATGGATGGCAGGACCCCAAGTACAGACATAATCGATGAGTTCTTTATCGTCTGCTGTTGTTAACCTGGACCCACTTGCTTTTTTTGTAAAAAAAGGAGATCCTCCGACCGAACGAAAAGCTCGTACGGGAGAATTCACACCTCCTGGGATTAATTTCTGTGCTTTTTCAAATAATTTGAGAGATTGATTCATGATAAAAAGTTAGTTTTTATACTTCTGAACTATAGGCATGCGTCTGCCTACGCCAAACGCAAGTGGCGTAGTCTTAAGAGATGGTGCGGCTTGCTGACGCTTATATTCATTGATGTCTACTAGGCGAATGATATGACGGACAGTTTCCGGTTCAAAACCTAGTTTAATAATCGAGTCGATAGATTTTCCTTCCTCCACATATGCATGAAGAATGGCATCTAGTTCTGAATAATCAGGCAGAGAGTCACTATCTTTTTGGTCGGGACGCAACTCAGCAGATGGTGGCTTTTCAATGGTATTTATCGGGATAAGAATTCTGTCCCTGTTGATATGACGGGCAAGGGCAAATACCTTGGTTTTTGGAACATCAGCAATCACTGCGAGTCCACCGCACATATCTCCATACAGCGTGCAATAGCCAACTGCCAGTTCACTTTTGTTTCCAGTGGTCAGCAGTAGAGCTCCAAATTTATTAGAAACTGCCATCAAGAGGAGAGCCCTGGCTCGTGCTTGCAAGTTCTCTTCGGTCACATCATGAGCTTTCCCTTTAAAAATTCCAGATAATTCACCGGTTGCAGCATTCACAATGGATTGAATCGGTAATTCATGAAATTTAATGCCCAAGTTTTCAGCTAAATCGTAAGCATCCTGTTTACTGTGATCACTTGAGATTGAAGAGGGCAGGCTAATGCCGACCACATTTTCTTTGCCTAATGCTTCGACTGCAACTGCTGCGGTAACTGCGGAGTCAATTCCACCACTTAGGCCAATCAATCCTTTTGAAAATCCTGTCTTATATACATAATCCCGAAGACCAAGTACTAGGGCTTGGTGCAAGGAGTCCAATTCATTTTGCTTAAAGGGATCTTCATTGTTTTGTTCATTAAAATCGAGAATGCCAATCGACTCTTCAAAAGGCTCAGCTTGGAAAATTAACTTCCCTTCCTTATCCATGGAAAGAGATCGACCATCAAAAATAAGTTCATCATTACCGCCTACTCCATTCACATAACTAATTGGACATTCCAATTTTTCCGTAACTTTTGATAATAATTCGATTCTTTGTTGCTGCTTACCTTGATACCATGGACTAGCAGAAAGGTTAATTAAGAAATCAGGTTTCTCTTCTTTAATTTCTTGAAGTGGGTTTTCTTGGTGTAAGGCAGAGTTGATATTCCAAATATCTTCACAAATAGTTACGGCTATTTTTTTCCCTTTGTACATTCGGGACATTGGCAGTGTGCCAGGCGAAAAATAACGATCTTCATCAAATACATCGTATGTGGGAAGTAATCGCTTTCGAAAAATCTGATTTATTTTTCCCTCTTCGCACCAAGCCACTGAGTTGTAACATTTTCGAAAGGAAGCAGGCTCCAGATCTTCCTCGGCAAAACCAATCAAGCTAGGAGTTGCAGCTGTATGTTTGGCAAAGTTTTGAAGAGCCGAATTTGTATCTAAAAGAAATTTTTCTTTAGTAAGTAAATCCTTTGGGGGATATCCGCATAAAAATAGCTCTGTAAAAACCACAATATCTATGCCTTGTCCACAAAGTTGTTCATAGGCATCAATGGCCAATTCTAAATTTCCCTCCAAATCACCTACAGTGGTATTTAATTGGGCATACCCGATTCTCATCTCGTTGCTATTGTTCTAGAATTTAACATAAAGAAGTTTAATTATGGAAAATAGTTACGAAAAAGCGAACCTGAAGCTTAATAATCCCTTTATTTTAGCCTCTGGTTCTCCTCGAAGAAAAGAGCTTTTATCAGAAATAATTTCTGAATTTAAAGTAATTCCTTCGACCGCAGTTGAAATCAAATCTCACTCGGATGGTCCATTGGGATTAGTCTGCGAAAATGCCCGCCTCAAAGCGGAGACTGTCTCTCAGGAGAACCATAGTTGTTGGGTATTAGGTGCTGATACACTTGTTTTTCTAGGTGATCAACCCTTCGGTAAGCCTAATGATATGAGTGAAGCAGTCTCAATGCTTTCAAATCTTTCCGGGAAATCTCATACGGTTGCGACTGGTATCTGCTTAAAATGTGCAGTTTTAGGCAGAGAGAAAATCTTTGCAGACCAAAGTGTTGTCACCTTTAAAGATTTGAAGACGGAAGATATAGAAGCCTACTTTCAAAAAGTTAATCCCTTGGACAAAGCCGGTGGCTATGCGATTCAGACTTGTCCAGAAATGATTATAGATAAATTCGAAGGATCTTTATCTAATGTGATTGGATTACCTATTGAAAAACTAAGAAAGCAATTGAATGATCTATTAAATTCTCTTAACGCCTAGCAAGATTACCTCGTACCAATTTCCCTCCAGCTTGACGAATTTCGATTCCAGTGGTTTGATCGATTTAATGAAACGAGCTTGCCTGCTATTATGTGTGACTTTTGCGATCTTTGGATGTGGAGATGAGGAGAAATTAGACCAAAGTTTGGATGGTGCAGCATCTCAATCCACAAAAGCCGTTCCGTTAAAAGAAGACTCCCGAACGGTAGCTGATTTGATTAGAAATCTTAGTCAGCAAAAAAAACATACCGTCATGTTTGCTGGAATCGAGATGATTTGGGCTGAACCTGGTAGTTTTATTATGGGAAGTCCTATTTCCAGTCCAGTAAGGATTATGGATGAAAAGCCCCACGAAGTTAAAATAACTAAAGGTTTTTATCTTGGGAAATATGAAATAACCCAAAGGCAATATGCCATGGTTATGGAGCACAACATTGCAGAGATCTCTAATATTCCGAGTCGGTTTCCTGGACCTGGGCAACCCGTTGAGCAAGTCAGTTGGAAAGATGTTCAGGAGTTTTGTGCACGGCTCACCTACCTTGAAAGACGGGATCAGCGACTCCGCAAAGGATGGGCCTATTGTCTACCTACGGAAGCAGAATGGGAATATGCATGTCGTGCTGGTACCTCCTCGCTTTATTCTTGGGGGGATGAAATATTTCTTCAAAATGCAGTTTATCGAGAAAGTGCTGGTCGTACGAAACAGGTAGGCCAATATCCCGCGAATCCATGGGGCTTTTTTGATATGCATGGGAATGTGTGGGAATGGGTGGATGATTGGTATGGAAATTATCCAACGGACCCGCAATCAGATCCTGAGGGTGCTCTGCTTGGTACTAACCGGGTATTACGAGGAGGTTCTTGGGCAAACTTGAGTACGAATTTACGATCTGCCGGACGCCATTATTTACCACCTAAAACAAGATCCCCAACTACCGGATTCAGAATCTGCTACAAACAAGTGCAGTAACAAATACGATCTGGGTATTTAGAATACAGAAATTTTCGGTGGTGGCGAAACCCAGAATCGAACTGGGGACACAAGGATTTTCAGTCCTTATCTATGCCTATTTTAAATTGTTCTAAAAAGTATTAAAATGTCTTGATTTAAAGGCTTTAATTGCAGATATTTAAGGGGTTTAGTTTCGATCAGTTAAAGTGGGTTTGATACAATTCCGAGCAAAAAAGTGTCCAAGATATGTCCAAGCAAATAGAAAAAGTGTCCAAGGCGAAAGTATATGGTAAGACAGACTTCAGGTATTGGAAGAATCGTATTTTTAAGAACACCTACACAAGAGGTGGTGCTAAGCACGAACTAGCTTCATATTCGGTTAAGATTCAGCATCGCGGTAGAAGAGAGTCTTTTAATCTTAGTTATTCGAATAAGGAACTCGCGGCTAAAAAGGCAGTTGAAATTTATGTTCTAGTTTTGTCAGAGGGTTTTGAGAATGCGTGCGAAAAATACAAATCAAAGAATGAGAAAATAATTAGCCCAACTGTAGGAGAGTTTATTCGTACCTTTGAGGAGAATCATAGCTTAAGTCGTACAACCCTTGTAAGTTATGTTGGTAAATTCAGGCGTCTAGTTTCCGAGATAATGGGATTAAATGACGATTCTTCTAAGTTTCATTCAGGAAAAGGAAGCGTGATTTACAGAGATAAGGTTGATCAAGTACTTCTAGCTAAAATTACTCCCCAAAAAGTGAACGCCTGGAAGCAAAAATTTCTTAATGGTTGTCAATCTGAGGAGGAGAAAAGAGGGCGTAAGGTTACTATCAATTCAATCATAAGAAATTCAAAAAGTCTCTTCTCGCCAAAAGCCTTAATGTTTGTTGCCTCTGATATCGGTGGCAATAGATTCATCACAGCGAAAAACGGAAGAGAAGGGTCAGAATTAAAAGGAAGACTTTCTGTACCTTTTAATCCATTTGAAGGCATACAATTTGAGAGGGTAGGGAAGAAAAAGTATGACTCTGCTCGAGAGGGCATGAACGCTGAATTAATATTTATCTCTGCGAGAAATGAATTAGCCGAAGAATTTCCTGAGCAATATAAGATTTTTCTTTTGGCAATTACTGCCGGATTAAGAAGGAAAGAGATTGATTGGTTAAAGTGGAAGGATATCGACTTTGGCGAAAGGGAAATATCAGTATCACCATCAAAAGACTATTCGCTTAAGAATAATGAATCTGAGGGTAGGGTACCCATAGATAAGAACACCTCCGATATATTTCTTAATTACAGAAGTCTGAGCAAGAGTGAGTATGTGATTTCATCAGCTCGCTCAGATAGTTTGCCCAGGGAAGTTTCAGACTACAGATGCTCATCTCACTATTCAAAATTGATTAATTGGCTCAGAGGTAAAGGAGTGACTGCCAGGCAACCGCTTCACACATTGAGGAAAGAGGCAATAAGTCTTGTGGCAAGGAAGCAGGGTATTCATGTGGCAAGTGCATTTGCTAGGCACTCTGATATCAGAATAACAACAGATGTTTATGCTGAACAAAGAGTAAGGGCAGAAGTAGATACAACGGCACTCTTGGGAGGAGAAATTCATCAAAACAAAAAAGCATCATGAATGTTCAAGATATGAATTATCCAAATCAGGCTTGGAACCCTGAAGATAAGGAATTGCTCGGTCAGCATATCCTGATGCATGAGACTATCAAAAATCTCAAATGGGGAAAAAATACGAAAAACAAAATTGAAGATTTAACCAAATGTTGGATGTGGGAAATTGCTAGAACACAACTGTATGATTTCCCTGAAGATTTTTATGCAATACTCAAATCCAAAGAAAATGTAAAAAACTACAAAAACCAAATCAAAAAACTTCAAGGACAACAAGAAAAGATAGATTCAATAAATCGTCTTTGGATAACTCAACAAAGAACCCATTATGATTGGATTGTTGAGTCAATTTTTCCGTTTTGTATAGATACTTTTCCTAAAGATGCATACCTTTCTCATGCTAAATCTACTCGCTTGAAATGGGTTTATAAAGATGAACCCATTACCGAGAGTCATGGCGATTTGTTTTGTAACAACTTATTTCTACCTGAAGAAAAGCAGGGGTGGATGCACTTTCTTCAGACTAATTTTAGAAAGACTGTTTTCTCTGCAAACGCAGATAATGTTTATGTTGGTAAGAAGGGATTAACTCATAGTCCTTACAAGCAGCAAAGTTCTTCCGTTCCTATGATCTTCAGTGTGGGCGTAAATTGGGATAAGACTAGACTAAAAAAAGCAATTGATGGTCAATGGAAAGACATTCAAAAAGAACGAGATAAATTAATAGAAAATTATGAGAACTTAGGTGCGAACTTCGAACAAATTACAAAGGTTCGTATAGATGAAAAACTTAAGCCTGCACTTATCCAACTAGGAGCTTACAGGTGGCTTCATCATAGTAAATTATCTTGGGAGCATATTGATAAGTTTAGAAAAAAGAAGTTCTTGCCAGGCGACTTTCCATATTCCACTCAGGCCAAGCTTCGGGAAAGTGTTTTAGAGCAGAAGAATTCGAGTTATTTTCCTAGGTTTAATTTTGAAAAAGAGGGTAATAATTCCTTTAATTATTTGTTGCGAACGATTTATGATTCCTGAGCAAAACCCATAGCTCGGCATAGGTAAGGCAAGTGTGCGAATAATATTGTATACTTGTTTATATGACTGAACTAGACGGTAAAAATACTAAAAAAAAGGAAACGCCAAGCGATGTCTTTTTGACTTATCAAGAACTTTCGGAGTTTTTGAAAATATCAAAAAGACACGCAAGCAACCTCGTTCGTCTCGGGAAGATCAGAAAGTTCAAGTTAGGAAACTCAACTAGGTTTCTTCGCTCTGAAATAATTCATGATCTAAAGAAGGGTAGGGATGCAAATATTAGAAAGGAGGTGACAATATGAAAACGGAAGGAGGAAGATTAGTAGATAGAAAAGAAGCTGCTAAGAAGTTGGGGTTTCGATCCACGATTTCAATTAGAAGATTAGAGCAGGCGGGAAAGTTAAAACCTATATGGTTAAATTCAAGAGTAGTTAGATATAGAGAAGAAGATCTTGATAAATTGATTATGGAGGGAGTGAAATCATGACTGAGTACAGAATTCTTCCACCTTTAATCGAGCGTAGTGGATACATTCACAGACTCATCGAGAGAAACGGAATGATTGCAATCTATGAATCATACTTGCTCGGAAAGCCCAAGAATCTATATGGTTACTGTGTTGCCCGCATAACTCGTGAGAAGGAAGCCCGCTTTAAAAACGGATATGTTATTCCAGCTCGTGAGAGGTTTCCTTCACCATCCAGGTTCGGCACTTACGGATTCTTCTACATGCCTCAATCAAGGCATAAAGCTTTCGAACACTATCACGAGCTTGTACGGAAATTCTCCACCCCGTACCCCCCTAAAAATCCGACTTCATCCTCGGAGAATACCATTACTCGTTTTGATGAAGAAAACGAACAATTGGGGGGGGGCGGGGTTGTCGCATGAGCGCGATACGAGCAGAGGAGTTGCTCGACAGGAAAATATCAAGATTCAATAGTGTAAGATCAAAGAAAAGTTCTTCGGACTACTCGCTCAGGGAATTCCTGGGCGAGGTTCGGGGGGCGAAGCATAAGGTCTTGGTTCAACAGATCCGCAAAGAACAATGCGAAAAAAAACAGAAAACACTAAAGGCAAGCCTTCAATGTGTAACACTTAGTGGAGTTGGGAACAGAAAGTCCAAGGACACTCGAACCGAACCGAACTTTCAGCATAGCGGTCTATTGCAGATAGATTTTGATCTATCGGAAAACCCAAACCTAGAAATAGAATCAACCATTCAAAAGCTGAAGAACGACAGATATGTCTTAGCATTATTCCTATCACCGAGAAGTGGCATAAAGGCGATTGTTCCTATTCCTCAATCTGTGGATCTACACAAAGATTCTTTTTATTTGGCGAGTTCTTTCTTTCGACAGACTTATGGATTAGTGGCAGATGAAGCACCCAAGAATCATCGCTCATTATGCTTTCTCTCTTATGACCCACATGCATTTGTGCGCGATGGGTTGGTACTCATGTTTGTTCCTGACTCCTATTTGCAAATTCAAGGTAACACAGTGACACAGACACACAGTGACGCAGTAACACAGATACGCAGTAACTCAGAAGAATATAAGCGTATTAGCGGTATTGAGCGGTTAAGGCATGATAAGCAGATAGAGGATAAGGTCCAGGAATGGATTAACGACCCAAGCACTCCACATGAACTAATTCAACTATGGGAATTAGTGAGGAGACGCTTCAAACCTAACCTTGGAGAGAGGAACAAAATACTATGCGAATTCATCCCCTTCGCTCATCGTCGTATGTCCCGCAAGTGTGGAATGGGACTCGTAAGGGTTATGCGTGAGGTTTGGGATTGTGTATGCACGGATTCTATGGATCAGCACATGCGGGAGGCTGAGTCATTATGGGAAGGGTGCGAAAATACTTTCGCTAATGAGCTTAATGCTGAAGAGTTTGAATTTTACAACGAGTTCTCAGGCTCGATGGAATTTCTGCATTCCCCCTTTCGTATCTGCCGAGACTTGGCATTCTATGATGAGGGAAAAACGGAAACCGGAAAGTTCTTCCTGGGTTGTCGCGAGTTGGGAATTCGGTTGGGCGTGAGCCACAAAACTGCATCTGAATATCTAATTAAACTCGAAGGGTATGAAATTATCGAAGTTCTCAGCAAAGGGAGAATGATTGGTCGCCAAGCGACTGAATACAAATGGCTACTTGCTCGTTAAAGCCACCCCGTGAATTCAATATCAAATTAAGGTTTTGGCTTATCGCTTTTTTATTAAACAAAACCAACAATGGCCAAAATAATGAATACGCAAATGCCTAAAAGTAACCTTAAAAGGTAAATATGTTCTATTCGAGCATCAGCTTTCTTGCTTACCCTCTCTGCTTCAGCAATACAACGTTCGCAACAAATAACTTTTTCTTCAGGCGATACTTCAGATTTACACACTCCACATATTTTTGACTTCTTACCCATGGGTTTATCCTTTGCAATCTCTAATTAAAAAACACAAGAATAATGGAAGTTTTTAATCTACTCATCGATTCTAGTTCTAAAGAATAATTTGAAAATTAGATATAAAGTGTAATCATATTTGACGACTGCGTGTGGTCTTTGTTTCTTGAGTAATGGCAGAAAGCAATGACACAGAGGAAGGAGAACTCCTCATGAAAAAGAAAGAGGTTTTCAAGGTTTGGGAAGAGGACATGAATGCATTTGAAAAGTATTTCAAAGAAAGATTCCCGAAGCTTAAGGCCCGATGCAGTAAGGAGGATATAGATAAATTAAATAACACGATGATACTTTTCTGTCATATCCAACAAAACCTATCACTTGAGGAATTTCAGCTTATGAATAACAAAGAGCAAATTGAGGAAATGCTACAGGTTGATTGTGCTAATGATTGGATGAACCTTTCAATTGAAGAGATATACCATGTTCTAAACTTTTGTGCCACCAATCGAATAGGACCTTACTGACGAGAGGACGAAATACTTAAGTTTTGAATGAAAAGTTTGTTGTTGGTTGAGATTAAAAAATTACTTTTCGCATTCATGACTACGAAATCCTTGAGACTTCAGGATTAATAGAATTCAGGTAAACATACATCGGAGTTTAAATGGCTGCTTGCTCGTTAAAGCCACCCCGTACCCCCCTAATTATTCGAGATTGAGGTACGACCCGACCCTTCCCCTTCGCACAGGCATAAATACAAAAAAAGTGGGGGGACGGGGTATGGATTTATCGTTCTCTGAAAAAAGTGAAACTGAAATCCGAAACAGGCTTGGGCGGCTCAAAAGCAGATATGTGCTCTAAGGGACATTGCTTGACAGTTTTGATAAAATGGGGGGAAATATTATGACTTACTTAAATTCCTATCATGAACAACAACACAAAAATGCAAGTAAGCATATTTTGAGTCAGCCGAAAGTTACCTCCGCCCAAGCACTTAAGCAGTTAAAGGACGGAAGAAAAAAGGATTTGGAAGAGACAAAGAAGAGACATTCTGCAATGCGAAAGATTGTATGTTCGCTGAAGAAAAAAGATAGGTCTATATTATAAAGATGCCATCTTGGTTAGGCTCGCTATTAATACTTGTGGGTGCTTGTTTTGGCGGGTATGTTTTGGAGGAATTGTTGAGTTGGAATATTGGGATGCTAATAGGGGGAGCAATAACTTATTATGCAATTAAAGACATCGGATGTACTGATGACCCACCATCCCATAATCAGTAAAAGACTTCCCTATTTTCCTGATTCACTACCAAAGTCACATTTCTCTAAAGCATTTTCTAAATTTTCCAATGCTTCAATGTAATTACCCAATCTTAAATATGATCGTGCCATATCTTGATAGCATTGACCTGTACGCGGATGATTTGCAGCAGGGACAAATTTGAGAGTCAGTATTTTCTCGTCCTGAATTCAATCGGTTTAAATTCTTTCTTTTTTAAATTTTTCGTCAACGGAGGGAGGTTTACTCCATTTCAAAAAGATTTTCTTTACTATGGAAACTATCTTTTCTTTTCGAAACTTTTTAGGTACTGAAGGTGGTTTCTTAATTTTAACTGATGTTTTCTCTAAGTTATCTTTGAGTATTCTAGCCCCTTGGTGTTTTTTTATTTTTTCTTGTGATTCTAAAATTGCGTCAAGTTTAGCAAGACCTTCCTTTCCGCTCAAACCGTATGTTTCGCATTTTACTTCTGTTTCATTTAAATTAGTTCGAAATGTAGGTGGATGATTAAATTCGTCATTTTTTCTAGTTCCCCATGTATTATTTTCACAGGCATTCTTCTTTAGTGAAGATGTTCTCTTTCTCTTGGTGATTTTAGTTTTGGATCCACTAGAAACTTTATTACTTGAGTGCTTTGATGAAACTCCTGGAATGTTTTCTTTTTTATACTTCTCCTGTACCGATGGCGGTCTATTACCTTTATTCTTATCTGAAGAATTTGGAGTAACTATCTCGACTTCGACTAGATCGTCATCTCTGCCCTCGAATTTAAAATCAACTACATTTCCGTCATTGTCATAACAGAATGTTTTTTTCCAAAGTGCAGTTTCACTTACAAACACGCACTGATTTATATACCCCGATTCGCCCTTCAGTAGCTTGAAATAGATTCTACAATTTAAGCACATGAAGTCATAAGACCCATAACTTGATACAACTATGATACTAGTGTTGTGATTACATTCAGGACATCGCGGTAATTCCTGCTGTTTGATTTCGTCAACCGACTTGTTTTCGTCTTTGTGCCTTGCGGAATGATGCTTGCGACATAGTAACTCGAAATTGTCTAGAGGATAATCCCATGGTTCTTTGCCTTTTTCATATTTTATATGATGCACATCTAAAGGATTATTCTCATCATAACTATAAGTGCATCCTTCATGTTCGCAGCAATTGTTCGCTCTATCCCATACTTTTGTTCTTAACTTAAACCATTCGGGGTGCTTCCGGATTGTCCTGTACCACTTTTTTCCTTTTTCACCCATTCAACACCTCCTCCTTCTGCCCGAACAAAGCGTCATAAACTTCTCGCGGATCATACTCCCGCTTGACTGCAAATCGATGTAGCGGAATTCCTGCTGACTGCATTGCGTCATTAAGGAACGCATCTCGTTCCATCCGCTTGGATTGCTTGTGACTAGCATCATCCAACTCTATGGCAAACTTTACCGACATATCGCTTGGGTCACATGCTACAAAGTCTAGGTGTTTTGCTTTAATACGATTAAATGCCGAAGATCGGGTCGAGTTATCTAGTCCTTTCTTCACCTTGATAATATCAGCCAATCGTACCTGAGCCATTATTCGGTAGTGCGAACCAATCACCTGGTCGAGGACTCCGAGAAACTTTAGCTCTGCGGGAGTGAGCAGATTGCCTTTTGCCTCGTATGGCGAATCACCGCGAACTTTTCCCCGCAGTAATTTGAAAACTGCGAGTATTCCGAGAAGAACAATAAGCCCAATCGCGATATAGAGGTATTTCACTTTCCACACAAAAGCACATCTACACTTTGATAGTCAAAACCTACTTGCACCATTCGTGTGAATATAGGGTATATAGGTGTAATAAAGTGACATTTACGGGATGCTATAATGTAGAACACAAATTCAACGCAATGCACCTAAAAGAAAGAGACTTCTGCAAAAATATGTAAAAACAAGGTATTATTTTAGCAATAAAATATAAAGAGATTCCATCCGCTTGACAGAGTAGCAGGATCTTGTTTCTTTAATGATTCATTTTTAATCCAAATGAAACTATTAACTCAATTTCTCACATTCCTCTTAATCCTCTTAACCGGATCTTTTGAATTACTCGCTAGCGGTATAACGGTTCTTAAAAATGCAGAGGGAAATAAATCTTTTGAAGTAGAGGACAATGATATCAATTCTTCAGCTAATCCAATCTATTCGGGAATTGAAGTGGTAGGAACATACGCTAATGCAGATGCAGATTATTTCAGTTTTGAAATTCAAGAACCTAAGCTTGTAAATATTGAGATTTCACAGGCAGATTATCTCAACATTTTCTCACCTACAGGAGAGAGCATCTTTGGGAAAACTTTTGTAACTAATGAAAACTTTGATTTCGCAGTAGTTAAAAAGGGAAGATATTTAATTCGGCTATCAAGCTATTCGTCATGGAAAGATTATTCATTTACCATAAATTATGGTAATATAATCGACACTAATTATTCAAGAATCGCACAATTAGAATACGATAAATCTATACTCATAACACAACTCAGCGACACACTAACATCCTTGAAGTCTGCATTGGCAAGCAACTCAACTTTATCCTCAGAGAAGGCTGACTTGGAGGCTCAACTACAAACCGCCAATGCTCAGATTAGCGAATTGGAAAGTGAGTTAGCGACTATTCAATCTCAACAATCAAACAACTCCAATTCCTCAAACACAACAAGCACATCAACCAACCAAAGTTCTTCATCATCGAGTACTGCAGAAGAAGTCAAAAAAGTAGCATCAATCAAGGCATATGGATTGCAGTTTTCTCTATCTCCTTCTTATACCGATACCGGCAGTACAATATACTTCACATCATATGACGGATCTTCAGGATATCCGTTAAATGATAATAATACGGTAAGCTCTGAAGTAAAAAATATCACCCTTGGATCTTCGACTTTCTACACCGATTACCTAGTAGCAGAAGGGTATGTTTATATGCATGGTACGGCTACTCTCAATATGCCGACTGCCGACAGTGATAGAAATGGAGTTTTAGATTTTCTTCAAAAAGAGAAGTCTGTAAATACTATGGTGAGCGGTAGTTCAAAAATGCATTGGCTTGCTCCAGGTGCATATGGGTCTGATTCTACCCTGAGTGGTTCTTTTACTAGAAGTGCGGGATTGAACACGGGTAATTATACATTTTATTATCAGTACGATGCCGTTAGTGCATCAGCAACAGGCGTTTGGTCAGTTCAGTATTTCGATGGCACAATCGAATATGATGGAGAGAAGTATTACCTAGACATTGAGACAACTAACTCTGAGGGACAGGATATTAAAGCATACAGTACTGCAGAATATTCGGTAACTGATTCTAATACTCTTAACCTAGGTGCTATGAGCATAACAACAGACTATGACTCGAGTATTCTTCAGACACAATCAACAACGCTTCAACGATCAGGAAATAAATACTCAGGTTACTTGAAAGCATTGGATGGAGATACTGATACATCATGGGCAGACTATGTAGATTGGTATGTTGAGGTTACTGATTTAAATGATGCGAATTCAAATGGTATTCCCGATTTCACCAATCCTGTTGAAACAAAATCTGCAGAAACGACTGTAGACTTTGATGGGTGGAATTGGCACAAAGGGCCGTGGGTATATAACAACAAAAATAACGATTGGAATTATTACAGTCCCAATGTCATATGGAGTTACAAGCACAATAAATGGTTTACCTGGGATGCAAGTGATGATTCATGGAAAGCCCCACAGTAGAGCAATATGATTCCTGTTACAGAATTCTATGATCTTTAAAGTCTCCTTATGCCTACTATGAAAAAACTATTTATTATTTGTAATTTGTTTCTTATTGCCTGTTCTCAGTACCCTGCCGAAATTATCTGTCCGATGGAATTGAAAAGCGGTTATTTATGCGAATATCCAATTGATCGTGGTGAACTCGATGTATTGTACGAGTGTCCAAAATGTAAAACACCAATTGAGGAGGTCCTAGATATGTGGAATCTTATCGGACAGTGAGCCTCGTATAAACTTTAAATAGCCTTAAAAACCCTAAATAGAAATTTTTGAATAACTCTGCATTTCCTAGCTTTCCTTAGAGGGAAAGGTTGCTAGTATCAAACCTGCCCAAACAAACCATGCCAAATCGCATGTCTCAATGCTTGATGGAGAGTCTTGCAGGGATTGGACAGAAGAGAATAAAAAGTATTACGAGTGGCATTGGAATCATCACTCAGAGTAGCGAGTATTGATTGGTATTATACTTATCAGGTAGTGTTATACGAAAAACTTTTATTTAATAGGTTATCCCCATTAGGAAATTATAACATTACGAAATGTTAATGATACTCTCCTGCCTCTCAGTCTCTTTTTTTTCCCATCTATAGAAGGGTCACTTTTTCGAGCATTGATACGATGCATCCAATCGTATCTAGATTCGTCTTTCATTACTAATGCACTTCCCAACTCAAGTGTTTTAGAGACTACTTTGCCATCAGAAACCCTTACAAAATCCATATCGTATTCCGAACCTAGACTAACAGTGACGATAGCGTTTTTAAAGCAAGGTTGACAGTCAATGTGAGCTGCAATTCCCTGACCTGGTTGGTATTCATTAACGATTAACTGATCGGGTGGTGTTTCGATAAGATTTTTTTTCACTAGTAGATTTCCCACCTCTACGGCGAATTCGGGTAG
>JAOFOL010000037.1 GCA_028042835.1 Opitutales bacterium | reverse complement strand
GAGTATGTATAATGATGCTGCTCAGTTCTCAATGTTTGGAGTGGCTCGCTACTCAGGAACCGATAGTGAAAGAATATTCAGTTCTGCAGATAATTGGAACTGGTTATTTGGACCGGACGGACAAAAAGCAAACCGGATAGGTCACTTAAATGGTTGGATTCACCCAATTGACAACTCTTATCCTGATGACAACAATGATTGGCATATCTGGCAGGTTACGATTGATAATCAGGACCGGGCCAATGCATGGTTTGATGCCACTCAAATTTCCTCTCAGCATCGTGGAGCTCATGATTCCAACTACCGCCCGAAAAGAATGCAATTTAACGGCTGGCGAAAAGAAGATAACAGAGACTGGAGTATATCCCAATGTCAAATTGCAGAATTTATTGCAATCAATCGAGTGGTTCCTGACGCCGAGCGCTTAAAAATTGAGGGTTACCTTGCCCGAAAATGGGGATTAATGAGCACAATGTTTACTGCATCACACCCCTACTTCTCAACTGATCCATACCAGCCCACTATTACGCAGGGGGGTGAGAATGCCACGGTCACCTTCTATTGGGGAGATAATAATGGAAGTACCACCCCGAATAATTGGGATAATAACACTCAGATTTCCGGTACCCATGGGGTGGGAGTGGTCAATAAAGCACTTACCGGACTGACCAAGGGAACCACTTATTACTACACTTCCAAGGTCAGTAACTCGGGTGGTAATGTGTGGGGTGATGTTAAAACCTTTGTACCTGCCAATACAGCACTCAACGAAGATACCATTCCTGATCTTGCCCTTTGGTTAGATGCCACCGATATCGATGGTGATGGTAATACGGACTCCATTTCGGATGGTACTGCCCTCGCCTCTTGGGTCGATAAATCTAATGCACCGACCATTTCAGTGGCACAGGCTACCACAGCGAGCCAACCTTTGTACAAAACTGGAATCTTTGGAACGAAGCCCGGTGTGCGTTTTGATGGAGCGAATGATTTCTTCGCTGCCGCCCCGGTTCGAACCACTGCTGGTGGATACCATGTCTTTGTGGCCAGTCAGCGTCCAAACAGTGGACTGGGTGACAATTCGGGTGGTTATTTAATTAAGGAAGCCGCCTGGAATCTATCTCCGGGTTCAGGTAACGGACAATATGTATCCTTTGTTTCCAAGCAGTCTGCTGAATCGGGTGCTACATTGACCAATATTAAACTGGGTCGGGATACTGCCAATTCGAGTTATGATTTTGGTGGAGATATGGGAGAAATTATGATCTTCACCCGTAAGCTCGGACTTACCGAGGAGCAAATGGTGGAAGGTTACCTCGCACACAAATGGGGTGGAACTGCCGCATTGGCTAGCGATCATCCCTACAAGGATGTGGCTCCGGTATTTGACAATTCACCCAAGCTTACGCCTGTACTTGGTCAGGTTGGATACGACACGGTTACCCGCGATGGACTCTTGGGTGAGTGGTTGTTTGATGATAATGATACGGCTAACGCGATTGCGGATACATCAGGAAATGGGTACAATGGAACCAATGTCGGAGGTACTTTTACATCCGATACTCCATTGGGTACCGGTCACTCCCTCAACTTTTTTGGAGGTAATAATTATGCCTGGGTTACAACCGGTGGAAGTGAAACCGTGTTCGGAAATGATGAAGCTTTTACAGTAGCAATTTGGTATAAGAGATTACCAGATGGTGACTGGGAATCGTTGATTTCGAAGCGTGGTGAGTCCGATGGGGGTTGGAAAATCGCTAAGATGAGCACAACAGATATGTACTTCTATACCCGTGGTACATCCGGTGGAATGGAACCAAGGACCACAAATGCAAGTACTTCTATTACACCTGCTGATAACCAATGGCACCATATTGCCGTGGTTCATGGCTATCAGGGCGTAAAGCAACGCATGTATTTTGATGGGGTCTTGATTGACGAGCAATCCCGTTCCGGTACGATTCAGGCTTCCAATGGAAGAGTTCTCGCCTTTGGAATGAGGGATGATGGAACCACTAATGGAGCTATCCAAGGTGGTGCATATGCCAAGACACACATTGATGATGCCCGTTATTATAACCGTGCATTGGAGGGGTATGAAATCCAAGCCATGACCATTCGATCCAATAAGCTGGTCGCTTATGTGGACACACCCTACAGTTATCAGATACCTGCCACTCAGGGACCAACAAGTTGGACGACTAATGGCACCTTGGCTTCCAAAGGATTAAGTTTATCCAATACGGGCGTTGTTTCAGGTACTCCAACTGCTGCGGGAGAATTCACCTTCCCGATTACGGTGGCAAATTCAGAGGGTAATATGACCAAGACTTACCAGATGAATGTAAAAAAGGGTACGCGTGACTTAACCTGGGATCAGACCATTGCCGGACTCACCTATGGAGATGCAAACTTTACTTTGAGTGCAACTTCCACTAATGCGGGTGGTATTACTTATGCCTCAAGTGATGAGAGCATAATTGAGATCAATGGAACTTCCAAAACTCAGCATACTTTGGAGGATGGTTTGGTTTGGTACTGGAACTTTGATGACGACCAGAATGGAAGCTCCAATCCGGTGAATGCAACCATTGGTGGCATGAATGGAACCAAAGGAAGTGGAGTCACCTTGGTGAACGGTAAGTTTGGAAATGCCCTTAGTTTTGATGGTTCAACCAACGCAAATAGCTTTGTCGATTTTGGCTCGGGTTCACGGACTAGTTTTGATGGCCTCTTCTCGGTATCCTTCTGGGTCAAGAGAACGGGTGATTACAGTGGATACGGTCGAATCATCACTAATAAATCAGGGACTAACAATCCTGGTTTCCACATTTACTTCTCAACCACCAATGACCGCCTGTATACTCGTGGGACGACCCAAAGCCGTTATTCGAGGCCTACCAGTAGCTGGAATTCTCAAAATTGGGTTCATGTGGTGAATACCTACAACGCTGAATCCTCGACCACCTCAGGTCGCTGGAAAATGTACGGGGACGGAGTCTTTCTCACTCAAAACGATATACCCAAGATCGAACCGGGTACGGCCAATCTTTTCTTTGGTCGTTCCCCTGGAGGAGGTAACCGCATGATCGGGGAGTTGGATGATGTGCGATTTTACGATCGTGTCCTTAGTGGAGCTGAAGTAAGCACGCTTTATGGTTCAGGCAATGGTGACTTTGCGACCGTGCGAACTGGAACAATGGCCAGTATTAAGAAAGCCGGATCCGTTACCCTGACCGGATATGCTCCGGGAACGACCAACATGTTTGGTGCAACTGCGATCACAAAATCAGTGACTGTTTCCAAGGCAACCATTACTGCTACCGGTGATGATTTCAGTATCAATGTTGGTAACTCCATGCCTACCCTCACCCATCAGGCTATTGGATGGAAAAATGGCGATACCGCATCTGATTCTCTTTCCAGCCAGATAACGGTGACCACCGATGCATCCAACTCCAGCTCAGCGGGTACTTTCTATGTCCGTCCAGGGGGTGGAGCTTCCGACAAATATGTATTCACCTATGTGGATGGCCAGTTTATCATTACCAACAAAACTCCCCAGGCTATAACCTGGGGACAAGATTTCAGCTCCGCTGCGATTAATCAAATTGTTGACTTAAATGCATCAGCCAGTTCGAATTTGCCTGTTACTTATGTGGTTAGCGATACAAGTAAGGCTGAGCTTGCCGTTACCCTCCAAAGCAACCTCGATTCATGGTGGAGACTCGATGAAACATCGGCAACCACCGTGGCAGATTCATCCGGTAGTGGTTCAACCTCTCACACCGCCGTTCTTATTGGCACCGATGGATCAAGTAACTGGACTGCCGCTGGTCCTCCAGCTGTTCGTCTTGGTAAATTCGGAGGTGCCTTAACCCTCAACGGTTCCGATTATGCCACCTGCGTTTCCCATACTGGTATTTCCGGAGGTCAGAGAAGAACCCTTTCTCTTTGGTTTAAGACGAGTACAGCCAACAAACCATTGATCACCTATGGAGCAGCCGGTTCCGGTACCCTCTTTAAAGTCTCCCTTAATGGATCCGGAGCTGCGGTTCTTGATCTTGGCGGGGTCTCCATTACTGCCGGTAGCGGATTGGCCAATGGAGCCTGGCATCACTTTGCGGCTACGGTTCCATTCAATGGAAATTCAGGGGGCGTAAAGGTCTATGTCGATGGTTCAGTCACAAATGGTAGTGGCAGCACCGCTATCAATACAAGTTCAAGTTCAAGTTCCAAGGTTAAGATCGGTTTTGACGGTTCGGCATTCTTCTCTGGCCAGATCGATGACATTCGTCTTTATAATGCGGAATTGAACGCAAGCACCATTACCAAAGTATATGGTGGAGGAACAGGAGATTTCAACCGTTTGAAGGTAAAGGCGTCCGGACAGTTTTCCGTCACCGCTTCGCAGGCAGGTAATGGTACTTTTGCGGCAGCCCCCGTGGTCACTGAAAATCTTAACATTGGAAAACTTAATCAAACCATTGCTTTTTCACCCATTACTGACAAATCAATTGGAGATTTCGATTTTGACCCCGGAGCCGCATCCAGTTCAGGCCTGCCCGTTACCTACACTAGTTCATCTCCTTTGATTGCTTCGGTGGAAGGCACCACCCCGGGCAGTCAGAAGATAAAAGTCCGTGCGGCAGGAACAGTTACAATTACTGCATCCCAAGCTGGAAATTCTTCTTACAATGCCCCCCCCCAATGCGACCCAGACATTCACCGTGGGTTATTTTAATCTCTTTGCCAACTCCCTGCCCGGTTTGAAATTATGGCTCGATGGAAACAGTGTGGACAGTGATCATTCGACCGCAGACTCCATAGCCAACGGCACTGCGATCGGTTCCTGGAAGGATCGTTCGGTCAGCACCAACCACGCGACACAGGGAACCGTTTCCAATCGCCCCACCTATAATGCTAGTGTTCTAAATGGAAAAGGGACTTTAAGTTACACTGCATCCCAAAGTTCGGATATTACGGGAGACTCCAGTATCCGTACCATCGTTACTGTGCTACGTCAGGCTGCGGGTCAGACCTCCACCAGCAAGCCCTTTGGCGGTAACTTGTTTGCTACCACCTCAAATGGTAAATTCGGCCTGCAACGCCAAGGCAGTGGTATGATTGATTCCGGAAGCAGTTCCAAAAGTTTTGCCGTGGTTACCCTACAAATGGCTTCAGGGAATTATGCAATTTATGTTAACGGGAACGAAAAAGGAACGGGAACCGATCCCAATATCCCGGCGGCATTTGATAAGATAGGTAACGACTTCGCAGGAGATATTGCTGAAATTGTAGCTTACGATCGTGCTTTCAACGCAAATGTCCGAGAAAAACTTGAGGGTTATCTTGCTCACAAATGGGGACTTACCAGTAGTTTCTCCAGTTCATTCAACTACAAGGTAGCCAAACCCGCCTTTGGAGGAGCTCAGGTACTTACATTCCAGCCTCTTTCCGATAAACAGGTTAATCAAACCGTGAACTTGGTGTTAAGTGCAGATTCAGGATTAACAAGCTTCACTTACGACAGCAACGATTCCACCGTGGTATCCTTCTCTGGCAATGTGGCCACTGGACTGAAAGTGGGTAAAGTACGCATCACTGCAACCCAGGCAGGGGACGGTAACTGGTTGCCGGCAAGTGCGTACCAAGACTGGATCGTTACGGCAACTCCACGTTCCGATCAGACGATCACCTTTAATGCGATATCCAACAAAAACGCTCTCTCAGCCAACTTTAATTTGAGTGCAACCGCAAGCTCGACCCTACCCGTAACTTACCAAGTGGTATCCGGTTCAAATGTGGCCACGGTCACCAGTAGTGGAACCATTGATGTGCTTGGCACCGGTGTCGCTACAATTCGGGCATCTCAGGACGGGAACTCCAGTTTCAATCCAGCCCCAACGGTTGAGCGAACCCTGACAGTCAGTAAGGCGGCACAAACTATTACCTTCGGTGCCCTGCCCAATCAAAACTTAAGTGCTGGAGTTTACACGCTGAATGGCTCAGCCAGCTCTGGATTGGGCGTTTCATTTACTAGCAGTGATTCCTCAGTTGCCAGTATTAGCGGTAATATTGCGACTTTAGTTGCTGGAGGAACAGTTCAAATAGCTACTAATCAAGGCGGAAATTCAATTTACGCCGCAGCCACCCCCGTCAACCAGAATCTAACGATAATTGATGACACTTTGCAGACACAAACAATAACTTGGTCACAAAACCTATCCAGCCTTTCTTACGGATTGTCCGACATCAACATGTATGCCACGGCCAATTCGAATCTTCCCATAACTTACACCATAACCAGCGGTGCAGGTGTCATAGACATCAATGGAACCAAGTTGAAAATTCTCGGTGCGGGTAGTGCAGTCGTGACTGCATCACAAAATGGCAATGGACAATGGGCTGCTGCCTCAACTGTCGATAAAAGTATTGTGGTGGCAAAATCGAATCAAGATATCGTTCGCAACAATAACCATGCCACCCTGCTTAATTTAACAAAAGATTCAGGTGACCCTGAATTCACACCACTTATCAAGTCCATCAAGCAAGGGACTACGATCGGAACAGGCTTACCTATTACCTACACAAGCTCTAATACCAATGTTGTTCAGATTACAGGAGCTAATGCCCGCCTTAAAATGGTGGGCGGAGGAACTTCCACAATAACGGTGAGTCAAGTGGGGAGTAGTGGATATAATGCGGCAAATGCCAAGACCTTTACCGTAACGGTGACCGAACTGAGCCCCTACACTGATTCTCTACCAAACCTAATTCTCTGGCTGGACGGAAAGGATGTTAACGCTGATAGAATGCCAGAATCTCCAAGCAATTTCTTGGCCAATGCAAAAGTAAGTGCATGGTCAGACCGTTCAGGTAACGGCAACTCATTGACACAGGCCAATTCAGGTAATCACCCAACTTATGAGAGCTCGGGAGGTCTTAGTTTTGATGGAAACTCTGATTTTCTTGATTCTACCTTGCCTAGCTTACTTCAGGGAAGTCCAGCTTTTACCATTTTCTTGGTGGCGGAGTCTCAGCAAAGCGGCGGAAGGTTATTACAACTTGGAAATACTGCAGGTACAGGCCTTCAAATTATTGGATTTCACGAATCTGGAAGCATTGTTTATAACGATGGAAACCACAGTGCCACTCAAAACTTTTCAACTTCGGCTACGATTGGGGTTTGGAAAAAGTCTAGTGGAAATACAACTCCAGGAATTCAATTTTCTCGCTTTGGAACCAACATCCCCCTTACTGCCCCCGCCACCCCAAAATCAATCAACCTACCGGCTAACACATCTGTAACTTCTTCCAAAATTAATTTGGGTAAAGGATCCAACGGAACATCCAATGAATACTTTAAAGGAATCATTCGTGAAGTTTTAGTTTTCAATTCGTATTTAGATGACTACTTCCAGAAAAGAGTTGAAGGATATTTGGCAAACAAATGGGGATCGAAGGCGAGCCTTTCTAATCAGCACCCATTTAAAGTAACTCCGCCGACCTTTGGTGGTTCCCAATCGATCAATCTTGCACATACAAATTTGGGAGTGGATGTAAGTGATAATGTTCATTTCATGTCTATTTTTGATACTCCTTTTAAGTTAGTAGGATCATACGCTACATCCGGTCTTCCTATTACTTATGAAACAAATAGCAGTTCGGTTCTTTCAGTTAATTCTGCCGGTCTACTCAAACCCCAGGGGGTAGGAAAAGTTCGAGTTACCTTAAAACAAGCAGGAGACTCCCATTTTACCGCAGCCAGTAACATAAATTTCAATATGAAAATTCTTGGCAAGAGATCACAATCTATCACATTTGCTCCCATTCCGAACAAGAAACCTAACGATTCCAATTTTACCATTAGTGCAACATCAAGCTCCAGTCTTCCTGTGAGTTTTACGAGTTCTGATACTTCAATCGCCACTGTTACATCGGGCGGCACAGTATCAATCGTCGCTAATGGACAGGTAACAATTACGGCATCCCAAGCGGGAAATGGTACATATGCAGCAGCAGCTAATGCCGATCAATCTTTCACGATTGGTGACCTCATGACTGTTTCGTTCGATCCAATTGGAACCATGGGGAACAGCCAAACTGTTAATGTAAGAGCTTGGGCAAATGATGCTCGAAATGGTGCTCTTCTTAATGGAACTACCGGCATTTCGATTGTATATCAGATAGTTTCAGGTCCAGCATCAATTTCTGGAAATAATCTAGCTACCAGTGCGAGTGGTTCAGGAACTGTAGTATTGAAAGCAACCGTTAGTGGCAGCAGTTATGCTCCAGGTACTGCATCCATAAGTTTTAGCGTTGATGGCTCAGGGCAAGGACAATCAATTACTTTCAATAAGGGCATAAAGGGTGGACTCAGGGATGTCCAACTGTCTGGAAGACCTATTTCACTTGGACGGATGGCTTTTAGTGATTCCAATCTACCGATCACCTTTACGCTCATAGATAATCCCAATAAGGTGGCAAAAATTGTAGGCGTAGGTCAAAAAGCACAATTACTTATTGCTCCTAAAGATGGGAATAATGGGGAAAAGTTTTCAGGGTTTGGTGGATCTTCAGATCTAAGCATTAAAATCCGGGCAAGTCAGTCAGGTGGAAGTCTCGGTGGGCAACAATATCATGAGGCACTTTCCGTTGAACATAGTATTAAAATCAAAAAACCCGGTAAAAACGCCTTCTATGATGCACGGAAACTGGATGAAAGATTCGACATCAAGAAAGCAGCCTTCGATAACCGGATGGCGAGGCTGGGAAAATCGGGCGATAAGGCAGCTTACCTTTTCAACCGTGATGATCAGGATTCTGATGGCGATGGTCTCACCAACTTGGAGGAACGGGCATTTGGCGGAGACTCTCTGATGGGCGATAAGGGATCAAGCAAGCCCAGGGCTATTCGAAAAAGAGATGGCTACGAATACATCAGTTTCAAAAGGTATCAGGATACATTTAATGATGGGGATGACCGCATCGAATATATCGTCGAAACCAGCCGCGATCTCCGCACTTGGGTCTCCGACTCCGACACCACAAATGGACCACTACAGTTTGGGTCTGCCGTTGATCTAGGTGGAGGCATGGAAAAAGTGGTCTTCCGGTCCAGAGAGAAAAGAACTGACAACGGAGGGAAACAACTTTTCATCCGTGTACGGGTGAAATCGAAATAAGTAAAACTTCAGGAAAAGATGTAAGCATATGGGCATAAGATAATTGACCATCATTCGATTACCAACTTATCCAGACATCTACTAAATTATTAACTGTTAGTTTTTTGAGCAAGGTATGCGTTAAATAATCAAACCTCATCCTTATGTGGAAACGCTAGTAAGCAAGTAAGATGCAGCAATTATAAGACCGAGTATTGATATGAAATAAAATAAAACTCTGAATAATTTGGTCCATGTCCAAAGCTCTAAAAAAACCGGCATTGAAAGGAAAGTTAGAATGAGAACACCCAAGAAACCACCCCCTAAAAGGGCCAAATCTGTGCCAGTTGCAAAATAAATACCAGTTGCAACAATAGCAATAGAGGGCAAAATTATCGATAATTGTAAGCCACCAAAACCTAAAAGTAAAAATGGCAAAATAACGGAAAGAGGGAAGAGAATAAGTGGATAAAAAATAAACCCTAGACTAACAATCGTAATTGAAATTATTATCGCTATCCAGAGGTACTTATCTCTTGGCAATCCAAACAAAAAGGGGAAAAAACAAAGACTCAGTACACTTTGAAAAATAATACAATCAAAGAAATTTCCGTTTGAAAGACACCAGCACCACATAGGTATCGAGAGACCCAACAAAATTTTCCCGGAGTAAGATTTTACTTTATGAGATCTAGTTAGTTCAGTTTCATTTTGTAAAATTTTCCCAGGGTTAAGTTTATTCTTTAAAATAGAGTTTATTATGAGAGGACGGTATTTCTTATTTTTTTCATAAAACTTTCTCTTGGATATTTTTATACTACTTTTGATTACAGGTTTATTTTGATCTGAGCTTGCTGATACAATTTTAATGTTTTTAGCCTTGCCCTCTCCTTGCAGAAACAATGCAGGGTTTGCTTTACCTTTTTTTAGGTAATTATTCTGATGATTTGCAGTCTTAGATTTATAGGAAGAAAGTATTTCCAGGTAAGTAAAAGGTTCTCCAACACTAATCATGTTTTCTGACTCAAAGAGATTCGTTTCCTGGGTGATTTTTCCACTTAGGAAAAGAAAATATAATGCATCTTCACATTTGGGTCCTATGACTTCTCCATTGAGTCCGAAAAAATACCAAGTTTTCTTTTTCAAACCTTAAAAGTATTTACATTCGATACTGGAATAAACTCTACCCAAGTAAAGGAAATCAAATAAATTTTGTAGATTTGGTGAGCGAACGGGCAAAAGCCACCAACAGTTGTACCACCGCTTCTAAATCATCCAGATCAATAACTTCACTGGGAGTGTGCATATACCTTAGTGGTATTCCAACTAAGCCAGTGGGTACTCCTTCTCGTGAAACCTGAATAGATCTAGCATCTGTACCAGTGGGGCGAGGATCTGCTTCTATTTGTACTGGAATATTTGCTTTTTCAGCACAAGCAATCAAGCGGTCGAAAACTGCAGGGTGTATGTTGGGACCTCGAGTGAGAATTGGACCTCCACCTAATTTAAACTGTCCATATTTCCGGTGATCAGCATCGGGGTGATCGGTAGCATGACTTACATCAACTGCAAGTGCGACATCTGGGTTAGCCAAGTAAGCCGAAGTGATGGCACCTCTTGTTCCAATTTCTTCCTGTGCAGTCGATACAGCCACAACCTTGCAACTAGGCTTACGTCCTTTTGCTAATCGTAAAAGGGCCTCATTAACTGTGTAGGCTCCAGTTTTATCGTCAAAAGCTCTCGATACAGCCAAAGGACCATGCAATTGCTCAAAGCCATGATCGTAAACTGCGGCGTCTCCGATTCGTACCCTAGCTAATGCCTCTTCTCGGTCCTGTGCTCCTATATCAATCCACATTTGGTGCATTTCGGGCACTTTCCTACGATCCTCTGGAGTCATCAGATGAATTGCTCGTTTTCCCGTCACTCCACGAATGACGCCATCTTTTGTAAGAATATCGACTCTTCTACCAGATATAATTGATCGGTCATGTCCACCGATAGCATCGAAATACAAGAATCCTTTGTCGCTGACATGCTTGATAATCAAACCTAATTCATCAATATGTCCTGCTAGCATCAATGTAGGGTTACCCTTCGCTCCCAAGGTTGCATGGCAACTACCCAGGGCATCAATAATGAAAGTATCTGCTACTTTTTCCATTCGCTTGCGGACTACATCACGTGCTTCATCTTCAAAACCAGAAGGCGACCGCGCATCGAGCAGTTCCTTCAAGAAAGAAGGTACTACATATTTTTTAGGTGTAGACTTTGGTTTTATTCTTTTGGACATGGAATGACTACATTCTATTCTTTCAGTTGGGACAATTCGAAAAAATCAAATCTTTTGAATCGCTCTTTTATGATGCCTCAAATAAGGAGTTGATATGATTATATATCCAGCAATTGATCTGAGAGGTGGAAAATGCGTTCGCCTTTTCCAAGGAAAAGCCGATCAAGAAACAGTTTATTTTGAGAACCCTGTCGAACCTGCGAAAACTTGGAGGGATGGAGGTGCTTCCAATCTTCATGTCGTGGACCTCGATGGTGCATTTTCTGGAAACTCTAGAAATCTGGATGCAGTTCAAGAAATTCTCAAGGTCGATGGATTAAAAGTACAACTGGGAGGTGGTATGCGGGATGAGAAAGTAATCAAACAATCCTTAGATATGGGGTTATCTCGTGTTATCATTGGTACTCGAGCATGTAATGAACCTTCTTGGGTAATCGAGATGATTAAGCAATTTGGCCCAGATCGCATAGTTGTTGGGATTGATGCAAAAGATGGAATGGTCGCCACTCAAGGTTGGGTCGAAACATCTACCACTCCCGCAAAAGATTTAGCTAAAACGCTAGTTGCCAATGGATTAAGATGGATTATCCATACCGATGTTTCCACAGATGGAGCTATGCAAGGTCCGAATTTAGAGGCACAGCGTGAAATCTCATTAGCGGTTCCAAAATGTAATGTTATTGCATCGGGTGGTGTATCATGTGCAGAAGATATATCCAATCTCAGAGAATTATCTATCGAGTGTCCAAATATAGAAGGTGTTATTGTCGGAAAAGCCCTTTATGAAAAGACTGTCGATTTAAAGCAGGTCATTAAAATATAATTCAATTACTAAATTTGAATACTTACTCACTAAAAAGGGCAAAAAAATCTTGCCAAAAGTTATAGCTAGCTTTTGTCTATTCATCGAAACCCCTAAATTTATAGTTCTATCATGACCAAGATATCCTTTGATGTAGACTTCAGCCAAGACCCTGAGAAAATTCTCAAGGAAATTCAAAAGAGAGCGGAGGCAGAAGTTGCCAAGCGCGAATCCAAGGAAAAAGAGAGTTCTTATCTCTCAAAACTCCATGAAGTCGTTAACAAGGAGATCGGCTCTGACTTCAAAAACATTAACGGACTCATTCGTGCACTTACCAAGTATGCCACACCTTCTGTTCGCGACAAAATGCTTACGACATCCTCTTCAGGTCGTCGTAAAACCGTTTCCATGGACAAGAGTATTTACGACCAAATTCGCTCTCTTCTTGCCCAACCAAATTGTAACAAAGCTGCTATTGCCAGAGAGTCAGGCGTTAGTGTGGTCCAAGTTCGTAAAGTCGCAGATGGCGGGTATGATAAAAAGTTTGCTGGATTAGTTACTTCTGGAAAGCTGCCATCTATGGCCAAGATTGAAGAAGAACCATCTTTTTCTCTCCCCCCCATTACCGAGGAACCAGCAACGCTTGAAGAGCCAAGTTTACCCCCACCTTCTTTTGGTGAAGACGAACCAAAATTGGACATATTAGAAGAACCTGCATCCATTTCTCCGATATCAGAAATGGCAGACTCACCCGAGGATATAGAAAGTCCATCCATTGAACCTGAGGATTTGCCTCCTCCATCCTTTACTGATGATCCTGCTCCTTTGTCACCCATTGAAAGTGTGGAAACGGCTGAGCTGCCTCCCCTTTCCAGTGCCGAGCCAGATTCTTCTGATGACCTCCCACCTGCCCCCTCTTTTGAGGATGATCTCCCTCCTGCACCACCACCAGTCGAGGAAAGTTTCACGGAAGCACCTACAGATTTACCTCCACCCCCTGCAGTGCTAGAGGAATCAATATCAGAATTACCAGGTCCACCTTCCTTTGGAGAAGAGTCCGCACCTATTCCGCAACCAGAAGAAAGTTTACCTGATGTATCCGCGGAACTACCCCCACCACCTGCACCGATGGAGGAAACTCCAACCGACTTACCTCCACCTCCCTCATTCGGGGATACAGATGAATCAGCCGAATTACCACCGCCGCCACCTGTTCCATTATCTGAGGAGAATGATGAAGATATTTCAATCAGTTCTCCACCTGAAGCCCCAACTGAAGAATTGGCTCCTGCTCCGCCACCATCCCCTGAAGTTGCTCCTGTGCCGCCAGCAACACCAATGCCTAGTTCTCCCCCGGTTCCAACAAGCCCTCCAAAACCGAGCTTAGCCGCAAAGTCAGGGAAACCGACTCTTTCTCTTAAAAAAGGCAAATCTAAAACCAAAGGACTAAAACTCACAAGGCCACCCCTTAAGAAGAAACTACCGCCATTAAGTTAAGATCTTCATTCCTATTTGATCTCGACGGATATAGAAACTTTCTTTAAGGATATCTCTTTACGGGGCCGTAGCTCAGTTGGAAGAGCGCCACAATGGCATTGTGGAGGTCGTCGGTTCGAACCCGATCGGCTCCACCACTTTACTTTTCGAGATTTCATATTATGAAAAGTGAAGAGTGGAAAAAGATTTTACTCCCCATCTCCTTATTTATATTTTTAGTCGCATGCTCAGAATCAAATATTGAGCAAGAAGCAGAAGAAATCCTTAAAGAAAAGGCCGATGATCAAGAGATTGAAATTCAACAATCTGCTGATGGTTTGCAATTCAAGCAGGCAACCTCCAACACCCAAATTGAAACATCAGTAGGATTTTCACAAGAAGGACATCTTACCTATGAAGGTGATTTTAAAGATGGTAAACCCGAAGGTTTGTGGACTACTTTCTTTCCAGATGGAAAGCCTCGCTGGCAAGGGATTAAAAAAAATGGATTTAATCATGGACCCTTTAAGATGTGGTACGAAAATGGTCGAAAAAAACTCGAAGGGACTTATCACGAAGGTAAAAAACATCAGAGTTCGACTGCATGGTATCCAAATGGAACAAGATGGCAGCATAAATTCTACAAACATGGCACTCCAACCGGAACTTGGAAAACTTGGGATGAAATGGGTAATCTTGTATCGGAAATATTTCACGAAAAAATTACGGAACTCAATGCAACCAAGACAAAATCAAACTAATCTGGTTGTACTATCCTAAACTTAATTCAGCATTTTTAAACTTATCAATTTATGGAACCAGTATGGATAACAGGCATGGGACTGATTACGAGTATCGGAAACGATCGCTCCACCGTCCTTAATAGCTTACGCACGATGAAACATGGGATTGAGAACCCCGCCATGCTTCAAGGAGAAGAATCTCCCGTTAAAGTCGCAGGTACAGTTAAAGGCTTTGATGTAGACTCACCTGACCCGGAAGACTGGATTTACCCGAGTGAATACCGCGTACCACGAGCTACAATTCGCAGCTTTTCCCCTCATGTCTTGTACGCTTGGTGTGCATTACAACAAGCTATCGAAGATGCAAATCTATCTAAAGATGAATTACAAGATCCAGAATCCGGCCTTTATACCTCATCCGGTGGTTCTATGCGTTCAATTCATAAGCATTTTGAAAAAATGGATCGCCGGGGGGTTATGGCCTGTAATCCACTTGCAATTGTAGCATCTATTGCAGGCACTCTCACTTTTAACCTCGTGGCTGCCTTAGGAGTACGAGGATCTTCTATGGGAACGGTATCCGCCTGCGCATCCTCAGGGCATGCATTGGGAACCGCCCTCGATGAGATTCGACTTGGTCGACAAAAACGTATGCTTGTTGTTGGAGCCGAAGATTGTAATTTTGAAAGCATTGTCCCCTTTTGCGGAATGCGTGCTCTGTCCCTTGAAACCAATCCTGATCAAGCTTCTCGTCCTTTTGATAAAAAACGAAACGGATTTGTTGGAACTGGAGGATCTGTATGCCTCGTTTTGGAAACAGAATCTGAAGCCAAACGAAGAGGTGCAAACCCTTACGCCCGTTTTCTCGGATGGGGGCAAGCATCTGATGGTCATAATGTTGCGATTTCCCATCCTGAAGGCCGTGGATTACAGGACGCGATGAAGAAAGCCTTAAAAGATGCAAAGATTCGAGCAACTGACATCGATTATATTAACGCACATGCCCCTTCAACCTCGATTGGAGATGCGTCTGAAATAAAAGCTCTAAAAGCTATTTTTACTGCCCCGCAATCCGTAAAATTATCGAGTACAAAAGCACTGACTGGACATGGATTATCTCTATCCAGTATAATGGAAGCAGCATTTTGCAGCCTTGCCCTTAAAGAAGGATTTCTTCCCGGATCTGCAAATGTAACTGAACCTGATCCAGAACTTCAACACCTCGACCTGCTTCGAAGCAGCCCAGACCTACAGGTGGACCGTATTCTCAGTAATAGCAGTGGATTTGGCGGAGCTAATGTCAGTCTAGTCTTAGAAAAAGTTTAAAGCTACATGGAACAACCATTCACCCGTACCTTAGCCACAATCATTAAGAATCGGCGGACTCGCAAACCTGCCCTATATTCCAAGACACCACCACCCCGCGAACTCATTCGAAAACTTATCGAAATCGCCCGGCATGCCCCAAATCACCACCGTACAGAACCTGCCCGGTTTTATTTGCTCGAACAGCCAATTATTCGGA
>JAOFOL010000036.1 GCA_028042835.1 Opitutales bacterium | reverse complement strand
ACGATCATCCATCATGGGCAGAAGTGAAACCATACCCATTTTTGAGGGAAATCTGGAACTCGGAGAGTTTGGGCATGTCTACTTTGTGGACTTTGATCACACCCGTTCGCGCAACCGTCAGGTCATCATACAGGTATCCGGAGAATAAACCTTTAGAAAAATATTTAACATACAAACTATGAAAATTGTTACCGAAAAAATCGACCTTCAATCAAAAGGATTAAACCCGACCTTTCACGATGTTACCGAACAGGTAAAAGAGATCGTCAAGAACACAGGCGTACAACACGGCAATATCGTGGTATACTCGCACCATACTACCTGCTCGGTAATGACGCAGGAGTGCTCGCACGATAAAACCTACTTCGGATTGGAATTCCTCCAACAGGATCTGTGCAATGTCATGGAAAAACTCATACCCACTTGCAGGCATGAGGGACAGTATATGCATCCGGGTAAGGAACACATTGATTTTGCCATGAGTTTGGGCACGGAAGAGGGAGAATGGACCAGCCTTAACACCGAGGCACATCTTCGTTCGACCTTCTTTGGTCGTTCGGAAACGATTTTACTAGTGGATGGCGAGCTCCAACTTGGGGAGTTCGGATATATTTACTTCATCGACTGGGATCAGGTACGAGCACGCAAACGGGTCTGTCAGGTTCAAGTATTGGGAGAATAAACAAGTGACAAAATCGCCCTGGGAAGCCGCCCGGGATTCGTTCGAAATCGAATCCTCCGCTCTGGCCAATGCATTGAGTTCAATTGAGCAAAAATCATTCGAAAAGGCAGTAAAACTTCTTGCCGGTGCGGAACGCATTGGTGCAAGCGGATGCGGGCATTCTGGCATTGCCTGTATGCACTTCGCACATTTGATGTGCTGCATCGAACTTTCAGGCAGATTTATTTCTCCAGCCGAAGCAGTTCATGGAGCAAGTGGCTTCCTCAAGGAGGGAGATGTCATAGTGCTTGCCTCCCGGGGGGGGGCAAACCAGTGAACTGCTTCCCATCATGGAAATATGCAAAGCTAAGAAAGTCCATATCATCGCCATTACCGAAAATATGGAATCCTCCTTGGCCAGAGGTTCTCAGGTGGTTTTAAAAATGCGAGTCGATCGAGAGGCTGACAAATTCGACAGCCAGGGAACCACAAGTTTCGTGGTACTATCTGCAATTTTTGATGCCTTACAAGCAGCCCTAATTGAAAAGACGGATTTCCGAAATGAACAATTTGCTAAAATCCATCCGGCCGGAGCGTTGGGAAAAAAATTAAATTCATAAAAGTATGAGCATCTGGGACGCAGTTATCTTCTTTAGCTATTTCATTGGGGTAGTCCTCTTTGCGGTAATAATTTCCGCACGAAGTAAGACTAAATCTTCATCCGACTACTTTCTGGCGTCCAAAAAATTGCCCTGGTATGCGATCGGTGCATCATTTATCGCATCTAATATCTCCACCGAACATTTCATTGGTACAATTGGAATTGGTTTTCTCTATGGGATGGCGGTGGCAAATTGGGAATGGGGAAATGCATTCACCTTTACCGCCCTTATCTGGATCTTTTTGCCTTTTTATATGCGTGGAAATGTATCCACCATGCCGGAATTCCTCGAAAAAAGGTTCAACAAGACATGCAGGTATGCATACGCAATCGTGATGATCATCGGACTAGTCATTGCCATGCTCGGTGGTGTGCTCTTTGCGGGTGCCAAGGCAATGAATGTATTCTTCCCCCAGATTGATATTTGGATGGGCATTCTTATTCTAGCCATAGCCGCTGGCACCTACACGATTTATGGTGGTTTACTTGCAGCTGTCTGGGCCGATGTCCTTCAATTTTGCCTACTAATGATTGGGGGAATCGTCGTCAGTGTTTTTGGTATTCATTATGCCGGAGGACTGGATAATTTGATGGAGAGCATGCCTGAGAAATTCATCATGTTCTATTCATCAGAGCATGAAACTATACCATGGAGCGGTGTATTGTCGGGACTGGTGGCTGTAGGACTGTGGTATAATTGTGCCAACCAATTTATGGTGCAAAGATGCTTAGGAGCCCGCTCCGAATGGGATGCAAGGATGGGAGTCATAATGGCTGGATTCAGTAAGGCGATTCTTCCATTCATAGTAGTCATCCCAGGGATCGTTGCCTTTTATTTGTTCCAGTCCCGGATAAGTGATGGCGACCAGGCATGGCCTTACATGGTTCAACAATTTCTGCCAACAGGATTGATCGGGTTGGTACTTGCCGGATTGGCCAGTGCGGTGATGTCTACCCTGAGTGCGATTACCAATTCATCCTCCACCATCTTTACCCTGGACTTGTACAGAGAATTAATCCGCCCAAAAGCAACTGATGAGGAGTTGCACAAAGTCGGTCGGATAAGTGCCCTGGTTATCATTGTTATTGGTATCACCATTGCCCTGATTATTTCTGCTTTTCCAGGGGTTACCATATTTGTACTCATACAAACTGTTTTCTTCTATGTCGCTCCCCCCATTGCCGCCTGTTTCCTACTTGGAATTATGTGGAAGAAAATAACCCCTATGGCGGCAACTATTACCTTACTTATGGGATATGTGGTGTTTTTACCGCTGACCAAATTTGGGCTGTTTCCCAATCTGCCAATTTTGCAACCGTACGACACCTTTACACATCATACCTTTTTAATTTTTGTGATGTCCTGTATCACCCTTGTTGTCGTTTCTTTTTTCACTAAGCCCAAGTCTGAAGAAGAACTTGAAGGAGTAATCTGGACTAAGAGTGCTCTGAGTGTGGGCGAAGATTCAACTGGACAATATGGTGGATGGAAAAGTATTAAACTGTGGTGGTTCCTAATGGTGGCGACCATTGCTGGACTTTATCTTTGGATGAACTCGAAAAGCAATGCATCCACATGGTACGAAGCCGAAGATTTAGAATTTTCTGCTACTCCGGATTGTGAAATCAAGATTCAAACGCGTAAAGAAATTGCACCCGAGGAAAAATTCAATCTTTGGACAGGTACTGGGCAGGTATTGATCCAACCCAAAGATAATGGACAGGAGATGACCTTCACCATTCCGGTCAATGAACCTGGAAACTACAGGATTGATGCACTGGTCACAATTGCCCCTGGATACGGTAGTTTTAGTACAGCTGTAGATCAAAAAGAGGCCGATATATCTTATCCTGAGATCACTCTTACTGAAGGGAGAGACTATCTATCCAAACCCAAGACGAGCATGATTTTTGATGCACAAAAAGTTTACAAGGACAGAGAGAATAACGGGATCGAAAATAATATCGCTGGTTCGTACACTGTACAGCGAATCACTTTGGGTACTTTTGAAACAGAAGCTGATCATTTTAAAGTTTCGCTCACTTCTGGGGATTACACACCTGATCATTCTCTTATCGGGATTGATCAATTTATCGTCACTAAAAAACAATAATCTTCAACAAGTTTTAACTCTAAACACTGAAAGAAAATTAACATGAAAAACGAAAAAGATGGCACACTAGAAGTGGAAGGCTCAAAGAAAACAACTGGTCTACCCAGGCGCGGGTTCATTCAAGGGATTGGTGGCGCAGGTGCATTGCTTGGATTAGCAGGCAAGTCAATGGGTGCAGAAGCACCCCGCGATGCGGACGGAAATATTATCCCTGGCTTTGAAAAAATAAAGGAAGACCCAAACGCTTCAAAAGGCTGGAAAGATCTACCTAACCGTAAAGTAAAGGTGGGCATTGCAGGGTATGGGCTTTGCCGGTTCGGTGGTGCATTCTTTTATCAAAATCACCCCAATGTGGAAGTGGTGGCCGCAACCGATCTTGATCCAGGCAGATGTGCCGGTCTCGCCCGGGCAGTGGGAGCCAAGAAAACCTATCCCTCCTGTGAGGAAATGATTCAGAAGGATAAAGAGATCGAAGCGGTTTATATCGCCACGGATGCCCCCACCCATGCGAAGCTCGCGATCATGGGCTTAAACCATGGAAAACATGTATGCTCTGCGGTGCCAGCCGTTTTTGGATTCAAGGCAGAAGAAGAAGCCGAGGAACTCTTTGAGGCGGTCAAGAAGAGTGGTTTAAAATATGCCATGAATGAGACCTCCACCTTCCATGCTGATCTCTGGGATAAGCGAACTCAGTACCAGGCAGGTGCACTCGGAAAAATTATTTATTCCGAAGGAGAATATTATCATGATTTTGGACCCAACGGACTCCCTGGTTATAACCCTAAAAATGGTAAGATTGATGTGAATGGTTGGCGTCGTGGGATTCCCCCCATGTGGTATCCGACCCACTCCAATGCGTATTATGTATCCATCACTGGTGGACGGTTTACTGAAGTATCATGCCTGGGCACACCTGGTTTGTACAATGAGCACAAGGAAAACCAATGGAAGAATCCATTTGGCACTGAGGTGGGTATGTTCAAAACAAGCGAGGGCGGTATCTCTCGCATGGCTGTGAGTTGGGACATGAAGAATGCCCATGGTGAAAAAGGCAGAGTATACGGACAAAAGCCCCACAATCCAAAAATTAATGGTGCACGCCCTGCTCTGCCTCCCGGAGTTGGAGCTGGCGGGCACGGAGGATCGCATGGACAATTGACCAATGACTTCATTACCTCCATCCTGCTCGACCGACAACCAACCGTAAATATTGGGGATGCACTGAATATGACCATGGCAGGTGTGATTGCTCATAAGTCCGCGCTGAAGGATGGTGAGTGGATGAAGATTCCACAGTACGACCTTTCATAGCAAACAGGTTGGGCAGCTTACAAAGTTGCTTATCTTATCGCTTCGAATTGAATAAGCCTTTCCATGATCCACTTCTTTTCGAAATAGCAATGCTTCGTTTTATTTTTTTATTTGGTATGGTTGGTTCGTTCGCGTGCCCGCTTTTTGCATCTAAATCAAATGGAAATGAGCCTACCGAGAAAGCCTTGTACAAAGCGAGTGGTTGTATTGCCTGCCATCGTATGACCCTGGATCACATTGGTCCTTCCATGCTGGCCGTTTCTCAAAAATACGCCAATGACCCGAACGGTGCATCAATGGTTCTGGATAGCTTAAAGAATGGGGCTAAAGGAAAGTGGGGAAACAATGTTATGCCCCCACAAAGCCATGTGAGTGACCACAACCTGCAATTACTAACAAATTGGGCACTTACCATAAAGGATTCTCCTCATTTGGAAAGTTGGCAGAAAGCGGAACTTGTAACTCAGGAATCAAATACGGTTTTATCTACGGATCCGCCTTTGGATGCAAAGTATTCCCTGCCGGAGAATCGTGTAGGCACGGTGGTGGAAGTGAAAGATGAACCGATCGTCTATCGCACCTATCTGCCCGGAGCATCTTCACGGGCAATTGCGGTGGGTTTACCCGGGGGTATCTCATACGCCTTTGATGCAAAACTTTGTAAACTTCTCTATTTTTGGGAAGGTGGATTTCTTGATTTTGAGAAGTCTTGGACTGGGCATGGTGGTTGGTATTCGAAATTAATGGGGACAAAAATCTTTGAGGCACCTGCCAACTTCCCCCTTCGAATGGGGAGTAAGCAAAGCCCTGTGGTAAAATTTGTTGGATATCGTACAGATGGCAAACTCCCCACCTTTCTTTACCAAATCAATGGCTTAAGTGTGGAAGAAACGATTGGATTTGATGCAGATAACCGAACGATCGTGCTATCCTTTAAGGTTTCCGGTGCAGAAGAACCTATCTATTTCGACCCTGGACAAAGTTCGTCCATTTGGTCGTCCGATGATGCAGTTGAACAGAAAGGTGCTTGGAAAGTACACCCTGAAAAACGGAAAAACTTTTCCTTCCTTGCACAGGTAAAATGATGAAAAAACTAACCCTACTTTTCATCCTCACAATCGCCTGCTCACAATTGGGTGTGTTCGCGGATTCCTCTTACTCGGTTCAATCTTTGCCAACTCCTGCTGGCACAGTATGTGAAGTTACGGGGTTGGATTATTCGGATGATGGCACTCTTTACATCTGTACCCGACGGGGGGATGTATGGGCCCAAAAGAACGGAGACTGGCAAAGGTTTGCCCATGGATTGCACGAACCGATGGGTCTGCTTGCCGGACCTGATTTCGCCGTAGTCAGTCAACGCCCGGAAGTAACCCGGTTGGTGGATGAAGATGGAGATGGCACGGCGGATCGTTACGAAACGATCTGCGATCAGATTGCGATGGAAGCAAATTTCCATCAATACAACTACGGACTGGTGAAAGGAAAGATTGCCGGCAACCTCCATGGCATTCTCTCCTGCTCGGGATTGAGTAAGCCCGATGGCTCACCCGCCAGTGCCAATGGATTTTCTCCCATCCCCTACCGTATGTGGTCCTACCAGATTTCCCCAAGCGGAGAGTTTAGGCCATGGTCGAGCGGGTTGCGCACCGCCAATGGGATAGGAAAAAGTCCACAAGGTGAACTTTTTGCGGCGGATAACCAAGGGGACTGGGTAGCCACCTCCATGCTCCACCACTTGGAGGAGGGAGATTTCCATGGGCATCCCGCTGCCCTGCGATGGGATCAGAATTTTCCGTTTTCCCAAGACCCCAAATCCTCTCCCATCGATCTGCTCGAAAAAATGAGAAAGCCCCCCGCGGTTCATTTCCCTCATGGAGAACTGGCCAATTCACCAGGCTCTCCAGTCTGGGATACTACGGGCGGAAAGTTCGGCCCGTTTGCAGGGCAGATGTTTATTGGGGATATCGTGCATCCCAGAATCATGCGTGTGGCCTTGGAAAAAGTGAACGGGCAGTATCAAGGGACCTGCTTTTCCTTTTACCATGCCGAAGGATTGAAGGCTGGGATTTGTCGGCTTGCCTTCTCCTCAGAGGGCGAATTGATCATCGGCCGGGCGGGTGAAGGAAACTGGGCCCGAGGGAAACCCGATTCAGGGCTGCAAAAAATCGCCTACTCGGGAACTACTCCTTTCGAAATCCACCGGATCGAATTGCAAAACGATGGGTTTCTTTTTCATTTCACTCAACTGGTTAGCGAATCCATCAAACTTGATCCCAAAAAATTTGGAGTGCAAAGCTACCATTATCCTTACGGACCAAATTACGGATATCCAAAAACTGATATTAAAAAAATTTTACCGATCAAGGTTGAAACATCATTAGACCGAAGATCCATCCGCTTACGCATGCCCAATCTTGAAAAAAGAAAAATTTATCAATTCAACTTGGTGGATCTAAAGGACGAAAGTGATGAAAAATTACGAAACCCAACCGCTTACTATACCCTTAACGAATTGGTTAGTTATTGAGAAATGGTTTACTAAGAACGATCATTTTGATCAGATCTCTCACACCTTTACCAGATCGGGTAATCTCCGCGACAATGCTATCGACTGTATCCCGGTCTCCACTATTCAATTTCCTGCCTATCGCGTAAGTAAGTAATTTCTTGGTCAGGCATCGAACAAATGTCGTTTTCTCTTCAATAACCAGTTTCTTAAATTCAGATGGTGAGGAGAATGTCTTTCCGTTTGGCAATTTCCCGGATGAGTCGACTTCCAGACTCTTATTATATTTTTCTCTCCATGCACCAATCGCATCGTAGTTTTCAAGGGCAAATCCAGCCGGATCGATCTTTTTGTGGCACTGGGCACAGGAAGCATCCTCACGGTGCTTGATTAGCTTTTCTCTCAAAGTGGTGGCTCCTGTAACATCCGGCTCAATCTCGGGAACATCATCAGGCGGAGGCGGGGGGGTATAGTCGAGCAGTTTGTTCATCACATAGATTCCACGCACCACCGGAGAGGTATCCACCCCATTGGCCGAGGCGGTTAAGAAACTTCCATGTCCGAGAATTCCCCCTCGTTCGGATCCGGAAAAGCTAACTTTTCTAAATTCATTTCCTTCCACTCCCGGTATTCCATAATGCTCCGCCAATTCACGATTAATAAAACTGTAATTTGCAGCGAGTAGTTCACGGGGCGGTAAATTTTTCTTGAGAACATTTTCAAAAAGAAGCTCGGTTTCCTTACGCATCGCCGATTCCAAATTGTCCCGGTAAAAACTGACAAACTCCTTGGAGGGAGGCATTTCCCCAATGTTATCCAGCTCCAACCAAACTCGTAAAAAGTTGCTGGTCAGACGCTTGCTCTTGGGGTCGGCAAGCATGCGCTCCACTTGTCCGCGGAGAACCCCCGTATCCTTCAATTTCCCCTGCTCCGCGAGTTCAAATAGTTCGGCATCCGGCATCGAAGACCAGAGGAAATAGGAGAGCCTTGATGCGAGTGAAAAATCATCTAATTCCCCCTCCCCTTCATTGAGGTAAAGAAATCCGGGTGCGGAAAGAATCGTTTGAAATCCGAGTTGCAGGGACTCCAGTGGTGATAATCCTTCCTTTAACTTATACTGAACCATATCGAGAATGGGTTGCAATTCACCCTCAATCGGAGGTCGGCGAAAAGCGAGCTTTGCAAACTGTGTCAGGCTTTCCCCAATAATTTTAGAACTTAAATCTTGCGGACTAAGCTTTCCGTAAAGTGCGTCATGACCGACAGGTGGCCATTCTTGAATGTGTGGACCATCTACTTGTATTTCCCATACCCTGAGCATTGGTCCCTGATAGGCTCTTAAAGTGCCGTGCCATGGTTCATGCCCTTTATCCCCCGCAGATTTCATATCAGCAAAGGGTTGGAATTCAGGAAATTGATCTGCTTTGTTTAGCAGCAGACGGGTCAAACGCTTGGCCGCTGCTGTACCATTACGGAATCGAACCTCGGGTTCGTATCCTTTTTCCAAGTATCCAGTCCATTCAAACCATTCCGGCTCTGCCTCATCCAGTTCGAATGTGGTCAAGGAAACCGCATTGGTTACATTTCCGCTTGCACCGGCGGTGCTTCCCTTCCGGTCCACCGAAGCAAACTCCATCACTAATGGATCGCCATTCCGAAAATCACCGAGAATCTTGCCATAGGCATGAGTGCGATTGACCGCCCCCGCCTTTGCCCGGATGGTGTACCTTCCGCTGTGAGGAACACCCCCCGTTCTGTACAAGGGTAGAAAACCCAAATGTCCGCCCCGATAAAAGCGTCCGTATAAATCGGTGTAGGGAGTTTCTGGAAGAAAGCGATAACGGTCGACTTGAAAAAGTTTCGGTAAACCATTGGATTCTTTTCCTCTGAAATAAAAGGGAGATTTTTGCAGATAGGATTTACTCTCCGGTTTACTGTCAAAATGAGTAGCCCGGACAATCGCTGATTCCGCCGCCGGAAAATATTTTTCCAACAACAGTCCGGAGGTAACCAGTTCCGCTCCGTCGTTGTCGAACCCGTCCACAATCACATCGGCAGGAAAATCCGTGGCTGGGTTCCAGGACTCCGTATTCAGTCCCAACAGATCACTGATTGTATTGGTATATTCAAACTTGTTCAGTCGACGAAGCACGGTGTGATTGCTGATCCCGGAAAACTTCTCGCGTGCCTCGGCAATTCCGTTGGTGATCATTTCGATCACCGCAAGTCTCTCCGCTTCACTTGGCTGGGTCTCATTCTCAGGTGGCATTTCCCCCAAGTTCAACTGGTCCACAATTTCCTGCCACATCTCCTGTTCCCGAAAATCTTCGATTGATAAGGACAGCATATCGAAGCGCCGGTCCGCTTTTTGCTTATCCTCCCCATGACATTGGGTGCAATACTTACTCACAAATTCCTTGGGCATTGTCTTTGCCCAGGGAGACTGAACAAGAAACCCAAACAGGGCGAAGAATAAGAATGTTAACCGAAACATCGACTACGAAAAGTTCAGGCCCGAAAAAGTACCGGTGCTCTTGCCAAAACCATCCCGCTCGACCCCAAACCATTGAAGAGCGGAGAGCCATAGGTTACTGAGGGGAACTCTCTTATGATGCTCCTCTGGAGAAACGATATGTCCCTGGTGCTTCAGTCCTCCTCCGGCCATCAGTACGGGTAAATTCTTATTACTATGCCTGGATCCGTCACTCATTCCACTACCCACAATCACCAGGGTATCGTCAAAAATCTTGGCTTCCTGCAAACTGTTGAACAAACGGTTCACCTGACTGAATATATAATCCTCCGCAACCTGAAGCTCGCTGAGTTTATCTTCTCCCTTACTGTGGTGGGAAAGTCCATGATAACCATAGGACACCCCGTCCAAATCGGTGGTGGAAAACCCGAGGGGAATCTCAAAAGTGGCCACCCGGGTGGAATCGGTCTGTAAGGCAAGGGTGAGCAAATCAAAGAAGAGGGGCATCTCCTCAATATGCATTCGTTGCTCATCTGTGATTGGTTGGATCCCCGGTTCGGGCTTCGGACGGTCGAGCCATTCCTTGGACATCTGCAACCGGTGCTCCACTTCACGAATTGAAGTCAGATACTGGTCCAACTTATCACGGTCAAAACCATTAAGCCTCCCCTCTAAGGACTTGGCCGAGCCCATAAGAGCATCCAGCACACTTCCACGATGCGTCAGGCGTTCTCGCTCAATAATACGCTCGGACTGAGGGGACTGGGTAAACAGAGCGTTAAACAAACGGGCCGGACTATTAACCGGTGGAATGCGCACACCGGTGCGTGTCCAGCACATATCGGTGCCCGATCCAATTCCAGCGGTTATCGAGGGAAAGCGTGCCGCAGTCCCGACATGTTCCGCAGCAATCTGATCGAGGGAAACATTTTTCTCCGGAAAACCCTTGGATTCTTGTTTCTTCACTCCGGTAAGAAAGGAATTAACCCCGCCATGTCCCCCACTCACATCATGATCAAGATGAGAAAACACCGTGAAGTCATTACGATATTTTTCTATATTCTTCAAAGTTGGACTACTTACATAATTCATCCCATCCTCTTTGGGAAAGAAAGCACCGGGATAAAATCCTAAATGGTTCCCAATGGCCAAAATCTTCTTATGCCGAGCGGGTTCAACCGCAGCCATCGCCTTGGAAGCACCGCTTTCAAGGAAAGGAAGAGAAAGGCAAAAGCCAGCCCCCCTAAGAAAATTTCGTCGATTTACATGACCTGAAGATATTACATTCATGCTTATAAATAGTATAGATTTTCTATTTTAACCCAACTGTTTTTATTCCAAAAGTAAGACTTATCAATTCACCCTATTTCGGGGGTCGAGTTTCAGGTAAGCCGATAAATTATCAACGGCGATATCGATCAATCGGCTTCTTGCTTCCCTGCTAGACCACGCAATATGCGGGGTAATCACACAATTCTTGGCTCCAAGCAAAGGGTTATTGGCGGACGGTGGTTCGGTGCTCAACACATCCAAACCAGCACCGGCAATCGTCCTCTGGTTCAAAGCATCCGCCAGCGCCTGCTCATCAATCAGAGGCCCACGGCCCGTATTGATGACGACAGCTGAGCTCTTCATTTTTTGTAAACGCTCGGCATTGACCACTTTGTCCGTCTCCGGAGTCAGTGGACAATTCAACGACAGAAAATCCGCCCGGGCAAACACCTCGTCCACCGGCTCCCAGTTCACTTCATAGGGAAGTTCCAACCGGTTCATGCTGGATTGGTGAGCAGCGACAAGCTTCATCCCCATCGCATCCGCAACCTTAGCCAACTTTCTTCCGATCGTTCCCAGTCCGATGATACCCAGTGTTGATCCGCTCAATTCATTCAGGGTCCCTAATGTAAAACAAAAATCCTTCGAGTTTACCCAGTCTCCTTTGTGTACCGCATCATTGTGAATACTGACCATGGAACTGAAATGAAGAATGAACGCCAAGATATGCTGGACCACTGAATCAGTGCTGTATCCCGGGATATTGGTCACACAGATCCCTCTTTCACTGGCATACTCCAAATCAATGACATTGGTCCCCGTAGCCAATACCCCAATATACTTGAGTTTTGGCAACTGATCGAGAATCTCATGATTTAGGACCACCTTATTGGTTAAGACAATCTCGCACTCCGAACATCGTTCGATCACTTCTTCAGTCAAAGTACGATCGTGAACCGTAAGTTCACCAAATTCTTTAAGGGCATCCCAGTTCAAGTCTCCAGGATTACAGGTGAAGGCATCAAGTATTACAATTTTCATACTAGGAATATGGGAATATGAAATTCAATTACATTCAGCCTACCAATCATTGGTTCCATTCTTCAAGCCTCACTTTGTAAAATCGTTGAGGTGATCAAAAGAGAAATGATTTACCAGGAACTCAGCTTGACCACCACCCGATCATAACCTACCTGACGGGTGTAAGATTCCTCTTTCTCGATTCTCGGCACTACGGAGATCAACTGAATTGACTTCACCTGTTCCGAGAGTGATTTCAATAAACTCCGGATAATCAGGCGTGCCTGCGGAGCACCGAGACAGTTATGTATACCATAACCAAATCCGATATGCGGATTGGGTACACGGTCCAGCACCACTTCATCCGGTTTCTTAAAAACCGAAGCATCTCGGTTGGCAGATGGCCAGCATAACCCGACCCGACTTCCAGCCGGTATCTCGTGATCTCCTACCTTAGATATATGAGGGCAGGATCTGCTAATCACGGTCAATGGGCTCACATATCTAACAAATTCCTCACAGGCAGTCATAATATATTTTTCATCCTGTCTCAAGAAATCAAGGGCACCCGGATGCTCGCTCATATATACAATAATACTGCTCACCACATTAATTACCGTATCTTTACCCCCGGCAAAAGTCACATTGGCGATTCCCTGTTTCTCTTCAAAAGTTAACGCTCGCCCCTTAAACTCGACCCCGTTTAACATACTGAAGAAATCATCCCCTTGGTTCTTTTCTGCCGCGGTAAATTGTTTGGCAGTGTACGCTTCCAGCCCACTCCCTTCCGTCAATGCATGCAATCCCCATGCTCGCCAGACCTCAGCTTCCGATTCAGGGACATTCAATAACCGAGCCAAGGCACGGCACTGTAATGGCAGGGCAAATTCATGCACCGCTTCCAATTCTCCTTTATCCAAGGCATCTGAAACCATGGATGAAACCATCTCAGCCATATCCACCATGTATTCCGTATGCGTTGGGCGTTTAAAAAAAGGTTCCACGATGGCACGGTAATCGGTGTGATCAGGCGGATCCATTTCAATTGGAATCTGGCGCATCGAACGAAGATTCTCTTCTGAATGCGGTACGACTTTAAACGGATGATCACTACTAAAATTTTGCCAATCCTTGACAGTTTTTCGTAAATCCTTGAGCCCCAAAATATAGGGAATCCTCTCACCATTACACTCAGTTATCTGAAGTCCGCTCTGCTCACGTGCTTCTCGAAATGGATCGTTATGTGTAGGCATCTGAGTTCTTTCAACTTATCATCACCCGATGTCAATCAAATGAATGACACTTTAGCAAAATACAAAGACACTTGCTTGCCTACCTTATCCGCCCAAATAGTCTAATTACTTCCCTATGAATCCAAAGCAATCCAACAACCCAGTTACCCGAGTCAAAAAACCGGAACCATCTAAGAACTCTCCGGACTGGATTATTTGGGCAGCATGGGCCGACCGCATCACTTTTGAAGAGATTCGTAAAGTCACGGGTCTTACTGAGAGCAAAGTCATTGCTCACATGAGAAAATCTCTCAAACCTTCCAGTTTTCGATTATGGCGCAAACGGGCATCCACTCAAAGTATCAAGCACCAGAAACTTTTTCGTAACCGCCGCGAAAATTACCGGGCAGAATAAACCCGATCCACTGGTCTAGTTCCCAAAACAAATCAATTCTTTCATCGTTCGGGCATATAAAGCACCATTGGCATAGGCCAAACCCGACAAGGTCCAAGTCTCTCCCGCCTTCCCTACATCACTTACAGAAATGAGTGCATTCTCATCCAAGACAGGTGCATTCCAGTTTAAAACATAGACTATTCCCACCATCGTCGGAAAATAAATTCGATCCCCGACCACAATTGGGGGAGCCGAAGACACATGGCCCCACCCACTCCCTGCATTTCGTTTATCCATAGTCGCCTTAAAACCGTCTGCGTTTTTCATATCATTGGGAATCGTCTTACCCCATAGCTTCGCTTCGCTTTTTTCCTTTTGACGAACTACCTGTGCTGGCACTTCCAAGTATTCAACTTTTCCATCTTTCAGGTTTACCCGGCCAATCATAAATCCCTCAAACGAACGGAAGTAGTGATAATCCCCAATTAATATATTGGTAAAGTAGGTGATTATTTTTTTTGATTTTTTGAATATTTGATTGTACTTCGTTTCATAGTCTTTTCCATTCCACTTTGTAATCGTGACCTTTTCAAATATGGAAGTCTCCTTTTTCATTTTGCCTGTCATTGAAGAGAGAGATTGATGCGTTTCACCGACAAAGAAATGAACCCGGTTCTTCTTCCAACTTGCATTCTGTGCCGCCGCGTAGCCCTTGATGGAAGCATCCCAAATACTTTTTCCATTTGAAAAATCAATCATCGATAAACCATACGGTTCCTCCGGTGGTTGATGCCCACCTCCCCGACCGCTCAAAATAGCTAACTTCTCATTTGGTAATTGGCCAATCATCGAAGTTGAATGTACCGATGTTCCCGCTTCTGCCTGCCATATAAGTTCTCCCGTTTTTAGATCATACGCCCGTAGAAAGTTCCAGAATTCCTTCCCCCGTCCCAATGGTTTTGCTCCCGCCTTGGTGGTCGCCGAAACCGGTAAATCGTGCTTAGGAACATAAGTAACGATCACCCGGCTCTCATGCAAAATCGGTTCATGAGCCCGTGCATGGTGCCTTCCAAATGGAGTCCACTTGTCTTTCCACAATTCTTTTCCCTCAAAATCAAAACAGGCAATCGTCCCCCCCCACATTCATAAAAACCACCCGTTTCCCATCGCTCACCGGAGACGCTGCCGTATTATCACTGAACAAACTAGATAAGTCGGTCGTACGTGTACCGGGTATTATTCTTTCCCATAATTTTTCCCCCGTTTTTGCATCTAAACAAATTCCGATGATATTTGAGCCCGTTTCAGAATCCTTTTGAATCCTTTCATGTGAGGTCACAAAGATTCTACCATTGGAAAAAATGGGCGTACCCTGTCCCGTGCTTGGCATCCTGGTACGCCAAAGAATATTCTTATCCATGGATACACTGAAAGAATCAACTGCTCTGCCATCCACAGTAAAATCACCATTCGGTCCGAATGCCTGTGGCCAATCGTCAGCAAGCAGTATCCTAACGGCTGAAACTGAAATTAATAAAATGAGTCTCATTTAAGTTCCGATCTAGAAATTGGATGAATAGGTATGGCAATCATTAAACTCAGCGAAATCGTTTAATTTTTTATACTCCGAAATTAGATGACATAACTTCTCAAACGATTCACCCGCAGTTAAGACATGCAGGTATCACACCCTCTCAAATACCTGCTACCCCCCTTAAGCTCAGACTTTTTAAATGGCACACTTCAGCTGGGCATTCTTATTTGGATCTTTGAGAAATAATAATTAATAAAATTAACTTAATTACCGATGAGAATCTTGACGATGATCCCAGATTACTTTGGAATTTAAGTATGAAGATTCCTGCTATGCTCTCCTTGAATTCCCTTTTACTTTTATCTAGCTACACCCTATCTGCACTACCCGAAACTGAAATTAATTCTACGATTAAAGAAGCTGAATTATTCAATGACTTTTTCTGGCATGGCAATGTATCCACCCTTTTTTTGAAACCTGATAAGAAAGGGACATTCACTGGTTGGGCAAAAGCCTATTACGAACCCAAAACTAAAACCAAAGACCGACAAGTAAGAAAAATAACAAATTATCTAAAAGGAAGACCCATGGAGACTATTGTATGGAAACCCGATGGTACCCGATGCACGCAAACAAATTTAAAAGATGGAAACGGACAGGAATTGCACTGGCACACGAACGGGAAGAAGCGGGAAAACTCTAATTACAGAAATGGTCTAGCTAACGGGAAATTCACCTTATGGTATCCCCACGGACAAGTGGAGGAACAAGGAGCATATTTAAATGGTAGTTTATCCGGTAAAGTTAGCCACTTTGACCCCAAGGGAAAATTAATAGCGGAAGCAATTTACAAAGAAGGCACCGCACAGGAAGGTACCTCAATCAGGTTTTTAGGGAACAAAGGCAAGTCAAAGTACACCTACGAAAAAGGCATCGAGCACGGTGCATGGATATGGTGGGATACCGACTGGAAAACCTTAGCCAAAGGCACCAAACACCAAGGAAAACCAAAAGGAGCAACCACCTACTTTACCTACTATAAAAACGGTCAGAAAGAATCCGAGTCTGACTTTGTTGGCAGCAAGTTGGACGGAGCATATAAAAAATGGTCGCCATCCGGTAAAGTCATTTTGAGAGGTGAATATAAAAAAGGATTTAAAAACGGCTCTTGGTCTGTGGGCCCAATGAAAATTACCTATGAAAATGGTAAAATTAAAAAGCAGAAAATCAGCTATTAGGAATCTAACTTCTCCAACAATTTATATTTCTTGGAGTTTTGTAGTCAATCTATGGTTGTCCAAAAGCGAACCGAATACTTTTTTTCGAAATTAAAATGTTTTGTTTTCACATGTAAGCTTTTAATCTTGAATCGAAAATATTGACGAGTCAGCCTCGCGATGCTTTTTTATCGCAATGAACTTTACCGAATCTACACCATCCATGAACTTACATTCAAAATCCGCGGGAAAATATGATTTTTTATTTATTTCCTTAGTCTTCCTGCTTTCATTCAGTTACGTCTCAGCTAAAGACGAAACCGTAATTAAATTGGAAGCCATTGAAAAGAGAATGGCCGTCCTAGAACAGGAGAATGCCAAGCTTACCGAACGGATTCAAAAATTGGAAAAAGCCGGCACCGAGGCCATCGTCGAGCAACTACCTGGTCTCATCCCCAAGGATGAAAGTGATAAAAAAGCATTCTTCGATAAGTTTCGTCGCGAATTCAAAAGCAGTCAGGATCAAGCCCGGGGGCCGTGGACGACACCAGAACCTTGGACCAAAATCCGTAAACGTATGTCTGAATATTCCATAAGGGAAACCCTTGGACGCCCCACCCGCATGCGTCCCTCCGTCAAACCATCCGTGGAAGTTGTCTATTTGTACACGGGTGATTTAAACTCGGATGGAGTGGATGAAGAAGGATATGTAGAGTTTAAAGACAAACGGGTTGTTTCTTTCCAGTCCCCTCACCAAAGCAAATAGGAAAGTCCAAAGGCTTGTGCATCCCCACAGGCTCATGTTTTCATAAAGATTGTTCTTCTTAAAACGGATTCCTGAGAAGCCTTCATCCTAATCCACCAAGGCATCGTAAATCAGACCTTTTAATTCCCATTCAGTATTGAAACTGTAAGGCATTACCTGCTCGAGAG
>JAOFOL010000035.1 GCA_028042835.1 Opitutales bacterium | reverse complement strand
TATTTTCGAAGAGGAAGGGCCAACTACCCCCACTATCAGATGTCCATCACTAAATCCTACACCGCTTATGCCATAGGTCGAGCTATTCAACTTGGTTACCTCAAAATGGAAGACTTGAACAAGCCTGTTGTTTCCTTCCTTAGGGAAATCAAGACCGACCAATTAGCCAAAGGGGCTGATAAAATCACCCTTGATCAAGCGATGCAAATGAGGTCTGGCATTCGATTACCCAAAAAGAAAATTGGCAATTTTATGCAAAAGCCCAATCTGCTTCGTGGACAGGGACAAGCCCGTGCTTACTTACAATTCACTGAAGATCTACCCGTTCTTCCAAACTCTTCATTCCAACCCTTCAAATACCAGGCAGCCGACACCGTCTTCACCATGCAGGTCCTGGAATCTATTGTTCCGGGATCCGCGGAGGATTTCATTCGTGAAGAACTACTCAAGCCAATGGGAATTCTCAACTATGGTTGGCAGGAAGATCTGAGCGGGTTCCCCAAATCAGCAGCCGGTTCCAGTTTGCGGTCCCGCGATATGATCAAGATGGGTTTGCTTACTCTCCATCAGGGAAAATGGAAGGGGAAACAACATCTGCCTAAAGACTTTGTTAAAAGAGCCACTTCACCCCTGGTGCAGACAAATGAAGAAAACTTTTACGGCTATTTTTGGTGGAGTCAGACTCGCGAAATCAACGGTAAAAAATATCCAATTATTCAGGGACGGGGAGCGGGCGGTCAGTTCATCTTTGTCTTCCCCAGTCTCGACCTCGTGGTGGCCGCCACTGCACACAACAAAGGCATGGGCAGGATGCTCAAAGAACTTCCGGAAATCCTAATCCCCGCTTTTAGCGAAAATTAGAATAAATCAGAGCAAACACCACTTACAATCTTTAGTACGGTCTTGCCTTCACCCGATAGCACCGCTTCGGGTACATTGCGAAACTGCACTTCAAAATTCTCTTGCTGATTGGCAAAAATATCAGATCCGATAAAATCTTTTCTTTCCCCAATAAAATTTCCATCTGCATCATAGAACTCCCCTTCCACACTTACCGAAGTCCAGGCATTTTCGCTTACATTAGAGATCACCCCGATCACATCCAAATGATCACCTTCGATCTTTGTCTCGAAACTTGAAATCTGCAAATCATCCTGAGCGTAGGATTTAAAAAATGTAAGAGAAAATAAGGGATAAAGACCTATCACAAGGATCGGTAAAACAAACAACCACTGTTTGGGACTATACCTGAAGCCAACGGTTGCAACTTCCTCCTTACAATGCGGGCATGTGAGTTTGTTTTGGAACATTGCAATTAGATAAGGGATTTACTTAATAAAGGGAAAGATCGTGCTTTCAACATGTGATTCCTTCATCGCAACTTGTATCTTCTGAACGATCTGAGGGTTCTTGGAAGCAATATTATTTTCCTCACCGATATCTTTGGACAAGTCATAAAGCTCGATTGGGGAATTTGGATCCTTACGAACATTCAAACGAATCCCCTTCCATTTCCCCATACGGACCGCCTGCTTGCCACCTCTTTCATGAAATTCCCAATAGAGATATTCTCTTTTCTTTTGTTGATTCTTTTTACCCAAGAGTGTGGGAGCGAAGGATACACCATCCAATCCGGTAGGAGCTTCCGTGCCTGACAATTCACACAGGGTGGGTAACAAGTCCCAACCCGCTGCAATATGGGAACTGGTGCTTCCGGATTTAATTTTACCAGGCCACCAGGCAACTGTGGCAACCCGGATGCCTCCCTCATAGAGATCGCGCTTATATCCCTTGAGCGGACCATTACTGTCAAAGAAGTCAGGCTTGTGACCACCTTCTTTGTGAGGGCCGTTGTCCGAGGTAAAAATCACCAGGGTATTATCATCGATCTTAAGTTCTTCCAGAAGATCAAGAATCCGCCCGACATCTTCATCCATATGCTCCATCATCGCCGCAAAGGCAGCCACCGGATTGGTGATCACCGAACCTCCATACTTCCCGGTAACCTTTTCAAATTCGGGAAACTTCTTCCGCCAGGGAGCAATCCGCTTTTCGGGAGACTGCATCGCCGCATGAGGAATCGTGAAGGGAACGTAGCAGAAAAATGAATTATCCTTATTTGCCCGAATGAACTTCAGGCACTCGTCCGCAATCAATGTATGAGAGTAATGCTTACGATCCAGCATGACCTTTTTCCGGTCGCTCCATACATGGGTGGGATAAAAATTATGGGACTGGCGCTGGCAGTTCAGCCCATAAAAGCGATCAAAACCCTGATTCATTGGATCACCTTCGGTACCGGGAGCACCCAGTCCCCATTTACCGAACATACCCGAAACATAACCTGACTGTTTTAGGACTTCAGGGATAGTCACTGCCTTCATGGGTAACGGATGTTGCCCTTCGGGTTTGATCTCTTTATTACCGCGGATGTAACCACGGCCCGAATGATGACCGGTCATCAGGCTGGAACGGGAAGGTGCACAAACCGTACTGGAAGCATAGAAGTCGGTCATCTTCATTCCCTCTTTGGCCATACGGTCCACATTCGGGGTCTTGAATTTTTTCTGACCAAAACAGGAAAAATCTCCGTACCCGGCATCATCCACCATGATGTAGACAAAGTTTGGTTTCTTGGCCAAGGCCACGCATGAAAGGAAGAGGAAGCTTGTAAGAATGGTGAGGAATATTTTCATAATTTAAGTACTGAATAAACGATCATCTAAGAGGCAGAAGGAGAAAAGGTCACGCTGAAATCTATGATCTGAAAATAATATCCTTCGGACCAACGGTTAATAATTGACCCGAAAGCCTTCTTCTCTTCCATCCTATTATATGAGAAACATTTTACTTTTCGTTTTCTTGTTTACAGGATTTCTCCAGCTTTCCGGAAAACCCAACATTCTACTCATCATGGCCGATGATATGGGATATTCTGACCTTGGTTGCTTCGGCGGGGAAATCCGCACGCCAAGCCTCGATTCATTGGCCGAAAATGGGACCCGCTTCACTAATTTTTACAGCGAAAATATGTGCTGGGTTTCAAGGGCATCGATGATGACGGGTATCTACCACCGAACTTCGCTTAAAGATAGTGCCCTCCACCCCCGCTGCCTAACTCTACCCGAGGCTCTAAAACATAATGGTTACCGGACAGGAATGATGGGTAAGTGGCACCTCGCCGGAAAATACAACAAGAATAATGATCGGGATGCGGTTTATCCCGACCAACGGGGCTTCGATCACTTTTACGGAATTCTCGGCGGAGCAAGTAGCTTTTATGCACCCTTCGGTCTCAAGAGAAACCGGGATTCCATTGATCATGAATTTATGAATGACGAGAATTACTACTTCACAAATGCGATTGGTGATGAAGCGATTTCTTTTCTGAAACAAACTCCCGATCAAAAACCTTTCTTTCTTTATCTACCGTTCACTGCGGCTCATTGGCCTCTTCATGCTCCTGTCAAAGATATCGAAAAATATAAGGGAGTATTCTCTAAGGGTTGGGATCAATTGAGGAATAAACGATTAGAACGGATGAAGAAACTTGGAGTGATCGACAAATCAGTCAAACTTTCTTCACGACATCGCAAGGTTCCTTCATGGAAAGATGAAAAGCATAAAGATTGGCAGGAGAGAAGGATGGAAGTTTATGCTGCTCAGGTAACCAGCATGGATCGGGTAATCGGAAATGTAATCCAGTATTTGGAGAAAATTGGTAAGCTAAATGACACCCTCATCTTCTTCACTATAGACAATGGTGGATGTCATGTGGAATACCCACCTCAACGCAAGGGAGATTACCTGCCCGAAAAAACCCGTAAAGGAGAACCGATGAAACCGGGTAATCTTCCTCATATCATGCCCGGGCCTGAAATTACTTACCAGAGCTACGGCTATGGGTGGGCCAATCTGTCGAATACCCCTTACCGGCTCTTTAAACAATATGATCATGAGGGCGGAATCCATACCCCTATGATCGCCCACTGGCCGGACAAAATTAAGAAAAAGGGATCCATCAGCCATACCCTTTCCCATTTAGTGGATCTCATGCCCACGATTCTAGAAGCCACTAATATTACACCCACGTCCAAAATCCGGGGACAAGAAAGACTCCCGTGGGATGGAAGATCGATCTTACCTTCCATCGAAGGAAAAAAACAAACAGATCCATCCTTGCTCTTTTTTAGCCATGCACGCGGAAAAGCAATCCGCACAGGAAAATGGAAACTGGTATTCAATAAGGATAATAAAAAAGAAACCAAGTGGGAGTTGTATGATATGAATAAAGACCCGAATGAACTGAATGATTTGGCCGAAAGTAACCCAGGCAAAGTCGAACAACTCGCTAGACTATGGCAGCAGGAGGAAACAGAGCACCTTCGAAAATCCAAATTATAGAAGGTCGACAAGCCATTACTTTTTATGATCACATAAAACCACTTTTATGAAAATCCTTCAAATCTCAGTCTTTGTTTTTCTTTCATTTCAAATCCTTTTCCCCGAAAAGGTAAATGGACAAAATATTATTCTCATCCTCAGCGACGACCACCGGTATGACTTCATGAGCTTCATGGAGGAATCCCCTGAATTCCTTGAGACACCCAACCTCGACCGACTCGCCAGGGAAGGCGCCCACTTGGCAAATGCATTTGTTACCACATCTCTATGTTCCCCCAGTCGTGCTTCCATCCTTACGGGACAATATATGCGACATCACCGGGTGGTGGATAACCAACGCCCCGTTCCCGAAGGAACCATGTTCTTCCCTGAATATCTAAAGGACGCTGGCTACACTACGGGTTATGTCGGAAAGTGGCACATGGGGCACGAGGATGACACTCCCCGAAAGGGTTTTGATCACTGGGTAAGCTTTGCCGGTCAGGGAACTTATTTCGACCCTACCTTCAACATCAATGGCAAACGAAAATCATTCAAGGGATACAATGCGGATCTGCTTACTGATCAGGCGATCAGTTGGCTCAATCAAGTATCCAAGCCCAATAAAAAGAAAAAACCTTTCTTTCTCCAAATCGGATACAAGGCAGTCCATTACCCTTTCCAGCCCCCTCCCCGCCATGCCGAACGCTATTCGGACAAAAAGATCGACTACCCGGAAACCATGGCAAACACCGAGGAGAATTATCAAACGCAATCCAATTGGATTCGTGAACGCAGATATGGAATTCACGGGATCGACCATATGGAAACGGGTGCCCTCGATAAAGATCCTGTTCCTGACTTCGATGAGCTCTATCATAATTTCTGTGAAACCGTACATGCTCTGGATGAGAACATTGGCCGAGTCCTAAACCAGTTGGACAAGCTCGATCTGACAGAAGACACCTTGGTCATCTACCTGGGTGACAATGGCTTCGCATTGGGTGAACACGGATTCTACGACAAGCGTGATGCCTTTGAGGAATCCATCCGCATCCCCATACTCGCCCGTCATCCCAAGTTGATCAAGCCGGGCACCCGCATTGAAAACATGGCTCTTAATGTTGACCTCGCCCCCACCATTCTCGAATACGCGGGGGTTGATCTTCCGGCCAAACCGAAGATGGACGGTCATTCCTTTCTTTCTTTGCTACAGGGGAAAAAATCAAAAAAGAAATGGCGGGAACATTTTGTTTATGAATATCACTGGGAATGGAACTTTCCTGCCACCCCCACGACATTCGCCATTCGCACCGATAGAGAAAAATATGTTTATTACCACGGAGTCTGGGACCGGAACGGATTTTATGATCTAAATTCCGATCCTCACGAACGTCACAATTTAATTCGTGTCCCCGCTTATCAGGAACGCATCCTCGAACTACGGGAACAATTATTCAATGAACTGGATGAAACGGGTGGCCTAGCTATCCCGATCCGTCGGCCGAAAAACGAACAGTTCTACGACCGGAAACTTCGTCGCTAATTTTAAAGACATAATTTTTGAATATAATTCCTAGATCATGATTCATCTATGAAAGTGATATTTAAATTCACGCTCGGCTTGTTGCTTATCATTTCTCCATCAGTTTTTGCGGAGAAGAAAAAGGCACCAGTGCCTACCGTTAAAAATGCGTGGGGAAACCTCTATGGCTTTCATCAGTCCAGGGCTCACTATCGCAGTGGAAAAACTTACCTGACCTGGGTGGGTCCCGATAATCACCCTTATGTTTCTGATTATGATCATAAGAAGAGGGAATGGTCAGTTCATCAGCGGGTGGGAACGAACCTGATTTCACCACTGGACTACCACGGCAATCCGTCCATTCTGGTTGATCAGAAAGGCTTGTTGCATGTGTTTTATGGAGGCCACAACAGGCACATGCGATACAGTAGATCGAAAAAACCATTAACCAATGGTGACTGGCAGGACTTTTCCTCGCACATCCCGTACACCGACAGCACCTATCCGCAACTTTTCGAAATGTCCGACGGTACGATTTATTGTTTTTATCGTCGAAGAACTCACCGGGGAAACTGGACTTACATCACAACCCGGGATAATGGGATGACCTGGTCGAAGGAGGTGCATGTGCTCGATGGACGATCTCCTCCCGGAAATGGTTGGTACGCCGCTTTTTCCAAGGATCCCAATCGGGATCATATTCATCTGTTATTCCTATGGCATGCCTCCAAGGATAACCTGCCCGACAGTCGACGAAATTTATACTACATACAAATGGAACACTCTACGGGAAAATGGACCGGTATTAAGAATGAAAAGCTCAACACTCCTATATCTTTTGAAGAAGCCAATGAAAAAGTAATGATCTTTGACTCCAAGAACAAATACAGCTCCATACCTCAGCTTTGGCTCACAGCAGATGGACGGCCCATAGGACTCAATCGAATCAGCGACAAAGACGGGGTAATAACCCGACACCTTCATGTCTGGACGGGTGAGGCTTGGCAAAGCCAAAGGGTGCCCATCGATGCAATTCTGCAACCAACTACAAATCAATGGATAGGGTTTCGCTCCCGAAGTGGAACTGTGCAAAAGTTTACCAGTTCGGATGAAGGAACCCATTGGATCCCGGGCGAAATTATCTTGAAGACTGAGGGCGAACAAAAACTAAATGCACTTTTTGCCAATGCTCACCCGGATGCTGTTTTGGCAATCATCGACCTGGTGGATGCAAAGCGGATTCCCGGTAAGCAACGTTTGTGGATCTGGGGTCAATCCGGATTTTTAAAGTAAGAGGAATACGCCCTACTTATTCTGGGGAAGTTCCAAGATTGTGATATTCTTGAACTTGACCGGAGCTCCATGACCACAGAAACATATATGACCAATCCGGCGCTTGGCACCTTTGTGCTTGGGCTTGGCCTTATTGATCTCATCCAAGTCCGCATTTAAGATTTCCGTGCCATTCAAAACCACTTTTACGATCGGGCCGTTCACGGTTACCTTTTGACGATTCCACTCACCAACTGGTTTCAAAAATCCACGCTTTGCCGCTTTAAGGGTGTAGAGCGAACCGTGATACTGATAGTCCTTCAGTTTTGCATACCGTTTGTGCGAGTTGTCCAGAATCTGCAACTCCATCCCCTTGTAGGCGGCATCCCCAGAACCGGAATAATGAATGCCCAACCCATTATTTCCACCTGGCGGCAAGAGAAACTGAAATTCGAACACATAATTGGAGTACTGCTTTTCGGTGACCAAGTTGCCACCTTTACAAACGATAGCTCCATCTTCGACCACATAGTTGGCTTTCTTCCAACCGGTCAGATCCTTTCCATTGAATAGTGAAATGGGTTTGGATCCGAATAAGGAAGAGGTTAAGAGAATAGTTACGAAGGGAAGCAGGATGGGTTTCATGCACCCTATGCTTTTCAAAGGACGGCGACTAGGCAAGAATATCCGTGACTACATGACCATGAACATCGGTGAGGCGCCGGTCGATCGAGTTGTGCCGCACCGTCAATCGCTCGTGATCAAATCCAAGTTGGTGAAGCATGGTGGCGTAAGTATCGTACACGGTTGTGGGATTCTTTCGGTCTCGTGGTTTGTATCCCCACTGATCGCTTTCACCGTGAGTTAATCCCCCTTGAAAGCCCCCACCGGCAAACCAATTGGTAAAGACGAAAGGATTATGATCCCGCCCCTTACTTCCCTGACTGCTCGGCATTCTGCCAAACTCCGTGGTCCAGTGAATAATGGTATCCTCAAGCAAACCGCGTTGCTTTAAATCCTTAATCAGACCAGCCGTCCCGCGAGCCATACCGAGGGAAAGAGATGGGTGATCCCGGGTCATGTCCTCATGGCTGTCCCAGTTACGACGGGGGAATCCATTATCATTCCCACTCCATACCTGAACAAAACGAACACCCCGCTCGATCAGCCTTCTCGCAATCAGGCATTTTCTGCCAAAGTATTCGGTTTCCTCTTCGGGGTTGATCTCTTTGGGATACTCCTTTTTCGGAGTTTCCAACCCGTACATTTTCAGAATGTGTTTGGGTTCATTGGAAAGATCGAGGGCATCGGTGGCTGATAATTGTAATCGTGCTGCCAATTCGTAACTTCGGATACGGGAATCCAATCGTGGGTCGAGGGGACGCTTTTGCTGGTGCATCCGGTTCAGTTGATTAATGAGGTTTATTCCTTCACCATGACTCTCCTTGGTCACAAAATCGGCCTGAGGATGCAGATCCTCAATCGGATTTGAACGCTGGGGAAAAATGGTGGTTCCCTGCGTGTGCGTGGGTAGAAATGCACTCCCCCAGTTCTTGGGGCCATTGGAAGCAAACCCGCGATGATCCGGTAGTACCACAAAAGCCGGTAAATCCTCATTTTCCGAACCCAACGCATAGCTCACCCAGGAACCGGCACCGGGGAACCCGGGCAATTGGAAACCAGTGGACTGTAAGTAAGTGGCCTGACTATGCACCCCCGTCTTGCCCACCATGTTATGCACGAATGAAATATCATCGACCACTTCCCCGAGAGGCTCCACGATCTCGCTCAGTAACTTTCCACATCGCCCGTATCTCTTAAATGCGAATGGAGACTTCATCCAGGGACCCAATCCATTCTGAAAAGCTTCGACATGCTCACCAAAATCTGACTCTTCCCCATGCCTCTTGATCAATTCCGGTTTGTGATCGAACATATCAATATGGCTGGCCGCACCGGCCATGAATAATTGAATCACCCGCTTAGCCCGTGGTGGATGATGCAGGCCGGCGGGCAAGCCCGTACCCGCCTGTAAAGGTTCCCTTGCTAACATTGACGCTAGGGCCAACCCTCCCATCGTAGATTGAGAGACAAAGGAACGGCGTGAAATCGGAGATAAATTCATCATCAATCAATAAAGGCAAATTCACTCAGGCTGAACAGGGACCGGCAAAGATTGGCCATACCGTGCTTCTCCGCATACTGCACCAGCAACTGATATTCCTCGGGATTTGGCAGACGACCGGCAACCAGTTCAAAGCCGGCTTTAATCTGATAACCGCTCCCTTTCCCTTCTTGGGCCAGTCGATTGGCAAAATGCTGAGACATCGCAAGCGTGAACTTATTGTTAAGCAGACTGAGTGCCTGCAACGCGGTCAGGGTTTCATTTCGCCTCGGGGTGCTCTGGGAAGAATCAGCGCAATCCAAGGTGGTCATAAAGGGATTGGGCTGGGAACGAACCACGAAACGATAGATCGAACGACGATGACTTTTCTGATCTTCGGGATCGAATTTGTGATAGTAATAATGAGGAGAATGAGCGGTTTGCTCCAACTTAAACAAGTAAAAACCAGGCCCTCCCATTTCCATATTCAGTTTACCACTAACCAATAAAACCGCATCTCTCATTTCCTCCGCCGAAAGTTTTCTCCGGTTCATTCGCCAGAGCCACTGGTTACTCGAATCAATTTTCGATTTATCTCCGTCCTCCAACGAGGATTGCCGATAGGTTTCACTCATCACCAAAAGCTTATGGAGTTTCTTGAACGAGCCTCCCGAATTTCGGAAATAAACCGCCAACCAATCCAAAAGCTCCGGATGAGTCGGTGATTGCCCGAGCGGACCAAAATCATTGGGCGTCCCCACAATCGGCTGACCGAAATGCCATTGCCATACCCGGTTTACAATCGCCCGCCAAGTCAGCGGGTGATCTTCGCGGACAATCCATTCCGCCAAAGCCGCCCGTCTCTGCGCTTCATCATGTACCTCCGGCAGATCAAACTCCCATTTTTCTTTGGCTAAAATTGGAATCGTACCAGGGCGGACAGGATCCCGTGGTTGGTTAACTTCTCCCCGATGCAGAACATGGATCCTCCGCGGCTTGCCTTTCGTGGGTTTAAAATTTGAGCGGGGTTTAAAATGCGTGGTCGCGGCGTAGACCATTTTTCCTTCCGGTAAGGCCCTGAGGCTTTTTTCGACCTCCTTTCGTTCCTTTTTTTTACCAGCCAGTGCTTTCCTCTCCTCATCTGTTTGCAAGGATGAGAGAAATGTTTCGCGTTCCTTTTGGAGAGCAAGAAGTTGTTTGGATTTCTCCGGATTTTTGCTTTTGGACCATTTCCCATCTGTCAGGTTCGATTTTCGCCAACGAATCGGTGCTTCAATACTGTCCTTAGCGGTGATCTTTCTTCCCATCGCCAGATTTTCCAAATTTTCATCGAGGATCCGAAGTTCAGCTAATGCCAAAATATAATCGTTCTTCCTCTCCGCCAGTTTGGTTGCCTCAATTCTCAAATAACGGGCATGGGAATTCACTATAAAGGAAACAGACTCAAGGCGGGGATTTGCAAAGTCTTTCTTCGTGCGGTCCACCAATATTTGATTCCTGGAAAAGTCTTCCTTATTCGAGGCAATAATTTTAAATCGCTTGGGAAATCCAAAACCCGCACCGATCCCGGCAAAATCATCGTAACATGCATGTAATAAAACGGACTTGATCTTCTGTCTCTTTCCCAGATCCACCTGCACCCATTTGACTGAGTCAGGGCGTTGAACAATTTGACTGTGGTATCCATGCTCTGGCACCCGAGTCGCAACACCATTACTCTTCTGAAGTTTGGAGAGGCGGTCATTCAATTTCTTAAGTTCTCCCGCTCCTTTCTTTTTCAATTCCTTCTCTGCCAAAACGACTTCCCGGGCAAGAGTTCCCTCTCGGATTGATAATTGTTCTTTTTTACGGGCCACTTTTGGATCGAGCCCGTATATTCGGTCCGCCTTGTCGACCGCCGCAAAAACCGACTGCAAACTGTAATAGTGATCCTGCCCAATCGGATCGCCCTTATGCTCATGACAACGGGCACACTGGATCGTGGTGGCACAAAAACTGTTGAAGACATTGGATACCATATCATCCCTATCCAGATTACGTGCCACTTTACCATCAGTCTTGGATTCAGGTACTTCCACATGCCCGATAAAATCCCATGGCCCAGCTGCTAAAAAACCAAGACCCAGAATCCCATCTTCCGTGTCCGGATAGATAAAATCACCCGCGATCTGCTCCTTCACAAATTGGGCGTACGGTTTATCCTGATTGAAGGAACGAATCACATAATCCCGGTAAGGCCAGGCATGGGTTCGTAATTTATCCTTATCGTATCCGCAGGTGTCCGCATACTTGGCCACATCCAACCAGTGCCGGGCGAATCGTTCACCATACCTCGGAGACGACAGTAAGCGGTCGACCAATTCTTCATAAGCACGCTCTGGGTCAGAAGCATATTCCTTTTCGAATGCCGAAAGCTCTGAGGGACTCGGGGGTAATCCGGTCAAATCGCAGGTCAAACGACGAATCAGAACCGACGGAGAAGCGACCGAACTCGGGCTCAGGTCATGAGCCCTTAACTTCTGAAGAATAAAGCGATCAACCGGATTTCTCCCCCATTTTTCTGCCTTGGGAACTTTAGGTTGAAGAAGGGGCATCCTTGACCACCATTCCGCATTTTTCGAATGCAGTACGGATCCCATCAGAACACAAACAAACAGGAAAATTTTAGCACCAAAAAACATAATTTAGTTATCGAATCATCATATTATGATTTCAAGCAAACAATCGGAAATTTATTCATTTATTTTTCGAGTTTCCACTCGCAGGGAATCAAAGATTTCCTTATACAACCATCATGCAAGACCTACAGACCATTGTCGAACTCTCTCACGAATTTGGAACGCCGGAATATGTTAAGGGCGGAGGAGGTAACACTTCCTACAAAGATGAATCCACCCTTTGGGTAAAACCATCCGGCACCACTCTGGCCGGCTTGCAGGAGGAGACTTTCGTCACCCTGAACCGGGCCAAGGTCAACGGACTTTATGATGTGGAAACGCCCGAAGAATCTCATGCCCGTGAGGAACTGGTTAAAAACTTTATGGGCGAAGCCGTTCTCAACGATGCCGGTCGCCCATCCGTGGAAGCGCCATTGCACAACATTCTTGAAACTAAGTTTGTGGTTCACACGCACGCATTGCTCGTGAATGGGATGACCTGTGCCAAGGATGGCGAGTCCGTTTGCAAACGACTCTTCCCTGATGCTCTTTGGGTCGAGTACATCGATGCCGGGTACACTCTTTGCATGGTATTGAAAGATCGTATCGATGCCTATAAAGCCGAGTTCAACCGTGTTCCGAAGATCATCATGCTCAAAAATCACGGCATCTTCGTATCCGGAGATACCGCGGAAGAAATCCGTTCCCTTTATGCCAGCGTGATGAATCCACTCCGGGAGGAATATGAAAAACTCGGAATTACCGAAGATCTTGGTATCTCCGAGGTTGCCAGAGACTCCGAAGCAGAGTCCAAAATTCAGGAAATATTTGGGGAAGATGCCGCGTTCATTGAATCCTCTGGATATTTCGAATGCGTTCCCGGACCGATCACCCCGGATCATCTCGTTTATGCACGGGCCTTTCCTTTTTCAGATGAATTGACTCAGGAAAATGCCGACGCCTACCAGAACAAGCACGGGTTTGCTCCTAAAGTTCTTATACATGGCGATCGTATCTATGGGTTGGGTAAGACCGAGAAGAATGCCGGGCTTGCCCTGCTTTTTGCCCAGGATGGTGCTCAAGTCCTTAAGCTTTCCCAAGCTTTTGGCAGTGTGGAGTACATGACCGACCGGGCACGGGAATTCATCGAAAACTGGGAAGTGGAATCCTACCGGGAAAAAGTAGCCAGCTGATTCATGATCCGGGTATTGTTGGCTCTCGTTCTTTCCGGCACCTTCCTGCCGGCCAAGAAAAAGCCCAACATTCTCTTTCTTTTTGCGGATGACCAACGGGCGGATACGATTGCCGCCCACAGCAACCCTCATATCCAGACTCCCCATTTAGACCGATTGGCCAAGGAAGGATTTAGCTTTCGTAAAAACTATTGTGCCGGCTCATTCAGTGGGGCGGTTTGTGTGGCCAGTCGGGCCATGCTGATGACCGGTCAGCACTGGATGACCCTGCCTAGTGAAAAGCCTCAGGCAAATTGGGGGTCCAACCAGACGCTCCCCGCCCTGCTTAAAAAAAGTGGAAACTACCAGCCTTTCATCATTGGCAAATGGCACAATGGAAAGAAAACCCTGTATCAGTCTTTTTCCAATGGACGATCCGTTTATATGGGAGGCATGGCGGATCACACTGATTTCCATGTGCAGGACCTGAAGGATGGAAAGCTGAGCCAGAAAAGACCGGCAGGGGGCTTTTCCAGTACTGTCTTTGCAGATGATGCCATATCCTTCATCCAAAAGGCAGAAAAAGAAAATCCGTTCTTTCTTTATGTCTCTTTCATGGCACCTCACGATCCTCGAAACCCGCCCAAAAAATATCGGGAGATCTATTACAAGAATCGGCCTCCCCTGCCCGAAAACTTTCTCCCACAGCATCCTTTTCAGAATGCGCCACAAGCTACCTCCGGACGAGACGAGGGTTTGGCTCCCTGGCCACGCACCAAGAAAATGATCAGCGATCAACTCTGTGAGTATTACGGATTAATCACCCATCTTGATGAACAGGTTGGGAGGGTTTTATTGGCCCTGCAAAAAAGTGGCCATGCCGACAACACCATCATTGTCTACACCGCGGACCATGGCCTCGCGATGGGAAGTCATGGCCTACTCGGCAAACAAAATGTGTACGAACAAAGTATGCAATGCCCCCTTATACTAAGTGGACCGGGGATACCCAAAGGGAAATCGAGTAATGCTTTTACTTATGTGCATGACCTCTATGCAACGCTCTGCAATTTGGCTAAGGTTAAACCTGAAAATAAAATCGACTCCGAAGATCTAACTGAGATCATCCGGGGAAATGCCAAAGAGGTCAGAAAATCTCTCTTCCTGCCCTTTCAGGACAACCAAAGGAGCGTTAATGACGGAAAGTGGAAACTCCATATCTATCCGCAAATCAATCATCGACTTCTCTTCAATCTGGAGGAAGATCCGCATGAAATAAAGGATCTCGCCCAGAATCAAAACTTCTCCAAACAACAAAAAAGAATGGAGCAACTAATGATTACATGGAGAACAAATCTCAAAGACCCCTACCCCTTAAAGTCGGAAAAACGATTGCCCTTCAAACCCAGCTACAATAATGACGCGAGAATACTGGACCGCTGGCAACCAAAGTGGATTCGCGAGAAGTATTTTGACGGACGGAACGATCCAGATCACGGTAAAAAATAAGCGGGGAAACTTGCCGTATTGCTTGCGTTTTACAGAGCCTGTTCCTAGGAAATAGAAACTGCCTCCGAAATTCATATTTTTAAGCCCGGTCATTCATGAAAAATCACCTTTCCATCGTTTCCCTCTTCAAACCCCTCCTTATTGCCATCGGTTTGATAAGTTCATCTCTTCCTGCGATCTCCGTTGAATTCGAAGGTGGCCGAACACCGCTACCCAAAAACAACCTCCCCGCTCTCGGATCCGGTCTCGCCATGAGTAAGGGGTATTACCGCGGTTCTCTAATGGGAGAACTTTCCGGTTGGACACTGTCTCTATGGTTTGAGGCGAAATCCGACAAAAAAGGGGATTTATTTGGAATTGTACGAAATGAAAATAATGGAGAGGCCTATCGTTTAACTTATGAGAATGGTTCCTTATCGTTTGGTGACCCAAAACAGAAAAAAAGACCATGGGAATTAATGGTGGAAGGAGTGGAGAAAGAGCAATGGAATCATGTGGTCATTTCCTACCGCCAAGCTACTGGTCCAACCATTTATTTAAATGCCGAAAAGAAGGCACAAGGTGGACGAGGCCAGATGGGTTATGCCACCAAGTTTGACCATTATCATTTTGGAGCAGCCGTGGTGAGCAAAGGAAAATATGGAGATTTCTTCGACGGCAAGATTGACGATTTCGAACTCCATAACCGACCTTTCGATGAAGAGGAGGTCAAAAGTCTTCATCAGGGTAATGCCTTTCCCGGTTCCTTAATTATATTCAACGACTTTGAAAATGTAAACCACCGCGATCTTGCATACTTCAATTCGGCGAAACCAGACGCTGACTACCTGGAAGCTGGTAAAAAGCTATACATCCAAAACTGCACATCCTGCCATAGTAAAGACGGAACCACTCCACCCATTAATCCCCTCGCCCGTTCGTTCACAAAGAACAAGATGGAAAATGGAGGCGATCCTTTCAGCATGTTTAAGACTCTGACTTACGGCTTCCGTAACATGATGCCCTCCGTTCAGTTAAACCCAAGCGACAGGTACAAAGTAATACACTACCTGCGGGAAAAAATTATTAAAGATAAAGCCCCTGACCTGTATGTGAAATTCGATCAATCTAATACTTACAGTATGCCCAAGAGTCCGGATAACTCTGGAAACGATGCCAAGCGTATGGAAGAACTCGCCCGTGCTGGATATTTGCGAGACTACGGCAAAGCTCTCATTTCCCCGGTGGTCGGAAATGCAAAAAGTAACAATGCTCTGACCATTGACCTGGGTAACGAAACCACCATTTCCTATGAACTTGGAACTATGAGAACCATTGGAGCCTGGACGGGCGGATATCTCGACTTCAGTGGAACCCTACATCATCGTCTTCGAGCTGCAGGTTTACCCAATGCGAGGTTTGAAAAGATTGTACGGTCCGACGGTTGGCAATGGGCATGGGATGGCAAAGCTGAGAATGAAGCACCCAATATTTCTCCAAAAACTGTCTGGCCGGAAGATCAGCTACGCTACAATGGTCATTATCCGTATGGAAATGAAATTGTAATTTCATACTCCGTCCAAGGCCGCGCCGTGTTGGAAAGTCCAAAACTCCAACAAATCGGAGAGATCCCAGTTATACATCATCGGTTGACTATCCAACCTGGACAGAATCCCCTTGAACTCATCGTGATCGATGAAAAACCAGAAATCAAGGAACAGGTCGCAATATCTGGCCATTCCATCGCCTGGCTGCAAACGAAAAATCAGGATATAAAATTTAGATCCAGTGATAACGGAAAACTCGTTCTCCAAATTCCTTCCAGTAAATCAACCTTACACCTCAACATTGCCTTAGCCCATGATGAGAGCAATACAGTGCAAACCAAAACTCCATCTTACCAAGTGACCAATCTTTTGGACAAAACCAAAGGTGGACCAAGAAGGTGGCAAACCACCCATACCCTGAAAGGCAGGTTGGCCACATCCACCTTCCAGGGATATGTAATGGACAGTATTACCGTGCCTCTGAAGAACGCTTACAACTCATGGATGCGTACCTCTTCCCTCGCCTTTTTCCCGGATGGTCGTCTCGCCGTGGGGACCTTACCCGGAGATGTATGGATCGTGAGCGGAATTAATGATGAACTGGATAAAGTAACCTGGCAAAGATTTGCCGCCGGTCTCTATGAACCGCTGGGTATGAAGGTAGTGGATGGAGTACTTACTGCCATCACTCGAGGAAGAATTGTCAAACTCCACGATTATAATAACGATGGGGAAGCCGATTTTTATGAAGCCTTCTTCAACGAGGTTGAACCCGATAAAGGTTGGCATGCCTATAACTTTGACCTCGAAGTCGGAGAGGATGGATCTTTTTATTATGGCCGAACTGGTGGGTTCAGCCAATGGTCGGTCCCTGGTGGTGTGGTCAAGGTATCCGCGGACGGTAAAAAATCTTCCGTTATTGGAGCCGGATTACGTGTTCCTAATGGAATCGGAAAACTTCCCGATGGACGAATCACTCTGGGCGACAACCAAGGAACCTATGTACCCGCCAGCAAAATTTCAATCACTAGTCCCAACGCATTTCATGGAGCGGGTTCGTGGACTAAACACGGAAATAAGTACGACCCAGAAAATATCGTACAACCCATAGTCTATATGCCACAGGAACTCGATAGTTCCTCCGGTGGTCAGCTATGGGTTGAAAAGGATAAAAGGCTCGGCCCCCTGAGCGGGCAATATTTCCATACCTCTTACGGAAAGGCAGCCACGATGTATGTAATGATGGATAAGCCAGGAAAGGTAACTCAGGGCGCCGTTTATTCCCTACCTTTAAAAATGGAATCTGGTACGATGCGTGCGGCCCAAAGCCCGATAGATGGCCAGCTTTACTACTCGGGCCTTACTGGTTGGCAGGCAGGTGCTACCCAGGAAGGAAGTATACAAAGGCTTCGTTTTACGGGTAAAGATGGCATCTATCTACGGGAAGCCAAAGCGAGAAAAAATCGTCTCGAACTTACCTTCACAGATAAAGTTAAACCTGATTCCATAAACATGGATTCCTTTCATGCCGTGGCATGGAATTATCAGTGGTCCAAAGGATATGGTTCTCCTTCATTTAAAGTTTCCGACCCGAAGACCAGAGGTGATGATAAGCTTACTATTGAATCTATTAATCCCTCAAAGGATGGAAAGACACTCATCGTCCATATCCCTGATCTAGCTCCTTGTCATAACCTTAAACTCGACTTTACGGTCGACAGTTCGAATGGAAGCAAACTTTCCGGTCCGGTTTATTTCACCATTCACGAATTGCCTGAAAGTTGATTTGTGTAAGAAATTCCTCCTAACGGAAGACAAATTCTTTCACTGAAAATTTAGGAAAAAATAATCCATAAGGTTTGCCTTGTTAAAAAAACGGGACAAAATGTACT
>JAOFOL010000034.1 GCA_028042835.1 Opitutales bacterium | reverse complement strand
GGTTTCGATACTTACCACCACACCTTCTTTGAAATGCTCGGTAATTGGTCTTTCGGTGACTATTTTAAAACGGAGGCGATACAATGGGCTTGGGAACTACTGGTTGATGTTTGGAAATTTCCACCCGAAAGACTCTACGCGACTGTCTACAAACCTGAAAATGGTGATCCCGCCGACTTCGATCAAGACGCACACAATATTTGGTCGGATATTTTTAAATCTGCAGATTTGGATCCACAAATTCATGTTGTTACAGGCGGAAAAAAAGATAATTTTTGGATGATGGGCGAAACAGGGCCTTGTGGTCCTTGTAGCGAATTGCACATTGATCTGACCCCAAATGGAGACTCTAAAGGCGAGCTCGTTAATGCAGACTCTCACCTTTGTATCGAGATATGGAACCTTGTCTTCATTCAGTTTAATGCTGACAGAGCAGGAGATTTCTCCCCCCTCGCCGCCAAACATGTGGATACGGGAATGGGGTTTGAAAGAGTCGCTGCAGTCATTCAATCAACCAAAGGGTTCACCGATTTTTCTAATCCCACATCAAACTACGACACCGATGTATTTTCCCCTATTTTCGATAAGATTGAGGAACTTTCAGGAAAAAAGTATCTATCTACTCTCCCCAAACTTAATAAACCATCGAGTAAACAGGAAGAAATTGATGTCGCATTTAGGGTAATCGGAGATCACCTGCGAGCCCTCTGTTTTTCTATTGCTGATGGCATAGTTCCCGGGAATACCGACCGTAATTATGTTTTAAGAAGAATACTCCGTCGGGGAGTACGATATGGGAGAACATTAGGGTTTGAATATCCCTTCTTTCACCTTCTCGCACCTGTCCTCATTGAACAGATGGGATCTGTTTTTCCTGAAATAAAAAAGCGTGAGAATCTAATACTCAAAACCTTACAATCAGAGGAATCTTCATTTAATAAAACTTTGGATCGTGGAATTGAACTTTTTAATCGAGAGCTGACTAACCTCTCTGCAGGTGAAAAAATGTCAGGAGCATTCGCTTTCAAGCTCTATGATACCTATGGCTTTCCTCTAGATCTTACCGAACTATTGGCTCGTGAAAATGGATTAGAGGTAGAAACCGCCAGCTTTGACGAGGAAATGAATGCGCAGAAAAAAAGGGCAAGGGATGCTCATAAATCTGTAGATATTTTAGTTAGCGAATCAGGAGATTCAGAAGACGCTACGGAATTCCTGGGGTATGACATTGAAAAATTAAGTAATTTCCAAACAAGCTGTAAAGAAGTATTAAATCAGGGAAAAGACACTTATTTAGTTTTTGAAGAAACTCCATTCTACGCCGAAATGGGTGGGCAAAGAGGAGATTCTGGCACAGTATTTATTAACGATCAGAGCCTTGTAATATCCGATGTTATAAAAGATACGAATGGTCGTTTTTTACATAAGCTTAAAGAATCACCTGCTGACCAATCTCTATCTGGAAATGTTGTACTTTCCGTAAACCAGGTCCGTCGTCAAAGTATACAAAGACACCATACCGCCACACATATTTTGCATTGGGCTTTACGCGAAACCTTGGGGGACCATGTTAGGCAAGCCGGGTCTCTCGTCGAACCTGACCGACTACGTTTTGATTTTTCACACTTCGAAAGCGTTACTGAAGCGCAACTTGAACAAATTGAATTAATCGCCAATGAGAAAATTCTACTTAATGAATCCGTGGAGTCCTATGAAATTCCTTTTTCCGAGAAGCCCCCTGAAGTCGTAGCATTTTTTGGGGACAAGTATGGAGAAAAAGTTAGGGTTGTTAATTTAGGTGGATGGAGTCAGGAATTATGTGGTGGTACACATGTAACCACTGCAGGTGAAATTGGTTCTATTCGAGTGACCAATGAATCTGCAATTTCTGCAGGGAATAGAAGGATAGAGGCTGTTGCAGGCAAAGCAGCTTTAAGTTGGGCAAATCGAAGAATTACTCTGTTTAACCAGCTCCTCCGACAACTCGCCTGCAAACCGGAAGAATTAAGCGAAAAAATTGCGCAAATCCAGACTAAGAACAAAGAATTTGAGAAGAAAATTCGTTCATTTTCTCAAAAGAATCAATCTGGATTAGCTGATGATTTGATTAAGAAGGCAGATGATCTCGGCGGAATAAAACTCATTCGTCAATCAGTGGTGAATCTCGCTCCCGACGAACTACGTTCCCTCGCGGCACAAATAAATAAAAGGTTGTCCCCTTCGATTGTAGTTCTCGCTAGTGAGGCTAATCAAAAATGTGGAATCATCTGCATTTGCTCACCCGAAGCAATTAAAGATGGCTACACTGCTGGACAAATAGTGTCTCAACTTGCCGGTAAACTTGGAGGAAAAGGTGGTGGTAAACCGGATTTTGCGATGGGTGGTGCTCCAGCAGGTAAAGGAATTAGCGAAGCTCTACAGAGCCTATCATTTTAACATAAAAAGAGTGAAACTTCGTATATTGTTCCCCCCGACAATGGCGGGGTGTGCTCAGCGCGATTCGATCCCCGCTAAAATAGAACTTGAAGATAGTTCTGGAAAGAGAATCCCACCTGAAAAGGTTGATATGGCACTTCTTGCCGACCTTCCCGACTCTGAACGAGGTGCCCTATTTGCTCTTACACAATGGTGCCAAGGAAAACTATCATCTTTTTTACAATTAGACCTTAAGCAAACAGGGGAACTTTTAAAAATGCTTAGCGATATTCCTTGTTTTTTCCCTGCAAACAAACCCGACAACCCAATTCCCTGGGAAAATGGAAATCTAATTGGAGTCAGTGAATATATTCCTAATCAAGAAGTTAACCGAGTCCGCCCCGTTCGGGAGATTACTGCCCATGACGAGTCAACAGATATCGTACAAAATGAACCTCCAGATTATCTAGGTCCCGCCATAGAAGTTGAAGGATCTACTGAGTACCTGCGAATCATACTCCCATCTGCTGAACACCCTAAGTACTCTGATGTTCTCAGTTTAATGAGAAAATGGAATTTTCTGCGAGACCGAGCTCATCGTCATTGGTGGTGGCTTAGGGACTCCTCAAAGGTCCTCGATTTTCTGGCAAGCCATCAAGAAGATTTCGAACTCGATTATGATGCCGAGTTTACTGAGAACTTTAGAAAGCAAACAAAAGTAATAGGTAAGACTTGTCTGCGGGCAAAAGCAGTAGAGTCCGTCGAAGGAACCGAACTCGAAGTAAGGTTCGAAGCAGGAGATACTCCACAGGATGAAATCGAACATGCTTTATCAACAGGGCAGAACCATGTTCGACACGGGAAAAAAGTTTATCTTATAACTCGTGAACTACGCGAAAAAGCTTCGCAGTTGCAACGCAGATTATCAGGAGACTTAGAAGCTCCTCTCCTTTCCCAGTTTTCGCACACTGTAGAAAAATATCAGGCAACTTCTCTTGAGGAATATGTTTTATCTGCCGACCCTCGATTTAAACCACCTGCAGAATGGAGAAAAAGAAGTGTTGCTCTTCAAAATTTATCGTCGCTTAAAGCACCAGCCTTGCCAGGTAATTTAGATGAAATACTGCGACCTTATCAAAAAATAGGTGTCGCCTGGTTGCTCCATCTTTTTCGTAACCAGTTAGGTGGAATTCTTGCAGATGAAATGGGTTTGGGTAAAACTCTTCAAACTCTTGCCTTCCTCGCGGTTCTTCGGAAGGAAAAGTCTTCAGTATTACCATCACTTGTGGTATGCCCGGCTTCTCTTATTGAAAATTGGCGGCGTGAGACCGTAAGGTTTTGTCCAGAATTCAAGGTACTGGTTCATCATGGGGCTTCCCGAACAACTGTCCCGACTAGCCTGACTGCCAGAGATCTTATCATTACATCATATGGCACTCTCGTTCGAGATCGTGAAATGTTTGAAGCAATACCTATGCTTTGCGTGATAGGAGACGAAGCTCAGTACCTCAAAAACAGAAAGACTCAAAATGCCAAGGCAATGTCAGCGCTATCCTCTGAAGGTCGTATACTCTTAACTGGTACCCCCATTGAGAACAGCGTATATGATTTATTGTCTTTGCTAGAATTTCTTTTACCGGGTTCACGACCTCAAATCCCCACTTCATCGCGTGGAGATGATAGGATTTGGCACGAACAACGAATTTTAAAAGAGGCTGCCCCATATTTACTTCGTCGACGGAAAAGTGAAGTCGCCCCTGAATTACCCGAAAAAATCGAACAGGTTCTTCATATTAAATTATCCAAGGAACAACGTGATTTGTATGAACAAATTCGACAATCTTCTCAAAGCGAACTTAATAAATTAGCAGATTCTGGTGCTTCGGATGGTGCGATGAGAATGAAAACTCTCACCCAACTCCTTCGCCTACGTCAGACATGCTGCGACCCTCGTCTAGTCAGCGAAAATATAGAAGCTGAATATTCTGCAAAACTTCGGGCTTTTCGTGAACTTCTTTACACATGCCTCGAAGGTGGTCACCGAATACTCGTCTTTTCTCAATTCGTGAAAGTTCTTCAACTTTTGAAAACAGATCTCGAATCTTCATCACTACCCTTTTGCTACCTTGATGGATCGTCCAAAGACCGAATGGCTCAGGTCGACCGATTCCAGGAAGATGATTCGATTCCAGTATTTTTAATATCTCTTAAAGCTGGAGGAACTGGACTAAACCTTACTGGTGCTGATGTCGTCGTTCACTTTGACCCTTGGTGGAACCCTGCGGCAGAAACCCAAGCCACCGATCGGGCTCACCGAATCGGACAAGATAAGGTCGTAAATGTTTACAAATTTATCGCTTCGGATACGGTCGAAGATAAAGTACTTGAACTGCAAGAAGGAAAAAGAAAACTCTTAGAGCAAGTATTTGAAGAATCAGAAGCAGCTAACCTCAAGCTCTCTGTTTCCGATTTACGCGATCTAATCTAGAAAAATCAAAGTCATCACCTCTATTAGCGATGGATCATGCCTCAATTCTCATTTTCATATTGTACTTCTTCCTTTCACCTTGAAAAGCCAGGTTCTCTTTGGCATGTTAATAACTTCATTCAAATAATTTATTATGAATACGCAATCCATTAAACAACCCGACCCAGAAGCAAAAGGCGAGCACGGTCCCGCCATGAAAGGAGCCGACGCTTTAGTCGCCGCTCTTGAGCGTGAGGGCGTGGATGCGGTGTTTGCCTATCCAGGCGGTGCATCAATGGAATTACACCAAGCACTCACTCGATCAGACAAAATCAGAACGATCCTACCTCGTCAAGAACAGGGTGGTGGTTTCATGGCTCATGGATATGCGCGTGCTACTGGAAAAGCAGGAGTCTGCATGGCAACATCTGGCCCTGGAGCAACTAATCTAGTTACCTGTATTGCGGATGCATTTATGGACAGTATTCCCATGATTGCTATAACGGGCCAAGTTTATCAGGAATTCATTGGTAAAGCCGCCTTTCAGGAGACAGATTTTTTTGGTATGACCTTACCAATTGTCAAACACAGCTACCTCGTGCTCACAGCTGAAGATTTGCCAAAAGTCGTTAAAGAAGCATTTTATCTCGCAGAAAGCGGTCGGCCTGGTCCCGTGGTAATTGATATTCCTAAGGATGTGCAGCAAAAAGTTTTTGAACCTTTCTTTCCTGCCGAGGTAGAAGATTTGGAAGGATATAAATTAGATGACCCAAGGGCTACAGACGATGAACTAATCGAAGTTCTCAACCTCGTATCCAAAGCAAAAAAACCAGTACTTTATACCGGTGGTGGCATTGTCTCCGCGGATGCCCATGAAGAACTCAAAGAATTTGCGGAACTTACCGGTCTTCCGGTAACGCATACCCTAATGGGCGTTGGTGTATTTGACCCAGACCACGAGCAATCACTCTACTGGTACGGGATGCATGGCACAGTTGCAGGGAACTGGGCCGTGTGCGAAAGCGATTTATTACTTTGTGCAGGGGCTCGTTTCGATGACCGTATAACGGGGAAAGTAGATAAGTATGCTCAGGAAGCATATGTCATTCACTTTGATGTGGATAAATCCGAGCATAATAAGAATGTACATGCACACTTCCCCATCCGTTCTGATATCAAATATGCACTCAAGCGAATGTCAGAGCTCATTCGGGATGGTAAATTTGAAAAACCTGACCTCTCCTCATGGATGAGTACAGTAAAGGGTTGGAAAGAAAAACATCCTTTCAAATTTAATAAAGGCAAACACATCACTTCGCAGGAAGCAATTGATGTTCTGTACAAAGAATCTAAAGGTGATGCCATTATTACCACTGGAGTGGGCCAACACCAAATGTGGGCAGCCCAGTATTATCGCTTTAAAGAACCCCGAACCTACATTTCTTCCTTAGGGCTTGGAACCATGGGATTTGGTTATCCAGCTGCAGTGGGAGCGAAAGTAGCACGACCTGACAAAGAAGTAATTGACATTGATGGTGATGGTTCTTTTTTGATGAATGTCCAAGAGTTAGCTACCGCAAAGATTGAAAAAATAAATGCGAAGTGCCTCCTATTGAATAACCAACACTTAGGAATGGTGGTACAGTGGGAAGATCGATTTTATGAATCCGTCCGTGGACATACCATTTTATGCGACCCTGAAAACATTGGTGGACCGGATAATGAAGAAGCAATTTACCCAGATTACATAAAAATGTGTGAAGGCTTTGGCGTAAAAGCTCGACGAGTGATCAAACGTGAAGATCTACAAGAGGCCATGAGAGAAATGCTTGATGCCGATGAGCCCTACCTTTTAGAAATTATTGTACCCTACACGGAACATGTCTTACCCATGATTCCCCAAGGGAAATCTGCCAAGGAAATCCTGATCGACTAATCAATTCTCTGGGTTAACTCTGAAAGTTTACTATTGGAGTAACCATGTGAAAAGAAATTACATTGTTGAACTAGTTAAGAGTTCAATAAATAAAGAATATCTATTTTATGCTTCCCATAATATAATCCTAAGCCAAGGATAAATTGCATGAAATCGATATCCATTGCTCGTCGTTATTTTATCTCTACCCTACCTTTTTTTTATTCCCCAGGTTTACTCGCAGAAATACTATCCTTGACTCCAAAGCAGGTAGAAGGCCCTTTTTACCCAGACATATTGCCACTGGACACTGATAATGACCTGATTATTCTGAATGATTCCCTTACACCAGCGATTGGTACAATTGCTTATCTTAGTGGAAAGATAACTGACAATAAAGGGAATCCTATTCGTAACTCATTAGTGGAAATTTGGCAGGTTGATAATAATGGAGTTTATCTGCACTCAAAGGGTGGATCGCGTGCTAAACAGGACACGAACTTTCAAGGCTACGGACGATTTCTAACCGACTCTAAGGGGAACTATTTTTTTCGTACCCTTAAACCTAGTTATTACAGCGGACGCACTCCTCATATTCATATGGCGGTTTCAGTAAAAGGCAGAGAGAAGTTTATGACACAATGCTATATAAAAGGAGAGCCTCGAAACCAGAGAGATGCAATTCTCCAAAGGGTAAAGGATCGAAAAGCCAGGGAATCACTAATTGTTCCTTTTAATCCAGTCAAAGGGTCCAAGTCCGGAGAAGTTGCCGCACGATTTAATATCGTTCTTGGAAAGACGCCAGAAAATCACTAAATTTTTATTTAACAAAATCGTAGACAATAATTTTTTCAACCAGAGGAACCAATACCTCTTTTTTTACCTGTTGATGTAGAGGGTGGTCCAAGTAATTTTGTAAATCAGCCGCATCTTTTGTTACCACAAGAATGCCAACATCGAAACTATCATCGACGATGTCTCGCTCACTCGGTAAAACATGACCTACTTGAACATCTATTACACCAGGAATTTCCCTAAATATCTTTGTTGCTCCTATAATCTCATCTCGATGAGACTGATTACCTGGATCCTTTAACCAGCAAAAGACAAGATGATGAAGCCTTTTATCTCCGATTACATTACTTTTCGATGAACCAATGTCACTGTCCGAGAAAATTGTGGCACACCCAGTTGAAAGTAGGATAAAAGAAATAAATAACAAATATGCTTTAGTTTTAATAATCATAAAAAATTTGTTCAGTTACGAAGAAAGCAAACTTATTTGAAGCATAGAGTAAGGTAATTCGGGCAAGATCAATATCCGATTTCAATTGCCTTTGTTGACTGTAGAAATGATTGAATATGGTATGGCTTTTGATGATATCATACCTATCGATGCTCTTTTAGGAAAGCAACAGGAACCTATGTACGGCGACAATACTCCTTCAAGTAATAAAAAAAAGAAGAAGGTTGATCGAGAAGCAATGCAATCCGCAATCATGCGAATTCCTCGAATGGATGTAAGGGTAGCCAGAGATCTTATCGATATTGGAATACGTGAAATCTACGAATTACAGGGCAGATCTGCTGAAAGTTTATTTGAAGAAATACAGGCTTTGCGACCGGAAACACCAGAATATCGTATGGCTTATTTACGCATGGGGATATACTTTTCTGAAAACGACCCGCCTGAAGCGAGTCAGATGCACCCAAGTGTTTGGCAGGATGTCTAAGAGAGCGTTCCTACCCTTCGCTTCGATCGAGTTTTTCGCGGGCACGCTTAGTTTGCCACACCATAAATAGACCATAGGCAAAGAAGCATGCCCCATTTATCATAACCAAAGGCATTTGGTGGTTTTTAAAACCCACTCCAAAAAGCGTGCCACCAACGATAGTAAACATCCAGCCAAAATAGGATCTGAATTTAATAACGCGTCGAAAGTGGACGACTTTCTTGGCCATTTGCTCAGGAGTTGGTTGGCGTCGACTCATCAGAAGGAGAACTTAGTTTTGCTCTGAAGCCTCGTCTTCGGACTGATTCATCATCTGCTTAATGCTGGCAAGTCGGTCATTCTCACGATGAAGATCGGTAAGAAGCATGGAAGCACGCTTACTTAGATGTTGAACTTCAAGCATAGCTTGTTTTCGGAGAGTATGCTTGCAAAGAGTAAAGGCTGCCAAGTCAACGAATGCATCATCATCATCCAGTGGATTGAGAAATTCTAGCATTTCATCAGTAACATCACCTCCAAGAAGTTTATTTTGCTGCAAAGCTTGTTCTAACTCTTTGCGAATAGAACTACAGGAATCATCAATAATAGAATTCATCGCTTCGGTTTCAACTACGCGGTAAGGTAATTCCTGAGATATACCTCGAATCTTAACTCTCTTAATGCCTTGCAGTAAAACAAATGAAGTTCCGTCGTGATGTTTTTTTGAAACGCGGATGAGTCCAACAGTTGCAACACCAAAAGGGTGCTCCATGTGAACTTCGTCCTCTGCTACATTTTCTCTCTCACAGACAATACCGAACATGCGCGTTGTATCGAGAACCTCATCTAGCATCTGGCGATACCTTTCCTCGAAAATACTTAGAGGCATCATCGCCTTAGGGAAGAGAACTACCCCACGTAAAGTCATTACAGGGATTTTTTGTGGGATTTCGATGTTTGCTTTAGACATTAATGCTTTTTAATTTGTGGGAAAGGGCTAAAAGGTCAAACCGTAGATTTTTAAAAACCAGAGGAATACTTAAATCCTAAAGAAGTAAACCAGCTATAGTTGCTGAAAGCAGGCTTGCCATGGTTCCTCCAATTAATGCTTTGACCCCTAACCCTGCTATTTCAGACCTGCGATCCGGAGCAATAGCTCCAATTCCACCGATTTGAATACCAATAGACATAAAGTTGGCAAATCCACAAAGTGCGAAAGTCGAAAGATAAACTGAACGTGAACTCATACCTGCTTCCTTGTAAGCGGCTAAGTCAGCGAAGGCGAAAAATTCAGTTGCAAATAGCTTGGTACCAATCAACTGCCCAACCTGAAGTATTTCATCAGATGAAATTCCGATAAGCCAGGCGATCGGTGCAAAAAAGAAACCAAAAATAGCTTGGAGACTTAACTCACTAAATCCTCCATCCGTGACTCTAGCAATCCAATCATTAAGCCCACCTTCTGCTCCAACCGAAATTGAACCAAGATAAGACAATGAATAGTTTATCAATAATATAAGGGCGTAAAAAGAAATGAGCATGGCAGCAACATTTAATGCTAGCTTCAGACCTTGGGTAGTACCGTTTGCCAAAGCATCTATCGGATTTCGACCGATTGATTGCGGATTTATACTAAGTTGCTTGTTTACAGATTCTTTTTCAGGAATAAGTATTTTTGCAAATAGGAGGGCCGCGGGTGCATTCATTGCAGATGCACAAAGTAAAAACTTCCCAAAAGCCATTCGGGATAATTCATCTTCGCCCCCAAGCATACCCATGTATATAGCGAATACAGAGCCTGCGATGGTAGCCATACCTCCAACCATCAAGGCCAAAAGTTCAGACCTTGTCATGCTCGATATGTAAGGTTTTATAATAAGGGGTGCTTCAGTCTGCCCCACAAATACATTGGCGGCTGCAGCTAGACTTTCGGCTCCGGACAATTTCATTATTCGGATCATTACCCAAGCCATTGCTTTAACAACAAGCTGTAGAATACCGAAATAGTAAAGCAGGGAAGACAATGCGGAAAAAAATAAAATGCTTGGTAATGCCATGAAAGCAAAAACAAAGCCTTGGTCTTCAAAAACTTGATTCATACTTGAAATTTTGGCAAGCGGTCCGAAAACAAAAGCCGAAGCATCTACTGAGACTTGTAAAGCAACTGCAAATAAATGAGCTATCCATCCAAAAATAGACTCAACCCAAACTATCTTCAGAACTCCGAATGCAATGATGAATTGTAGCAGAAGTCCCCCAAGAACTACCCGAAGATTAATGGCTTTTCGATCAGAACTCAAAAAATAGGCGAACAATAATAACCCAATAACACCGAGTATTGCCCTAGGTATGTAAAATGAATTCTCAATGGAAGCTATTAAATTCATAAATATTATACCATGTTAGGTCGTATCCATCAATTGGGTCAACCTTTGCTTTCTTCAGTTATAATTTCTTCTACGATAAATAATTCTTAGTTATGAAGACTTAGCATTGATTAAATCCATATCTTCAGTTACCGAAAATAAATGTACAAGTTGATACTTCTAATTATCGCATACTTATTACTCACAAGCTGTGGGGTTCCATTTGTTCCTTTTGTCTAATAAAGATTATGAGTTGCTAGAAATCGCGCCTTAATCCATTTCTTGCCCATATGAGTGTAATTAATAATATTGCAGGAAAAAATGTTCTACTGATTGGAGGCGGTTCAGGAATGGGCAGAGCCTCTGCTCTTGCTCTTTCCAATGAAGGTGCAAAGGTGGTGATTGCCGGGAGGAAAATTGAACCTCTAGAAATGACTGCATCCCTAGCGGAAAACCCAGACTCAATTTTCTCTCAAAAAGCTGATGTAACTGATCGTGAATCAATAGACCATCTCTACCAATGGTTTGATAAACAAATAGGTAGATTAGATTTCTTAGTACATGCGGCAGGAATTAATGTAGCTATGCGCTCAATGAAAGAGCTTAGTCCCGAAGAATGGGACAAATTAATCAATATAAATCTGACGGGTACCTATAATGTAATGCGTTTAGCATTGGATAGAATGAGACTCCAAAAACAGGGTCTAATTATTCTGCTAAACTCAGTGGCTGGCAGGAGGTCTGTTCCTTTAGCAGGGATAGGTTACAACGCGTCAAAGTTTGGTATGAGCGGATTAGGAGTGGGAGTTGCAGAGGAAGAAAAGGAAAATGGAATCCGGGTTACTAATATATACCCAGGAGAAGTGAATACTCCTATTTTAGACAATCGGAAGATTCCACCTACACAAGACCACAGAGAGAGTATACTACAACCAGAAGATATCGCTTCGGTAGTTATGCATATATGTGGGTTACCTGAAAGAGCTCATATTCCTGAAATCGTTATTAAGCCAGTGAAGCAGTCTTTTGTTTAAACTGCCACCTTACTAATACTAAATCTCTAAGTTCTCTTTAATTGAAGAAACTGCTTTTTCGACATTCTCACGATGCCCAAAAGCACTTAGGCGGAAAAAGCCTTCCCCAGCCGGACCAAAACCGGAACCGGGCGTTCCCACCACATGACATTCATTAAGAAGCTTATCAAAAAAGTCCCAAGATGATATCCCTTCCGGAGTTTTAAGCCAAACATAAGGTGCATTTCCTCCGCCATAAGTGGTGATTCCTAAAGACTTTAACCCTTGATTAATAATCTGAGCATTTTCAAGGTAAAATGAGACTTGTGCATCCGTTTGCTTTCGACCTTCTGGACTCAGGGCTGCCACGCCACCAGCTTGCACAATATTTGCTGCACCATTAAAAAAAGTGTTTTGCCGGCGAGTCCACAGCGAATGTAATTTCCCAGGTTCAGAATCTTCAGTCCTGCATGCTTGGGGGACAATCGTCCAAGCAAGACGTACTCCGGTAAATCCTGCAGTCTTAGAAAAACTATTGAACTCAATCGCACACTTTTCTGCCCCATCTACTTCATAAATTGACCGTGGTAGATCAGGGTCGGTAATAAAAGAAGCATAAGCAGAATCATAAAATATTATCGCCTTGTGCTCATTTGCATAATCAACAAAAGTTTTGAGTTGTTCCTTGGATGCAACAGCACCTGTAGGATTATTTGGACTACAAATATAAATAAGATCAACTTTACGGTCGGGGATATCAGGAAAGAAACCATTATCCTCAGTACAGGGCATATAAACCAGCCCCTCATATCCGGAATCGGATGATAATCCAGTTCTTCCAGAAATGACATTGCTATCTACATAAACGGGGTAAGCAGGGTCTTGTACGGCCACGATACAATCCTCTGAGAAAATTCCCTGTATGTTTGCTGAGTCAGACTTGGCTCCGTCGCTCACGAAAAACTCGGAAGGGTCCAGTGAAAGTCCACGCTCCCCGTAAAGGTCGCAAAGTCCCTGCCTCAATGGAGTGATACCTTCGGATGGCCCATAACCTGAGTAGGACTCAATTTTACCAAGTGCGTCTACACCTGAATGTAATCCTTCGAGTACCGCCGGTACGATTGGTTCGGTAGTATCCCCAATTCCGAGACGCAGGACTTGAGCCCCTTTATTCTGGTCGAGAAATGCGTTGGTGCGACGGGCAATCTCTGGAAAAAGATAACCGGCAGCTAATTTGTCGTAATTTTTATTTATTCTAGCCATAAGGAAATTGAAATTTCATGATGCTTGGTCTTATAAATTTGGCAACTTGGAATCCGTAAAATTATTCACCCGACTGTAAAAGTAATCCATGCCTTCGAGCTGCTTGGAACGAAATAAAGAAAGCAAATAAACCAAATGTAAGAAAAGCAAAATTAAGAGCTACAGCCTGAAGCATTAGATCAGCTCGAAAAATGCCATCAATTAAAAGAGCCCGCATTCCTTCAAAAACATAAGTTGTAGGTACGAATACAGCAACTGATTGCATCCATTGCGGAAGAGTGGAAAGTGGGTAATAAATGCAAGAAAAAGGAGCAATCAAAAAGGGAAGTACCCAGGTCAAACTTTCCGCACCCAAGCCATAGCGAATAAGAATACCAGTAACAAACTGGGAAATAGCCCAACCCGTTAGAACTAAATTCAAAAAGAAGCCTAGAAGAGGTAGTCCCATATCAAAAACAGACACATTAAAGAAGGGAATCGCAAGTAAAGCAGCGGGGAGCATGCCAATCAAGGTACGCATCATCGAAATACTGGCCAGTGCAGCAATCAGTTCGTTAGGACGGAGTGGGGAGACAAATAGGTTACCCAAGTTACGGGACCATAATTCTTCCAAAAAAGACAATGTGTAGCTTATATGTGAACGAAATAAACAGTCCCAAACTAAAACTACCGATATAAGAATACCACCAGCAGTCAACTCTGGACTGGAACTCGAAAAATGCTGAGAAACAAAGCCCCAGATGACCATTTGCATAGTTGGCCAATAAGCGATCTCAATGATTCGAGGCCAAGAACTACGCAAAAGATATAGGTAACGTAGGATCAACGCGGTAATACGGCCAAATGAACTACCAATATTCAACTGGAACCTCCATCCCTTGATACATCCAAAAACACCTGCTCTAGATTATCACGGTCATGCTTACGGAGTAATTCTTCAGGGGATCCTTTTTCTACAAGTTTCCCCCTCCTCATTAAAAGAACTTCGTCGCATAGTAACTCGACTTCTCTCATATCATGACTGGCAAATAGAATTGTGGCACCCTGCTCATCACGGTATTTCATTAAGAAATCTCGTATCCATGCTGTAGTGTCAGGATCCAGGCTAGCAGTAGGTTCATCAAGAAGTAGAAAATCTGGTCGATTGATCATTGCCTTGGCCAAAGAAACTCGAGTTTTTTGACCTGATGAAAGTTTACGTACCCTGCGATCTAAAAGTTCACTCAACCTAAATTCTTCGCCAACTAAAGCAATTCTCTCTCTTACATTTTTCACACCGTAAAGTTTAGCGTAAACGGTAAGATTTTCCCTCACAGTTAATCTTTGGGGTAGATCAACATAAGGGGAAGAAAAATTCATCCTGCCCAAGACGGAATATCTATTTTTGATAAAATCCTGACCGAACAGATTTATTGAACCTGATGACGGTTCAAGAAGTCCGAGCAACATAGATAGCGTAGTTGTCTTTCCAGCACCATTACCTCCAAGCAAGGCCGTAATAGTACCCTGTTCTAACCCAAAAGACAGAGAGTCTACCGCAAGAACAGTAGAAAATAACTTGGTAAGATTTTCGGTTTGTAAGATAATATTCAAAGAAGGAAAAGGAAAAGAAATTTAATACCCTTGCTCAAGGCGAATAACGCTTTTGATAAAAATATTGTTATTGATCAAATGTCATTTCCATGAGTGCCTTTTGGGCATATTCAACAGCTTTACATTCATCATCTCTATCAAAGAGCTCGCCTGGATAAAGTAAACGCGTTCGAACAATCACCTTAGAAAATGGATAAGGAATAACAAACTCATCCCATGACTTTAACTTGATGCAATGAGAGTACTGGAAGGATAAAAGCAACAAAGGTTGCTTGGCAATTCTTGCAAGCGCGACTGCACCTTGCTTTGCTTTATATCTTGGTCCGCGAGAACCATCTGGAGTAACTCCTACATCGTTGCCCGACTTAATCACCTTTATCAATTCCCGGACAGCCTGAGCCCCACGTCTATTTTGCGAACCACGTATAGCTTTTATACCTGCCCATCCATAAAAAGTTTCGAGCCAAGCTCCATCACGGCTAGCACTAATTAATCCAAAGCATGTTTTATTTTTTCTGAATCGAGAATGCCATTCCCCAGCAAGAAAAAGGCGATTATGCCAAAGAAATAAAATGATTGGGTTTGGGTGGTTTTCTAATTCAGTCTTTCCATTTTGAGATTTGTATTCAAAGCGAATGGAAAAAGTCCAAAGACGAAATAATAAACCAAATGGGTAAAGTAAAAATTTAGTTACAAAACTATTGTGGAAAGGATTTGATCCCTTACCAGTCCTATCAACGGACATTGCTGTGTTAGAAGTCGAAATTTAAACCCAATTCAGCCACATGAGAAGGAACTTCTTTTTCATGAAGATAACGGTATCCAAATCGAAGTGCAATTAAATCAGATAGATTCCATGCCAACCCCAAAGATCCAGTCGCAAAAAACCCGTGATCTTTTCGTTTTCTGGGATCTTCAATTAACGATAAATAATAACCAAGGCCTATCCCCATATACGCGTCTAAAGAACTTGCGATAGGAGTACGGAGTCCCAAATCAAGATATCCCGCAAAGGTTTGGCTATGTCCTGAAATAGGTTCTTCATTAAGCGGTACAAATTTGTTTGTTTCATAAGAAGAATCATCAAGTGAATGCTTTTTGTAAGAAAAACCAACTCCTATACGAAAAGGATTTTTCTCAAAACCTCCAGCAATATTAACAGAAACACCCGGATCGTAATCCCGGTGCCTAGTCTTGGTGGCAGAAGAATCTCCTTCATGAGTTTTAAAAGGAACAGAGAAACCAGGTGATATGATCAAGTATCCACCAAGGCTGCCATGAGCGGCTCTTGCCGGATCAAATAAAGAAGCAACTTTCCCTTCTTTAGAATATTTCCCAGGTGCATCAACATTAAATGCGAGCTGATTTGTCTGTGATGTCGAAGGTTTCTCCTCAGTTTGCAAGTCCTCTACGATTAGAGGAGGTTGGTTAGTCGTGGTTGGCGAACTGTAATTACTTTCGTAACTTCTCTGTTCAAGATTAGGGCGACTAGGTGACTTACTTAAGTCAAATGGAGTGGAGTGTTGGCCTTTAGAGGATAATCCATAAAAAATTTGGTCAAAACGCTGCTGCAGCGTATGTAAACGACTTGAGTAATTATTCAACTCACCTTTCAAACCATGGATCCTCTGTTGCTGATAAAAGCTACGGTCGTCTACTTTTTCGAAATAGTCGCTGACTGGTTTTTCTTCAGCTAAAAATGAACTACGGGTGTTTGTTGAGTATTGCCCGTGCAAAAGTGCAGGCAAGCATAACCAAACAAAGGCAAGTTTTTGATTAATTATTGGCATAAGAAACTGTCTTTATTTCAAATGTTAATACTAATTATGGCAACCCTAAATAATACTGATTCATTAACTACGACCGACTTTTGCTCTCGCAATTGTTTTCTCGAAATACCTCACCAATATTTGATAAGCCAACAGGTAAATAAAATTAACAATTAAACCACCTTTGAATGCCATTCGTAATCCTGATTCTTGCCGGTGAGCTTTTCGATAAGCACCCAAGTTAGCTTTCTTTATATCATCTAGGGAAAGATCTAGCCTAGCGTCATACATTTTTGGGATTAAATTATTTTCTATTACATATTGGGGGATTTCCGGTTCCACCTTATTTATAATATCCCAGTAATCCCTTTTGGGCATTCCGAGCATAGGACCAACCTTGATTTCTTTATAAAAAGTGAGTTGAATAATGATTGCAGTGACGATCAGCATTCCTTGGGAAACAAGCCATGCTTTGGTTTTTAATTTCATAAACACATCATTTAATCTGAATTTGGATTGAAGTACAAACTTAAGCTGTAATTCTAATTCTAAAAACGAATTGAGGGTTGCAAAAAAAGCCGACACTTGCGTCTATAAAGTTGGTAGATGAAAAAATTATTGGTGTTTGGGATCATTGCTTTTGGCTTATCACTATTTGGAGAAGCTATGCATGTTGTGCGTAAAAACGAGACTTTAGGAGGAATTGCTAAACGATACGGTGTTTCTACCGCAGCCTTACAAACATACAATAACATATCTAATCCTAATCTTTTATTTGTAGGTAAAAAACTAAAAATACCATCAGGAGATAGGAGGCAAATTACCTACTCTATTAAAAAAGGTGACAGTTTGGGCTCCATAGCCTCAAGATTTGGAGTTAAGCAATCAACTCTTACTTCAACCAACAATATCTCCCGCCCCGATCTTATCAAAATTGGTCAAAAGTTAATAATCCCCCTTAGTGGAACGACTCCAACGCCCACAAAACTACTAAACCCAACCACTATTTCAGCCCTGAATAGTACTCGTGCTAGATCAGGCAAGTGGAAACGAATCGTTATTCACCATTCAGCAACGCCAGTTGATGATGCCATGAATATGCATAGGGTACATAAAGCAAGAGGAATGAAAAATGGCCTAGCCTATCACTTTGTAATCTCGAATGGGTCCCGAAAAGCTTATGATGGTGAAGTACATATTGGTAGCAGATGGAATGGACAGTTGGATGGTGGGCACATGAAAAAACTTACAGATAATAAAACAAGTATCGGTATCTGTTTAATCGGAAATTTTGAACTTCGTGCTCCGACAACCCAGCAAATGAAAAGCTTGGAAGGTCTTTGCGAATATTTGATGAAAAAATGTGGTCTAAATGCCAATCAAATAACCACTCACAAAGTTCACCACCCTAATCACACTGTCTGCCCAGGGAAATTCTTTTCTTTATCCACTATTCGAAAACGGATTAGCTCGTAAGTTTCTCAACAACGTTCTTATCTCGAGCCAATAGAACCTTCCCAAACCTTGATTCGGCATTTCGGTTCAGAGCATTAGGGAATTCATCCAAAGAGTATATTGAATCGATAGGAAACTTAATTTCAGCTAAAGCGAGTGGTTGTAAAATTTCTTCCAATGCACTGCGTAATTGAGATGGTGTTTTTTGTTTTTTCCAACGATCCAACCAAAAACCAACAAACCGAATATCATCAAAAATCAAGTTACGAGTTGGAAATCGTACAGCCTCTCCATCCATTGC
>JAOFOL010000033.1 GCA_028042835.1 Opitutales bacterium | reverse complement strand
GGAGTCGCAATGGGTCCAATAACTGAACGAACCTGCTGCTTGAGTTCTCCTCGCAATTCTTCTGTATATTCAATTCCTGCGTTAAGGGTAACATAGGCGTAAATACCCTCCCCTTTGACTTCATGTGGAAATCCAACGACTGCAGATTCTGCCACATGTTTATGTGCAACCAATGCACTTTCGACTTCAGCAGTACCCATTCTGTGTCCGGACACATTGATTACATCGTCAACCCGCCCGGTTATCCAATAGTACCCGTCTTCATCTCTCCGGCAACCATCACCGGTAAAATAATAGCCCTGATATTGATCAAAATAAGTCTCTTCAAATCGTTTGTGATCTCCATAAATAGTCCGCATTTGTCCAGGCCATGGGGCTGCCATCGCTAGAATTCCGCTCACATCATTCCCTTCAATCACTTCTCCGCTTTGTGGTTCAAGAATAACTGGTTTTATACCAAAAAATGGAAAAGTGGCCGAACCTGGCTTTAAGGGCGTAGCTCCTGGCAGTGGTGAAATCAGGATGCCTCCTGTTTCAGTTTGCCACCAGGTATCTACGATCGGACACCTCTTCTTTCCTGCATTTCGGTGGTACCAACGCCAGGCTTCGGGATTGATCGGTTCGCCCACACTTCCAAGAATTCTCAAACTGGGCATGTCATACTTTTCGGGCCATTCTTCGCCGGCTGCCGCAATCGCACGGATGGCCGTAGGTGCCGTATAAAATTGGTTCACTTTCCATTTTTCAATGACTTGCCAATAACGATCAGGATTTGGATAAGTCGGAATACTCTCAAACATCGTGGTAGTCGCACCATTGGCTAGTGGACCGTATACGATGTACGAGTGTCCGGTGATCCATCCGATATCTGCGGCACAAAAATATACATCCTCTTCCTGGTAATCAAATATGTACTTATGAGTGGTGGCTGTGTAGACCATGTAGCCTCCGGAAGTATGCATCACTCCCTTTGGTTGTCCCGTGGAACCGGATGTGTAGAGGACAAAAAGAGGATCTTCTGCATCCATCTCTTCACAGGGACAATCTTTGGATACATCATTCATCGCTTCATCCCACCAAAGATCCCGTCCATCCTGCATATCGCAAGTGATTCCAGAATCCTCCCCCACCCGGCGAACCACAATGCAAGTCTCCACCGGCTCTCCCATTTGATCTGATGCACTCTTCATTGCCTGATCTGCATTGGGTTTCATCGGAATTGCTTTGGCTCCGCGAAAAGTTCCATTGGCTGTAATCAAAGTCTTACAACTTGAATCAACGATCCTGTCGGCCAAGGCCTCAGCAGAAAAACCTCCAAACACAACCGAGTGCACCGCTCCGATCCGGGCACAGGCAAGCATGGCCACCGCTGCTTCCGGAACCATAGGCATATAGATCGATACCCGATCCCCTTTTTGAACACCCCTACTTTTTAAAACATTGGCAAACTTTGATACCTGCTCATGTAATTCACGGTAGGATATAGTCTTATCTTCCCCCGGTTCATTCCCCTCCCATATGATTGCAGTCTTTTCAGCACGAGTCTCGAGATGACGGTCCACGCAGTTATAACAAACATTAGTCCTGGCACCCTTAAACCATTCAATCGAAATAGGCCCCTCCCTGCGGTCATAATTATGTCCACAGACTTCATCCCATTTTGAAAACCAATGAAAATCTTCGGCCACACCTGACCAAAATCTCTCCGGATCCTCAATACTTTGTTTATACATTGCATTATATTCATCCATATTTTTCAGATGAGCATTTGCTGAAGCGGAAGCAGGGGGCTGAACAAGTTCTTTGGAATCAGACATAGAAAAGAAGATTGAAGTTATAATTTTAACGAAAATTCAAAGTTAGGAAATTGCCCATCGGTTGTCGATGTGCTTTTCATAGGAGATATTTTATGCTCACCTCTGAATTACAATACGATCTACCGGCAGACCGAATCGCCCAAGCCCCTGCAGAGCGGCGCGACCAATCGCGCTTACTCGTATTTAACAGGAAAACCGAAAATATATCTCATCATTTTTTTCACGAACTATCAGATTTGCTGCCATCCAAACTTTCTATTTTACGAAATGATGTATCTGTCCTAAAAGCCCGCCTCCCTGGGAAGCGCCCAAGTGGCGGAAAAGTTGAATGTCTCCTCCTCCGTCCAGCCAATCCCCCGGAAACTACTTGGCGATGCCTGCTTAAACCAGGAGGTAAAACTGCAAAAACAGGAAAATTTTCCCTAGAAGATCAATACTCCGCTGAAGTTATCGAAAATCTACCTTCCGGAGAATACCTCGTAAAATTTGATTTGCCCAAAGACTCAGACCCTCCCGCTCTTGCCCAGCGATTGGGCTCGCTACCCCTTCCCCCTTATGTCCGTCGCCCCGCTGACAGCGCTGACGAGGAACGTTACCAGACTGTCTATGCAAATAGTGAGAATCGTAGTGCCGTGGCTGCGCCGACCGCCGGTTTACACTTTACTCCGGAGATATTGAAAAAACTGCAAAACGATGGACATACCATTCACGATCTCACCCTCTCCGTGGGCCTGGGCACCTTCCGCCCCATCGAAACCGAAAAGGTGGAAGATCATCCGATGCATGCTGAAGAATATTTCCTTGATCCATCCACTAAATCCGTCCTGCGTGATCCCTCCCAAAACCGTCTCGCCATTGGCACCACCTGTGTGCGTACCATTGAGCACTACCTGGCCACTGATGATCCGGAGTTAAAATCTCCCACCCGTGCCGAAGCTCAATTGTTTATCCGTCCTCCCTATTCTTTTCTGGGGGTCGATCATATACTGACCAATTTTCATCTACCCGGATCCACTTTGCTCTGCCTAGTCGCCGCCTTTCTATCACCAGGCAAACCGGATGGGCTACCGATGCTCAAAGAGATTTACGCCGAAGCCATAGCCAAAGACTATCGTTTCTTCTCCTACGGCGATGCGATGCTGATTGTGTAAATAAAAACTTAGACTAAGTTAGGCCTATGAAATTCCTCCGGATTGCCCTGCTCTTATTTGCCTGCTCCCTCAAAGCGAATACTTCTTCCAGCTTACCCGCTTCTACTCATCTCGGATCTTCCAATTGGTATGAAAGTTCCTGGCTGGGAGTTTATTTTGAATCATCTAATTCATGGGTTTATCAGACAAATATTGGATGGCTGTACATTCCTTTTTCGAATGCGGAAAATTTTTGGATGTATCATGCTGACCTTAAATGGCTATGGACTACCTCATCGATTTATCCATGGGTTTATGTAAATGAAATCAAAGCGTGGAGATACTATCTTCCCCAACTTGGCTTCTACCGGGCAGATAGCAAAAAGTGGTCTTCTCAAGCCGAATTGGTTACCGAGTTTAGTCAGAACGAGTCCGATCTCTACACTTCCGCGTATTATTCGAGTGGTGCAATCACTTCAAATAGCAACATCTCAACTTGGTTCGACCGTTCGCTTGAAATCAATGGTCTCCAGCTTTTTGTGGCCGGTGCCGTGGGTGGACAAATTGCCGTGCCTGATGAATGGGCCAAGAAAATCGCCCAGACCGTGAAATTGCTCACCGATCCAAACGATGCCGAAATTGATATTCCATCACAGGAAAGAATGATTCAAGTCCTTCAGGGAGCATCCGGCACCTGGCATGCAGGATATCCCGCGGCACAACGATTAGCCTATGGAGGAGGGAGCGATTATTCTCCCAATCCGCTGACAGATAGCGGGATAGAATCATACAACGGTTACCAAAACCTGTGGAACTACATGATGAACGACATGGTATGGTATCGAAACAGCAGTGATGGGGAGGTAAACAATGTCGGAAATTATGATATCGCCGAGGTATTAGAGCATCTGATGCATACAATTCATCTGTATGGTGTGCCGGGAGCAGTGACCGGATCTCAAAACGCACTTCAATGGGATTACGAATTTCACAGCGGTTGGCAGACGAGCGAACTGTACTACGCCATGAAAGAAGCAGTCGATAACGGTGTCTTCAGCCTCAAGGACTATGGAGATGAGAATATTAATACCCCTGACACCTACAGCGTTGCCTCCAAGGAATATTTCTACCTTCTCAATTTCGGCATGTGGGAGTATGGACAGGAATTTTGGGAAAACGGCACTCTTGCCCCCGAGTGGAATGACAATGCCAGAACCCCCTCCGGCGTTCAGCAAAACAACCCTCTGGGCTACGCCTTATTTAACAGTTATATCAAACCGGTTCTGTCCAAGCCGAGCCTAACCGATCTACGCACTATTTTTCAGGACAATGACGGAGGTACTTCCGGATATGTGAGCGATTAGAGAAAAACTCGGCTCATTTTAAATCTTCTTGCTGAAACACATCAGGCTCTTTTCTCCACGGATCAAAATCTTGCCATTGATGGGTACGGGAGATGCGATCACCCGTTCTCCCATATCAAACTCTCCGAGAAACTTAAAACCTTTGGCAATATCTGCGATCAGGATCACCCCATCCTCACGAGGAGCATAAAGGTAATTTCCCGCCACTGTCGGGGAAGCATAATAACTGGAACTTGCCCGCGTAAAGGCATCCTCCCAATGGCTCTTCCCGGTTTTCGGATCAATACAGTGAATTTCTCCACGGTCCCGTAAAACGAAGATCTTCCCATGAGCCACCGCTGGGGTTGGCACGAAACATCCGGTATCCGTACGGGACCATAAAAGATTGGTCTCGGTTACATCTCCCTTTCCACCCATGCGAATCCCTTTCAAATGGGTGCCGCGCCCATAGGGAACAATCGCAATATTTCCAGCCACTATCTGAGAACCAACTACCACCCAGTTCTTTTTTTGCTTCGGATTAAATCCGGTCGATACCCAGAGCATCTCTCCATCCTTGGCGGAATGAGCCGATAATCTTTCGGCCCCCCATACCAGGATCGCTTCCTTCCCCTTATGTTTGATCAGAGTGGGTGTGGCATAACTATGATCACACTCCGGCGGAGTTTGATAATTTCTTTCCTTTTTCCAAGCCACCTCTCCCGACTTCGGGTCAAAAGCGAGCAACCAGGAATTTCCCTTTCTCATCAGGGTCACAACCAAATGCTCACTTGTGAGCATCGGAGAAGTCCCAAAATCCCAATACAGGGTATCCTTCCCATAGCTGGATAGATCTTTCTTCCAGAGAATTTCCCCTGCCATATTCAAACAGGCCAAATTTCCACTCTTGAATAAGGCATATAAGTTCGCTCCATCCGTGACCACCGATGGATTGCTACCCGATCCATTGAGATGCTTTCCTTTTCTTTCCGGACCAATGGTTGTCTGCCAGACCTGTTCCCCATTCATTGAAAACCCAAGCACCGCATCCTCTCCATCAGCCGGACTGGTTAGAAAAATGGAATTCTCCCAAACGATCGGGGTCGAGCATCCCTTCTCCGGCAGGGGTGATTTCCAAAGCAGATTTTTGTTCTGATTTAATTCAGCCGGATAATCTCCTGATTCCACTGCCCCCGAAGCATCCACTCCCCGCCAGGCAGGCCAATTCTTGGCATATACCACGCCAAAGGATAAAAGAAATAGAAATGTCAGTGAGTTTTTCATAAGTTTTGTATGGTTATAAATTTTTTGGATCAGGGAAGTTCACGGAGACGCATTCCCCGGAAGTCAACCTTTGCCCCTTCCGATTCCATCACCAGATGACCCTCGCTTGGTTTGCACTCATACCCGCCCGATACTTCCTCGCCGTTTACCCAGAGGCGGACCTCTCCATTAATCGCCCGAAAATAATAATGATTCCACTCCCCATGCGGACGGGTCAACCGCTTGGTCGGAAAGGAACGAGCACTGGTTGGCTTACCCACTTTCCAGGTATCCCCATTCTCGGTGTAGGTCACTTCCGGATTCATTGCCTTCATTCTTCCAACACCCACCGGGAAGACATCTCCATGACTGGTGAACCAATCGGCATGTTTCTTTTTATTTTTCAGAAAATTTTCCTCATATCCGAGATCCAGGATTTGAAGCTCGATTCCCTGAGGCAATTTACCTCGGGGCAAAGTATCGAGCACTTTTCGTGGGCACCAGATAAAGATCCCCGCATTTCCGGCATATTTATTGTGTCTCCATTCCAAAACCATTTCAAAATTCTTGTATATTTTCACGGATCGCAACCCACCAAACGGATTACCCGTACAATGCATAGTACCGGGTTCCTCTCCAAATTGAAAAGTATCGGGATCACAATTTACCTGTGCAAAATCCTTTTCCGTCATGGTCGCCCATCCGGAACCTGAAAATCCGTCCACAAAGGCCCCCGGTTTTTCTTTAGCCAAGAGTGGAAAAGAAAAGAGCAATACAAGGACTGGTAATATTCTCATACCTTAAATTGCATAGCAGATATAATTTCTCCGCAAGCCGGTTTTATGGCGAGAAAGAAATTTTCTTCTTATAGTTGAAAAGGTCTATTGTGAGCGAGGAATACACTCAAAAAGATTCTACCTGATTGTCAACCTACGGCTTCCCTGAGCTGTTGATTCAATTTCTTAAGCTCCGGCATCTCTACTCCCTTGGCTTCTCCACGACGCAGGGCTTCTCCCCATATCGCATCAATCTCCACCGGTTTCCCATCCAAAAAATCAATCAGACTGGAGGGTTTGTAGGGTCCCATTGGTTCGGTGAGTTCAAACTGACGGTCCAGAAATGAATCCTCGATCTCAATATGATAAGCCTTAGCCCCTGCCTGGACTTCGAGCATGAGATCGCGGGCCCGTTGGGTAAGGATAGGGTCGGCAAGAATCAGATCGGTGGTGATCCCCCCACCAGCAATGGCCAGCCCATTGAAGGGGATATTCCAGCAGAGCTTTCGCCAGAGAGCTTCATCCAAGGATTCCGATTCTCTCACCCGCACACCTGCGGATTGAAAAGCCTGGACCATCGCCCTGGCGTCTTTCGAAATAGGCTTACCCAACTCCCCAAACTGAACATATCCGGGAAGCAGGCTCTCGATCACATGAGGGGATGTCCGGTTGATACAGGTGAAGCAGAGTCCGGCAAGAATAGTACGGTCATGCCCAAAGGCATCTGCCAGGTTTTCCGCATTACCCATGCCGTTCTGCAAAGTGAGAAAGCGGGTATGATTGCCAACCAGCGGCCGGATCAAATCGGACAGAGTGGAGTTGGCGGTTGCTTTGCTCGCGACGATGACCCAGTCGCAAACCCCGATCGATTCGGTGCTAGAATGGGCATGCAGTCCATCCACTGGTTCGCGTCGGCCATCTTCGCCGTGATGGACCAGCCAGAGCCCATTTTCCTGAACGGAATCGTAGGAACTGCGAAAATGAAAATGTACATCCTGCCCGGACAGGGCAAGCAGGCCTCCGTAGTACCCGCCGACTGCTCCGGGGCCAACCAATCCAATTTTGCCAATCGTCTGGCTTTTCATTCGACTAGCGGCGAAGTGGGGCAACCAAGGTATTGACCGCATCTTCCGCGAGATCGGGATAATCGAGCGTGTAGTGAAGACCGCGGCTTTCCTGCCGTTTAAGGGCAGAGCGCACAATCAGTTCCGCCACGCAAACCAGATTACGAACCTCGAGCAGGGAAAGATCGACCTTGGCATTCCAATAGTACTCATTGATCTCTCGCTCCAAATTGCGCAGTCTAGCGCGGGCTCGTTCCAGGCGTTTGGTCGAGCGCACAATGCCCACATAATCCCACATCGTACGTTTTAATTCATCCAGGTTATGGGAGAGAACCACCCGTTCATCCGAGGCCGGAACATCCCCGTCCACCCATTCAGGCAGGGAAACTTTGGTTTTTTTACGGGATTGCAGAAAGGCACAGACCGCTTCCGCCCCGCGATTAGCCATGACCACGGCTTCGAGCAAAGAATTACTGGCCAAACGGTTAGCTCCGTGCAGACCGGTGCAGGCAACTTCCCCACAGGCATACAGGCCTTTGAGCTTGGTGGAACAGTCAAGCTCGGTGGGTATGCCCCCACAGGAATAATGAGCAGCTGGAACAACCGGAATAGGCTGCTTGACCGCATCCACTCCTTTTTTCAGGCAGTTCTCGTAAACATTGGGGAAACGGTCAGGGAAATCTCCTTTCATATTTGGGGTATCAAGACGGACATAGGGAGAACCTGAACGCTTCATTTCCCGGTCGATCGCCCGAGCAACAATATCCCGTGGAGCTAAGTCCGCCAAAGGGTGATATTTTTTAAGGAAAGGTTTCCCCTTGGAATCAATCAATTTAACTCCTTCCCCACGAACCGCTTCGGTAATAAGAAACCGGTCCTCATCGGTGGAGTGGAGAGTGGTGGGATGAAACTGCATGAATTCTAAATTCATCGCCGAAAGGCCGGCCCGGGAAGCCATGGCCACCCCATCGCCCGTGGCAATGGATGGGTTGGTGGTGTAAAGATAAGTCTGTCCAGCTCCTCCGGTAGCAAGTAGAACAACGGGGGCGGATACGGTGATCACACGATCGCGGTTGGCATCGAAAAAATAAATCCCGAGAATACGGTCATCATTTCCTTCTACTTTGACTCCGAGTTTACGGGCTTTCTTGGCAGTAACGAGATCGATGGCGAAGTAATGTTCAAATAAGGTCACCCCCTGGTTAGCGATGTTGGATAGTAAGGCTTCCTCGATTGCCTTACCAGTGACATCCTTCACATGAAGTACCCGGCGTTTACTGTGACCACCCTCTTTACCTAAAGATATTCTGCCATCATTTAGACTGGAAAAGGAAACTCCCATTTCTATAAGGTCCTGGATTCGGGCAGGTCCATCCCGTAAAATCTCTCTTACAATTTCCGGATCACACAGGCCATCGCCTGCTTCGATTGTGTCTTCGACATGCTTATCCAAATCATCACCGGGTGAAGTGACCGCGGCAATACCTCCCTGAGCGTAATTGGTGTTGGATTCAGCTTTATCTTTTTTTGTAAAAATCGCTACTCGATAGCCTGCTTCAGCTACTTTTAGGGCAAAACTGAGCCCGGCAATTCCGCTTCCCACAATGACCATGTCATACTCGGCTTTGACCTGTTTGCTCATCCCAATAACATATTATCAATTAAACGGATTTTGTCGACCCAAGCTGCAATAATCAATATCGAGCGACCCATCTCAATCTCACTCTCGGGTTTCATGGTCTCTCGATCAACTATATCTGCGTAGTTCACTTTTAAAGAATGCCCAGTTTGTAAGATGGAGATAAGTTCAGATTTTACGGGATCTACATCCCTAATGCCATTTTCATTCACCAAAGCTCTACCTGCCTCCAAAGCCTGGTACAATAGAAGGGCATCCTTACGATGCTCAGCTTTAATATATGAATTTCGGGAACTCTTCGCAAGACCGTCCGCTTCCCGCACCGTAGGACCAACAATTACCTCGATCGGAAAATGAAGATCACGGATCATCCGCTTAAGGACAACTAATTGCTGAGCATCTTTCTGCCCAAGTGCCACAAAAGTGGGACGGCAAAGATTGAACAGCTTGGCACAGATAGTGGTGACCCCTTTGAAATGAGTGGGTCGGGCGTGGCCACACAATCCATCACTTACCATCTCTTCCGAAACATAAGTGCTGGCAAATTTTGGGTAAATTTCTTCAGTACTGGGCGAAAAGACATAATCTACTTTATGTTTCCGGCATAGTGAAAGATCCCGCTCCATATCGCGGGGATATTTCCCCAGGTCTTCCCCTGCCCCAAACTGTGTGGGATTAACAAAAATCGAAACGATAAGAATGTCTGAACGCTCGCGAATGAGTTCGACTAGAGAAAGGTGACCCTCGTGTAAAAAACCCATCGTGGGAACAAAACCTATCTTTTTTCCTTCCCGTTCAAACTGGAGGGTAATTTGCTGAATTTCTTCGATGGAGGAGATGACTTCCATAAGGAAGGAAAGTAAATTATTATTAGTAAGATTTAGCGAGGACCACCCGACCAGGACTTCGATTACCACTGAAGATACAGGTCCCTGGTTCCCCGGATCCCTTCGGGATACAGCGAATGGTTACTTTTAAATCATTTTTTAGCTTCTCCTCCCATTGAGGGTCACGGTCCCAATGAGCAAGTGCGAAGCCTCCATGTATTTCTGGCTTGGTTAAATTCTTAGGGGTAAAATAATCATAGAGTTCATCCTGGCTCTCGAACACCTGAGTATGTTCCTGCTGAAATGCAAGAGCTCGGGAAAATAATGTTGTTTGAATATCAACCAGAATCTGAGGGACTTGATCCAAGAAAGAAGCCATTTCCATTCCTTCTCTTTTAGCTCCCTGATCCCGCCGACCCACGAAAACCGTTCCTTTTTCAAGATCACGGGGTCCAATTTCAATAGTCAAAGGTACCCCTTTCTTCACCCAACTCCAATATTTGTCTCCGCCACGAAGATCGCGGTCATCAATCTCTACCCGAAGATGTCCACCCGAGAAATCTTTCTGCCTTAGCTCTTTCGCTAATTTTTCGCACGCCTCCAGTACCTGACCGCGGGTCTCTTCTTTGGGAGTTACCGGAAGAATCACTGCATGAGTAGGAGCTACTTTCGGAGGCACAACCAGGCCGTCATCATCTGCATGGGTCATGATCATTCCACCAATCAAACGGGTGGATACTCCCCATGATGTAGTCCAGCCTAATTCTTCTTTACCCTCTTCACTTTGAAATTTAATACCGCATGCCTTGGAAAAATTCTGCCCTAAGAAATGGGAAGTTCCTGCCTGTAAAGCCTTACGGTCCTGCATCATAGCCTCAATGCAAAGAGTAGATTCTGCCCCTGGAAAACGTTCAGATTCAGTTTTTTCACCACAAAGCACGGGCATAGCCAACCAATTTTCCGCAAAATCTGCATATAATTTTAAAATGAGTTTAGTTTCTTCAACAGCTTCCTGCGATGTTGCATGTACCGTATGCCCCTCCTGCCAAAGAAATTCTGCAGTGCGTAAAAAGAGACGAGGTCGCATTTCCCATCTTACTACATTGGCCCATTGATTAATTAGTAAAGGAAGGTCTCGATATGACTGCACCCAACGGGCAAACAGCTCGCCGATAATTGTTTCTGATGTGGGACGAACAATTAACGGTTCATCCAACTCTCCGGCAGGTTGTAATACTCCATCCTCATCCGCTTCCAATCGCGAGTGGGTAACCACAGCGCACTCCTTGGCAAAACCATCGATATGTTCAGCTTCTCGTTGTAAAAAACTCTTAGGAATAAAAAGTGGGAAATAAGCATTTTTATGCCCAGTCTCCTTGAACATGATATCAAGAGAATCTCTGATATTTTCCCAGATACCATATCCCCATGGCTTGATAACCATGCAGCCACGCACGGGGGTATTCTCTGCTAAGTCAGCAGCTTTAACGACTTGTTGATACCACTCAGGATAATTCTCCTCGCGAGTGGGTGAAATTGCATTTCGTGCTTTACCCATAGATAATAAATCAATCTTTATAAATGAACTTGTAGAAAATTGCGAGAATCAAGCGACATGCTTTCTTGTAAGTTATTGCGAAGACTTTTGACAAAATTCGAGGTAATCCCATGATATCAACTTTTTAAAAGTACAAGAAGTACCCAACCCTTATCTTTATTTATATATCATGACGCACATTATTGAAGTACACGGTCGAGAAATTATCGATTCACGAGGAAACCCAACCGTTGAAGTTGAGGTCGAACTTAGCAGCGGAGCTTTCGGTAGAGCCGCCGTTCCATCTGGAGCAAGTACAGGTGAACACGAAGCCATCGAATTACGCGATGGCGATGCATCCCGTTATTTGGGAAAAGGCGTTTCGCAAGCCGTTGATAATGTAAATACTAAGATTGCAGAAACTTTAATTGGATTGGATGCCACAGATCAGGCTGGAATCGACAAAGCGATGCTCGATTTGGACGGCACACCTAATAAATCTGTCCTCGGAGCCAATGCTATACTTGGCGCTTCAATGGCCACCGCCCATGCGGCAGCCACTGCATGCGGACTTCCACTTTATAAATACCTTGGTGGGCCAAACTCCAAAGTCTTACCAGTTCCAATGATGAATGTATTGAACGGAGGTTCTCATTCGGACGCACCGATTGATGTACAGGAATTCATGATCATGCCAGTTGGTGCCCCTTCTTTCAGGGAGGCTATCCGTATGGGCTGTGAGATCTTTCATTCTCTCAAAAAAGTATTAAAAGATCAGGGACTATCCACTGCGGTGGGAGACGAAGGCGGATTTGCTCCCAATCTCGCAAGCAATGAAGCTGCTTTGGAATCTCTTTCCGTTGCAGTTGAAAAAGCAGGCTACAAATTGGGTGACGAAATTGTATTTGCTCTCGATGTAGCTTCATCCGAATTCTACGATAAAGAAAAAGAAAAATATGTTTTCGGAAAAAGCGACGGCTCAGAAAGAGACTCAGATGAAATGGTAAGCTTTTACGAGGACTTGGTTGCCAAGTTCCCCATTCGTTCCATTGAGGATGGATGCGATGAAAACGATTGGACTGGTTGGAAAAAACTTACCGATTCCATCGGAGACAAGGTACAACTTGTAGGAGATGACTTATTTGTAACCAATGTTGATTTCCTCAAAAAAGGAATTGATCAGGGTGTGGCTAACTCCATCCTGGTAAAAGTTAATCAAATAGGTTCTTTAACTGAGACTTTTGATGCTGTGGAAATGGCAAAAGAAGCCCAATACACCTCCGTCATCTCGCACCGCTCAGGCGAGACAGAAGATGTAACTATCGCAGATATTTCGGTGGCCACGAATGCGGGTCAGATTAAGACCGGCTCTCTTTCCAGAACAGACCGTATATGTAAGTATAACCAGCTCCTACGAATCGAGGAACAACTTGGAGATTTGGCAGTATACGGCGGGAAAATTTAATTGCAGTACTATATACCTATCTGTCCACCTCCAAAATATCCAAAATTTGGGTACACATCTGTATACTAAACTATATTTACTAGCTCGGTTTTAATTTAGCAAGTAATGCAACCAACCACTTTCCTTCCGCCATTTCCACAAGCAGTGGAGAAATGGTGGTGGATGGAAGCCTGTAATACCTGGCCGGAAATAAGTGAGGATAAACTGCTTAATCTCATCCGAAAGGAATTAGTAAAGCAGAGTGATCGTTTTAACAAGTTTCGTGACTTCGAACCAGAATCGTACGGTAAAAGAGATTTATCGATCTTAGGATATGGTAATTTCTATTTTTCCCGGACATGGACTGCCATGACCTATGCATTCGGAGAAGCAATTCATTTACGCGGATGGGTCCCACCGAAAAAAGGTCCTATTCGAATTTTAGACCTAGGCTCGGGAACAGGAGCCAGCGGACTGTCCTGTCTACATATGATTCGATCCCTCGGGATCGATAACCATATTCAACTTGAAGCCGTTGATTATTCGAGTAAAAGCCTCGCCTTTCTAAAAAAACTTCATTCTGCAAAAAAAGAATTATGGTCCGATACACGGGTAACCACGACTCGACTAGATCTAAAATACCCATCCGAAGAAAATTACCGAAAAAAATATGACCTCATTATTCTGGGCTATTCGCTTAATGAATTACTCGATGATAAGGAACAGGATGATCCTGAAGAATGCTATAAACAGGTGCTACATAGCATCCCTGCACAGTTGAAAAGTAATGGCTTGGCTGTGATCACAGAACCGGCACAGAGTAACCTATGCCATCTACTTCAGCAAAGTAGTGCCGAAGTAAGCAAAACAGATAAAGATTTACATTTACATGCACCTTATTTTAACGGAATGCAATGTCCGCTAGCTGAGTCCAACTCAAAATTTTTCAGTCATGAAGTGCGGAAAACCTTACCGCTTGCAACCGTTGAAAAAATCAATCGACCATTAAACCTTGAAATTCGTGAGGTGAAATTTGGCCTCAGTATGCTGGGGTATGCAATACCCAGGAATCTAGGAAATAGCTATCAAGTCTGCCGACTGATCAGTCCGTTAAAAAAACGTAAAGGAACTGTATCTTTTATAGGAATGGCTGCCAACGATCGGGAATATACCTACGAATTTCAAAGACGGGATTTAGAAAAAGAGGAACTGAATGATCTTATGTATCTTGCCCGTGGGGATATTGTAAAAGCCAATATGCCTGAAGAGGCTATATCTGCAAACGAAAGAATTCGGATTTCAGGAATGGATAAACTCCACCCCCTATACATGCCACGAATTAATCATTCGGAGAATAAGCCCAGTTAAATACAGACGAGATTGATAGCAAGATAGCGACCTTTTGGTCGATTACTCATCAATGACCTTAATTTCAAAGTCACTGTTGCCTTTAACATCTCCAACCACCGTACGGTAACGTTGCTTGGTTCGAAGTGCCTGCAACATAGCCTGTTGATTAAGCTTTTTCATAAAGGAAGGTGGGCGGGGAAAAGAAGTTATTAGTTTTGATGTTACGATCAAAGTGCTCAGTTCCACACTCATTGTACGACTAAAACCTGCTGGAAGGGCAAAACATAACTGTCCAGGAATGAGTGTTTCTGTCTCGCTTGCCATAACACAGGTAATCTTCCCAAGCAGAGCAATAATTTTGAGCCCTCCATTGGTCGTAACGCCTGCCATAAAAACAAAGGGGGAGTTAGATTTAAATTCACACTCAGAAAGGGGAGATTTTAACTTGATACTACCGTTCTCTTTCGAACAGTGGAAGACATAGGAACCCGAATGAAGACTCATAGTATGAGGTCCATTAATATCAAAACTGGAAGCGTCCAAAGAACGAAACATTAATTCTTCACGATTGCTGTATAATTCGATCCCTCCTTTTGGTAGGACAGTTAATCTACGACTCAATCCGACAGGGTCCTTGTTTGTTAATTCCGAACGTTCAACCCAGATATTTTTCGATATTACCCGACCAAAAATTTGCGATACAGAAAAGTCCTTTGGTTCCTCCTCCAAGGGACGCAGTCCTGTTGGGTCAGGTGCAGGACTCAAATGACTGCGGCTATACTTAGCAACAATTGAACGACCTTTTGCAATACGAAGTTGTTTTTCAACTTGAATGCGAAGAGGGTGATTTCTTGAAGTCTCCTTTAATATACCCATTGCTTGATTAAGCGTAGCAATTGCTTTTCTAAACTCTTCTTGCTCAAGTTGCTGTTCGCTTAGCTTAAGGTACTCAAGCGCCTCTGTACTGTAAGAGACTGTCTGTCCTAAAGATAAAAGAACCGGAGCAAAAGTAGCTCCGAATAAAAAAATAAATCTTAAAAAAAAATAACTTTTAAAAGGCATAATTTATGCCAAAAGCTACACCACCGATAAAGTCTTCGTATTCAGGTACACCGCTAGCTTCACCAGTACTGTCGGTAGTCTTCCAAGTGTAATTAGAAACTGCAGATAAATTAAGCCACTCTGCAAGTGCGTAGGAAAAATTAATACCTGTGCTTGTAAGATAATCAGTCCTTCCAGTATTCGAACCACTAGAAAACATAGATTTAGTAAAATTAAAATTTGGCATCACCATGAGTTTCTCATTCAATGGATGCATGTAAGAAGCAGAAATAGTATGTGTCCAAGCATCTTGCAAACTTGTGGGTTGTTCACTTAGTGGGTTAAGCCCGCTACTTGCCATAACTGCCGAAATAAAATTGTAGTATTCAGGATCATTTATTTGTTCCTCTAAAGTATCACCATTAGTGAAGGAGTAACTGACTGCAGACATTAAATTAAAAATATCGCCATTCGGTAAAGTGAAGTTTTTTGAAAGTGATAAACTCGGTGTATTTGAATAGCTTATCACATTATCATTCCTAAAAGAAATCGGACGGGTATATGCATGACCAATAGATAAAATAAAATCGTTAGGAAGTACAAAAGGTATTGCTATGGACGCAATTTGTACATCAACATCAAACGCCTTCATCATATTACCATAATCTCTAACCGGGTCTGTGTACGTACGCATTTGAGCGAAGGCTAAACTAGGAGTTAGAAGAACCTCATCCCCAATGCCAATTTCTCCCAAACCTAAAGTTAGCATTAGATTAAAAGTAGTAGTGAAACCATCACTTAGACGACTCGGTGCATTGTTCGCCGCCTTAAGGGGGTTGGATGTATAGTTATAATTTGTCGAGAAGCTAATACTCGGAGCAAATGTCGAACCTCTAAGATCGATAATTCTCTGCGTTCCCATCGCATCATCTCCGGTATCCGCTTGATCTAAAACTCCATCAAAAAAACTGGAATCAAAAAGATCCGCATTAACGCCGGCAGGTGTTGGTGTAGCACCTGAGTCGTTTGCTACTTGAGCGTACAAACTGGCACATGAAACAGAAAGGAAAAAAAGGAAGAAGAATTTCATGAAGAAATGCGAAATAATATTAATTGCCTGCTGTGCCTATGGTAATGGATGTGCCATAGGTATCAAAGGTTGTGCGATTATTGAGTAAATGAGAATTGTACTTAACATTTTCAATAAAGTTAACCCTGCCGACAGCAGATGTACCAAAATTAGGATATACGCCATCAATACCTCCATATGCAGAATTTAAATTAACCGAAGAACCGGATGGAAAATTAAGGTTTTTCAAATTTATCGTCATAGCCTCCATGGTAATTTGTCGAATTTGTTCCGAAAAACGAAGATTATCGACAGCCAACTCAGCAGCAGCAATCAAGTGAATTTTATCAGCACCATTCCCACGAGTAGCAAAATCTGAATTGTTGATTACGATCGAATCAAGAGAACGAACACCAATTTCGCCGTCTGCATGTAAATCAACATTTACAATATTTAATGAATCAAAAGATCCAAGACCAAGAGAATTACCACCGAAATCTATGCTGGAACCACTAGCAAGTTCGATCGTTTCTGCAGAGATGAATAAAAGTTCATCAACAGCAGTAGTACTGGTGAAATTCAAAGTACCTTGTAAAGAAAGTTTACCACTCGCAGCAACTGCATAGGAAAGATACCCTAGGTTTGATAAATCATAGTCTCCAGAACTGAAACTAAGATTTACTCCCCCTATCACTCCCATAGGTAATTCCGTTTGAGAGTCGGCAGAAGAGGTGCTAGTCGGAGAATTATCCATCGCGGAAATTGCATCAAATATATCTAAAGTTTCCTGAAAAAGAGAACTAGCACGAATTTGATCTTCATTCAACACCACACTAGATGGGATCTGACCATTGAATGTATGAGACTCAAGTAAAGATACCGCATTAAACTCTTTTTCTAAATTACTTGAATTAGGAGGATTATCATTTGGACCACTCGACTCGGGTCCTTCGATCAAGTCACCTAATATTATAACCAGTTCAGCACGAGAAAGGTTAAGAGCAACTAATTCATAAGCCAGAGTTGAAGATACTTTTTTGAGGTCACCGGTAATCTCATGTAAACGAACCAAAAATCTTGGTTCATCCAAAGCTAGTAAATAATAACCGGGGTCACTTTTAAATGCATCTAAGTTAGAAAACAGGGCATTTTGACCACCCGGTATATTCTCGAGTGCCAATTTATCAGAAATGTTTTTGATGTCAGAGAGTCGTTCTATATTTGCGAAAAGTAGATCCAATTTTGCACTATCTTGTTTTGTTCTTAAAACAAGTACCTCTACACTTTCGAATTGATCGAGGTTTGATAGTATTGGTTGGGCATACTGTTCACCTGCAAGAGCAATCAAACCACTAATTTCGCCGGCTTTATCTGAATTACTTTCAATCAAGGTTGCATACTCAGGATATAGACTAAGAAGTTTAACCAACCCATCATTTGAAAGCGTTTGTTTGAGGTTCTCACTGGAAGAAAACATTGTCTCTATTATCTGAAAGGAACCAATTTTGTCATACTCGTTGTAAGCGTCTAAAATTGATGGCGCCATATCGGCATTGGCCATTAGAACATCTATTCTCTTCGGGTAGATACTTAGTTCGGAAACCATCTGATCTAGTGAAGCAGCGACATCTAAATTATTATATACAATTGCAAGTTTTGTAGGTTCAGACTCAAAACGATTACTCAAGCTCATAATTTGTGCAATCTTATCAAGGTTTGCAAAAAGTGCTGACTCCTGGGCTGAACCTTTTGAAACAAAAGATAAAGCGAAGTTTATATCTTGTGCTTTTTCGGGGTTAAGATTAATGACTTCTAGAATATCGGCATTGGAAGCATAATCTGAGCGTAACTTTTCGAGAACGGAATTACCCACAACATCAGAAAATGTTCCTCCACTTCCAACTGAGCTACTTATCGAATCTGAGTCGATATCACCATTTTCGAAAGCCTTTTCCAGTTGTAGTGCTTGGTCAAGTCCTTGACTTACAAACGCTTCAAGAGCTCCACTACTACCCTCAAACTCTTCAGCGACTTTGTTTATAGCCTTCAATTCAGACACATCTTTTTTTGCTAGATTAAGGATTGAGGTAGAATCTGACGCACCACCATTTTCTTGCACCAGTTTAATTGCTTTATTGACTTCTCCAGCATCATTAGCGTTCCCTAAAATATTTTTTGCAAAATCTTGATCAATTGTAGCACCGCTTTCACCCGCAACTTGGTCAAAAACATCTGCTACATCTGCAATATTGTCGAAAACATCAGTCAAACCACTTTCTAATCCTACCGAGTTTAACTGATCAGTGACTCTTTTATAACTGTCTGCTTTGTCAGCATTAGCGAACATTGCACCTAAACTCGCACTGGCTCCTGCAGCCTCGGCTTTGGTAACAACATCT
>JAOFOL010000032.1 GCA_028042835.1 Opitutales bacterium | reverse complement strand
AGAATCTAAAAACTGTGTTTGATCCGGAAATACCTGTAAATGTCGTAGATCTTGGGCTCATATATCGGGTTGAAATAGAAAACCTCACTGATCGGGGTCGAGTTGCCTTTGTAGATCTAACTCTCACCGCACCTGGTTGCGGGATGGGACCTGTTATCGCTGATGATGTTAAAGGAAAGGTAATGGAATTGCCTGGTATAGATGAAGCTGAAGTCGAAATTGTATGGGATCCGCCTTGGACTCAGGATTTAATTTCAGAGGAAGGTAAAATGGAACTCGGTTTACTTTAAATCAGGTTTTCTGATACTTACATTTTTCGTTATGACCGAGAAAAAAAATATTTTAAAATTTGCCCTTGGTACTGACCATGCGGGTTATAAGTATAAAGAATCCATAAAAGAGCATTTGCACAATCAAGGTCACGAGACCAAAGATTTTGGTACGTTCTCAGAAGATTCGGTTGATTATCCAGATTTCATAGTTCCAGCAGCCGAAGCTGTTTCTCAATCTTTGGTAGACTTAGCTATAGTCCTTGGAGGCAGTGGAAACGGAGAAGCAATGGCTGCAAACAAAGTGAAAGGGGTTCGCTGTGCTCTTTGCTGGTCCGAAGAAACCGCAAAACTTGCAAAAGAACACAACAATGCTAATATAATTGCAATCGGTGAACGACAGATATCCTGTGATTTGGCCATCAAAATTATTGATACCTGGCTTGCAGCAGATTTTGAGGGCGGTAGGCATAGCAGAAGAATACAGATGCTCGACTCTTTATAAATATTTGATAGAAAAACTTTAATGAGTGAAGAAAAAGACAAGAAACCAAGTTCAGTTACAGAACTTATTCAAAGCAATTTTATTGAAGAACGTAAGATTTTCCTGTGGGGAGAAGTTAGTGACCGCTCGGCAAGAGATTTAACTGAGAAACTACTTTATTTAGAAACCAAAGATCCAGGAAAAGAAATTACCTTTTATATAAATTCCCCTGGCGGTTCGATAACTGCCGGTATGGCAATCTTTGATACGATGCAACTCATTTCATCGCCGATTGCTGTTGTTGTAACAGGAATGGCTGCAAGTATGGGATCTATACTATTGTGCGGAGCAACCAAAGGAAGAAGGTTACTTTATCCCCATTCAAGAGTACTTATTCATCAACCCTTAATTACTGGTCGGATGGTAGCGGCTGCTGTTGATATCAACATACAAGCTCAAGAAATGGAAAAATTGCGGGAAGAATTAAACGGAATCCTTGCCAAAACTTCGGGGCAACCCCTAGACAAAATCCAGCAGGATACTGATCGCGACTTTTACTTAAATGCTGAAGAAGCAATAGAATACGGACTAGCGGACGAGATCGTAAAGGAAGTTTAATCAGTAACCTTTTTATTTTCCCTTAAAATCCAAGGGAATCTCATCCATCACAATATATTCTTTAGGAACTTGAAATGGTTCTAATTCCTTTCGTAAAAACCTATCAAGATCATCAGTATTGATACCAGAGGGACTTACGAGAGCGATTATTTTCTGACCCCATTTAAGGTCATTCAAATGTGAAACCCTACACGCTTTAACTTCAGGAAAAGAGAGGATTTTTTTCTCTACGACTTCAGGAAACACTTTTTTACCACCCGAATTAATTACTCGGTCAATGCGGTGGGAAATCTGCCAATAGCCTTCGTGATTGCAATGCCCAACATCTGAAGTGGTAAACCAATCATTCGAAAAACTATTCTGCTTTTCTGCTTCTGGACCCGATAGGCTTTTACACTTGATGCAAATCCTCCCCTTAGAATCTCTCCTGAGTAAAACATCTGGCATCACCTTGCCAACACCTTCAATTCCATTCATGAAGTCTTCCGTCTTTAAAATTGTTACCATTCCTGCAGTCTCGGTCAATCCATAGCATGAAAGAAGCGGTAGTTCCTCCTCTCGTGCACGAGCCAATAACAAATGATTACTTTCCGCACCTCCCAAAAAAATACCTCTACACAACCTGAGATTTCGACATGCAACCTTTGATTTAAGTAATTCAAACAGTTGTGCTGGCACCAATGAAACAAACCGTTGTGACAAGATTGATGAAAGTTCTGGTAATTTAAAATCACGATAGTTGATAAAATAAACCTCTCCTTCAGAAAAAAAAGATCTCATGACTTGCATCCATCCACCGATGTGAAAAATTGGCAGACAGGATACAGCATTATAAGGAGCAACCGTGCCTAAAAATTCTCGAAGGCGAATATAAGCTTCTTCTAATCCATTTATTGTATGAATTATTTGTTTAGGTTTACCCGTTGTACCACTTGTTTTAAAGCCGAGTCTACCCTCTGGCATTTCAGAATCAATGACCATAGTTGAAGGTGAAACTTGGTCCATATTCACTGATCCCCTGGCTCCCAATATTTTAAATACAGACTGGGCATAAACTAATGACTTCTTTTCAGTAGACCATTTTGGATTTCCCCAGATTTTTTGAGCGGTAAAATCCATAAAATTATAGTTTTTCCCAAAGTTCAGCTAATTCCGATTGAGTTGCTGCTGGTGCGAACAATTCAGTCTGATGATGACATGGAAGTTCCGAAGTTAGATTTCTATATGGCTCACGAGTAATACCAGCCTCTAATTGTGAGTGACAACAAACTCGAAGGAGAGCCTCATAGCCAAAAGGCGATTCAAAAACAGTCGAAAAAACGGTCTTCAGTGGATTGTCCCGGGCAAACTTAATTGTCATAGTCCAATTATTAAGCAAAGTCGGCTTAAGGATATAAAATCCTCTCCAACCTGAATTTGCGGCAACATTCGGCCCCCCCATTGCTATAATGCTTTCATCAATGGCGAGCGGAACTGGACTATCTTCAGCCAATACGAATAATTCATCACGCAATCCTTCTTTTAGTGGCTGCTCAATGTATTGGATTCGTTGTTCTTCTGCCATTTCTTCTATCCATTTTTTCAATTCGTCAATACTCAAAGAACCATTTGCATCAAGTCTCACGATACAAGATTGAGGTAATCCATTGAGCCATTTCTTACATTTATTAATTTCGTCAACAATTGGAAGAATACCAATCTTTCTCTTCATGGTAGGAGAAAAATGGTCATTATTACTAGAGGCATGAAGAATTGAACTCCGTACTTTGTCGAATTTTCTCTCACCAAACTCATGCCAAATTCCACAGTCTATACAGGATAGAGCCGGTAGTAATGAGTTTACTTGATCCAGTTTCTGATTATTCGCCCATTTCTTTGCATCTTCGATAATATCAATAATTTTAGGCTGATCAGGAAATTCAGGAACCGGTGCGATTTCACCATAAGCAAATTGTCCCGATTCTATCTTTTCTCTCAAGACAACGGAATCCCGTTGTACCCAAGTAAAAGTTGAAGAAATATGGGGTTCCACAAACTTTCTGCTTATAAATTTAAATTCCCTTGCTGCTTCCATCAAATATACTTGAGACCATGGTTTAATTCAGACATATAAAAATTATGTCCTTTAATGACAAATTACCCAAGCATGGATAAGGAAATTTTTCTCCCCGCGGATCAATTCTTTGAGCAGATCAAACCTACTGGTTTAACCTTCGATGACATATCGTTGGCCACATGTTACTCGGATGTACTTCCAAGTGCTGCTAATTTAGAAACCCAACTTACAGAAAGAATTAAACTCAACTTACCGATTTTATCATCAGATATGGACACGGTTACAGAGTCAGATATGGCAATTGCCATGGCATTGTGCGGAGGAATGGGCATACTTCATTATAATATGAGTAATCGCCAGCAACTGAAAGAAGTTGCCCGAGTAAAATACCATGTCCATGGACTTATACAGGATCCAATAACTATTACCGCAGATAAAAATGTTGGTGATGTTTTAGAGCTAATAGAAAGCAAAGGCTTTCAATTTCGAACTTTTCCCATTGTAGAAGAAAATGGAAAGTTACTCGGGTTACTTCCAGGAAGAGTGGTAAAGCATAGATACCGCAATCGAAAGGTTACTGAAGGGATGCTTGCGCGTAACGAAGTTTACACTGTGAAACAGAAAGATATTGGTGATGACCCAATTGAAACTGCCGACCAATTCTTCAGTGATCATATCGGTATTCATAAACTATTGGTCGTTGATGATAATGATAAATTATGCGGTCTCTACACACTAAGTGACATTGAGCGAATCATGGGCGAAGCTGGTAACCACCTAAAGCCAGCTAGGGATGAACAATTTAAATTACTTTGCGGAGCTGCGGTTTGTATCCCTCGAAACAAGGATGGCGAACTAGATAAGCAATCATTAGTTTCCCACATAGGCGACATGGTTGAAAAAGGACTAAACATGATAGCAATTTCAACCGCTCACGGTCACACCCTTGGAGTAGGTCAAGCAACTTCACTTATCAGAGAAGAATTCCAGGATCTTTCTATTATGGCAGGAAATGTTACATCTGGAGAAGGAGTTGAATTTCTTGCAAATGCCGGAGCTGAAATCATCAAAGTTGGGCAGGGTCCCGGATCTATATGCACTACCAGAATAGTAGCTGGAGTGGGCATTCCTCAAATGAGTGCACTTTATGCGGCTTCACAGAAGGCAAAATCAACAGGTACTTCCATAGTTGCAGACGGCGGCATCTCCAAGTCAGGTGATATTGTTAAGGCCCTAACGCAAGCAGATGGTGTTATTTGCGGAAGCTTGCTTGCAGGCTGCCGGGAGGCACCGGGAAGAATCATTGAGATCGAAGGAAAGTACTATAAGCAGTACCGAGGTATGGGCAGCCTTGAAGCAATGAAAGATGGATCGGCAGCAAGGTATGGTCACTCATCAAAAGATTTAGAATCAAAGAGTGCTGCTGAGGGGATAGAAGCACTCAAGGAAGTCGCTGGCTCTGTTACAGAGACTATTAATGTACTAGCAGGAGGTATTCGGTCTGGTATGGGATACTTAGGAGCTAGCATACTTCCCCAGCTAAAATCTAATGCTCGTTTCGTACGAGTCACTCCTGCGGGTCAAAAAGAATCTTCAACTCATGATGTGATTGAAATTAAGAACAGCGAGTATCCACGCTCCTAGTTTACACTTACGAGAATGAATACTTCTTCGCAAAATAAATTTCACCCTCTGATTTCTGTTCTTGGCATAAGCATGGGGGATGAGGGTAAAGGGCGAGTCGTCCATGAAATCCTTGATGAGATAAAGTCGTTAACGAAAAACCCTGTTAGTGGGGTAATGAAAGCAAACGGCGGGGCCAATGCTGGACACACGGCCGCGGGGTTAAAACTTAATCTGCTACCATCTGGCGTGGGAAATCCAGAAGTCAGTGACTTACTCATAGGATCCGGAGTTGTTGCAGATCCAAGAAAATTCCTCTGGGAAGCATTGCCACTGGAAAGTCGTGATATATCCGTTCTCGATCGCCTCAGGATAGACGAAAGATGCCAGATGAGTGACTTGTCCCACAGGTTATTAGACTTGGCCTGGGAAAATTACAGAGTGAACCAACTTGGACAAGAAAGTCGGGGTTCAACAGGAAGAGGTATAAGTCCTGCCTATTGTGATGAAACTGGTCAGTGGCAAATATTTTATCAAGCATTCTGTGAAGATCGTTCCCTTTTTGCTAAAGACTTAAAATTTCGCGTAAGTCGTGCTCTTGATACCATCCGGCATGTGTGTAAAGTAAAAGAAGAGGATTGGTTTAAGTTTTTTGAAATACTTACCATCGCAGAGACCAAAGCTAATAAAGAAGCAATTACCGAAGGAATTTTTTCCGAAGATGAGTTTAACTTCAAAAAGTTTGTAAAAGATCAACCATACAGCCTTGATTTTGAATTACTAGAGGACACATATTGGGCTGCTGGACAAAAGTTAGTTGGTTGTATATCCGACATCCGCTCATTAATGCTTGAAAAGCTTAACCAAAATAAATCAGTTGTGGTAGAATTTGGACAAGCCTATTGGCTAGACAAAAGGCACGGATTCACTCCAAATGTCACTGCATCTCATACTTTTTCCAGTGAAATTTTTCAATCAGCAGGAATTCCAATACGAGAAATATCCCAAGTTGGATGCTGTAAGGCCTATGATACTAAAGTTGGGACTCATCATTTTCTAACTTACATTGACCCGGAAAAAAATAGACTTGCTCAAAAATTAGCTAAAATGGAATTTGGAACCTCGACCGGAAGGCAGAGGATGGTTGGTTGGTTTGATGCCGTAGAGAAAGGTAATGCCTTAAAGTTTGGTGGCTTTGATTGGCTAGTTATTAATAAACTTGATGCACTTAGTTGTCATAATGACGAGCTTGACGAATTAAAAATTTGCGTAGCCTACGAAGATTCTGATGGCAGAAAAGTAACTAAGGTACCGAGAAGAGAAAACATAAGAAAGTCTCTAAAACCAATCTATGAATCATTACCTGTATGGACTGAAGATATTACTAAATGTACAACCTTTGAAGAATTACCCTCTGCTGCCAAGATATACATTAAAAGAATGGTTCAAAGTACATGTGACATTGCTTACGGTAATCGTATCAATGTGGAAACATTACCTGAATTATTATTCATTGGTGTGGGCCCCGACCCTAAGCAAATAATTCAGGAATGCCCCACCCTCTCCGACTTACTCCAGACTTCTGCATAAACATCTCATTGAATGCCTACCCTCCAGCACTTGAAAAATTTAAAAAGCGAATCTCTTGGGATAATCTAAACAAGGAACTAATATATAAGCATCTATCTATTTGCATAGAGGAGGATCTAGGCACTGTTTCGAATTCAAGTTTTGTAAGATTTGATCTTTCTACGAATGCTTCAAAAATAAGTAATTCTGGATCAGCAAAGTTGGTGGCAAGAGAGCCAATGATTATTTGTGGGCTAAGGTTGATACCTATGATTTTCGAGGCTTTCGGCACGAACAGCGTTACATACGAATCAAAATTCAAAGACAGCGACTTTATTGAAGCCGATAAGCTAATAGCAAAATTACACGGCCCCGTATCTGAAATACTAGTTATTGAAAGATCTATCTTAAATTTCCTTCAAAAATTGTCTGGTATTGCAACGAAGACAAAAACATTTGTTGAAAAAATCAAGGAATTCGAGGTAGGTTTGCTTGATACAAGAAAGACTACTCCAGGATTACGAATGCTTGAAAAGTATGCAACTTGTTGCGGAGGTGGCTACAACCATAGAATCGGTCTGTACGACCGAATTTTAATAAAAGATAATCACATAGCCGCTTCTGCTGCTACATCAGGAAGTAGATTAAAAGCTTTTCTCTCTAGGATTGTCGAAGAGAATAAATCAGAGCTAATTATTGAAGTAGAAATCGACAACTTATCGCAATTACAACCTGCCTTAGACTCAGGAGTAGATGCGATATTGTTAGATAACTTTTCTCCAGACGAAATCAAGGAAGCGGTGCAAAAAAATAGTAATCAGGTCGTCCTTGAAGCCAGTGGTGGTATAACTGAGGATACAATGATAGACTACGCTAAAGCCAAACCACATTTTATTTCATCTGGAGCACCTATTCACTCAAGCAGATGGCTTGATATTGGATTGGATTGGAACTAAAAAAAGAATGCCTGACTATCCAAAAGGAAAAAGAAAACGAGTTATTAATCCAAAAACAAGATCTCGGATAAAAAAGATCAAGGATCCCAATAGCTTTGTATTGGGAATGCTAATTAATTCAGCACCTTACTATGTTTCAGGTAGTATTCTTGCTGATAAATTGAACATGTCCAGAGTTGGAGTTTGGTCTAGAATTGACAAACTTCGAAGAGCAGGATTGACGATAGAGGCTTCTCAAAACCTCGGTTATAGGTTAGCCGGCGAGCCCAATGATTTCAATTTACCGTTGATGAATGCATGGATGAAAGAAAGTAGAATTTCATGCAAAATATTTACTAAAGACCAGATTGATAGCACCAATAGCGAAGTAGAGCGTTTACTTGCTAATGAAGAAAAATCACCCTTTGTAGTTCTTGCTAATCAACAATTAAAAGGAAGGGGTAGATTAGGTCGTTCATGGCATAGCCCGAAAGGTGGAAATATCTATCTATCGATGGGATTTAGGCCGAATGTACAAGTGGTCCAAATAAGAAATTTTACACTTTGGCAGGGCATTCATATTTGTAAACTCCTGAGAGATCATGTCGGTACGGACAAAATTAAGGTTAAATGGCCGAATGATTTATACTATGAAGGGAAAAAGCTCGCAGGAATGTTAACTGAAGCATCCATTGATTGTGAAAGCATTAAAACTCTTGTTTTTGGTTTAGGATTAAATGTCAATGTATCATCCAAAAAATATCCGGACGGACTGGCTCAAGATTCCGTTTCCCTAGAAAACATAGCTGGGGGTCAAGTCCGTCTTCATGAGTTATCTGCGAAAATCATAAAAACGATTCTCAATTGCTTCGACAAAACCATTAATGCAACCGATGGAAACGAACTAATCAAAGAATGGAAAGATGTAGATGAATTGAATGGCAAACGAATTCAAGTGATTTGCGGAAATGATCATTTCATAGGTAAATCTTCAGGAATAAACACCGATGGTAACCTGCTGCTTAAACTGAGAAATGGACGAATTAAAAACATTCACAGTGGTGAGATCAAAATCCTCTAGAAATAAAGAGATATGACCAAAGTTCAGTGTTTAGATATTGGTAACACTAGCACTAAGCTAGGTCTTTTTGACGGAAAAAAACTTACCAATGTAACCCAGTTTAATACCTCTCAATTAATAAATAACCCAACTGACATAATCCATATCATTGAAAACAGAAATGCAATTTTATCATATTGCTCAGTAGTACCCAATGCAGAAAGAGTATTACTTCAAGGATTAGAGCATTTTCGCCATAAAATTCATCCAGTAAACTCAAACTCACGTGGAAACCTGCCATTATCCTATCCAAATCCTCAAGAAATTGGTTCAGATAGAATAGCCAATGCAATTGCTGCCTTTAATACGAAAACTTTACCGGCAGTGGTCATTGACTTAGGAACCGCGACCACTTTTGATATTGTAACAGCTGAAAATGGCTACGAAGGTGGAATTATTCTACCCGGTCCACAAGGATTCCTTGATTATCTCAGTAGTTCGACAGCCCTTTTGCCCAAAATGTTCATTCCTAAGAAATGTACTTTCCGCCTCCCATATGGTAAAAGTACGGAAGATGCCATGTTAATAGGCGTTTGTACAGGATACAAAGCTATGATTGAAGGTATTATTAATAAATTAGAAGTCGAACTTTGTGAATTAAAGCATCAAGAACCTAATTTTGTTGTTTCAGGGGGCTCATCTCTTAACTTTGATTTTATCAAGTGCGAACAAAATGAAAATCTTACTCTAGAAGGGCTTAGGCTAGCTTTAGATTTAACTCTTTAGATTTTAAATATGAGCTCCGATACAAAACCACTTCCAATCATTGAAGTCTTGAATATCAAAAAGAGATATGGGTTAATTCAAGCACTGAAAGGAATTAGTTTCTCTGTAGGTAAAGGCGAAATAGTAGGTTTCCTTGGTCCCAACGGAGCAGGTAAAAGTACTACGCTCAAAATCCTATCGGGTTTAATCCCTGCAGATTCAGGCGAAGCAAAAGTGTGTGGAGTTGATTTAGCGGAGGAAGAGGGAGAAGTTAGAAACCATATTGGCTTCTTGCCTGAAAATAATCCATTACCAGAAGATCTTAGAGTCATTGAATACCTAAACTTTAGGGCAATGTTGAAAGGCCTGAAGGGAAGCCGCAAGAGAGATCGTATAAGAATCGTGTTGGATGTCTGTGACTTGGAGAGAAAAGTATCTGAACGCAAAATCGGCAATCTATCCAAAGGCTATCGCCAAAGAGTTGGTATTGCTGACGCCCTTTTATCTGAACCGCGGCTGGTAATTCTTGACGAACCAACAATTGGACTCGATCCGAGGCAATCAGCAATAACAAGAAAAATGATGGAGAGGTTACGTGGAGAAGTCACCTTTCTTTTATCAAGTCATATCCTCTCTGAAGTTGAGGCTTGTTGTGATCGAATGATTATTCTGAGCCACGGTCAAATTGTCGCAGAAGGAACATTACATGAATTGCAGACAGAATTTATAAACAAAACAGTTTTCGAGGTGGTAGCTTTAACAAACAGAATCGATATCCATAAAAAAGTTAGAGTCCTTGATGATTCATGCGAACTACTACAAGATGAACCCGTGGAAATAAACGGAAAAAGAAGATTTATCTTTTCGACTGAAAAAGGCGAAGTCTTAGCAGAAAAGATTTTGAGGCATTTACTCAAAGATGCCAGTCTTCGGATTTTCGAATTTCAAATCACAAAGCCAGACTTGGAAACAATTTTCTTAAGAGCTACAAAGAAAAACTGGGAAGAAAGTGATCTGCTTGCCAAAAAATCCCGACGCATTTACAAGGAAAACTCGACCTAATTACTGATGATGAACGGATATTGGGTAATCTTAAGAACAGAGCTTTTCAGTCTTTTTATATCTCCTGCAACTTATGTGTCTACTTTCTATTTCTTGGCATTACTTGGCGTTGGGTTTCGTTTCTTCATTGAGAGCTTTGCTGGTACAAATTGGATTCTACCTCCTTTATCCTCATTATCCGTAGGACTGATTTTTGGTTCTCCAGCACTAATCCCATTTCTCACAATGAGGACGATTGCTGAAGAAAGAAGACTTGGCACACTTGAAACCTTAATGAGTGCTCCGATTAATGCGGGATCAATCATCACAGGAAAATGGTGTGCAAGCTATATTTTCTTCTTACTTATTTGCTGTGGCGCTTATGCATATCCTCTATTACTTTGGGCTGTTTTCCCTGAACAAGCCCTCACACTCGGGTTTAATAATTTTGAGCACTGGATTGGTGGATTTATCTTCTTAATGTCATTTGGAGCAAGCTTTACCGCAATCGGTATATTCGCAAGTTCTGTAACCAGAAACCAAATGGTTGCCGGAATGCTCAGCTTTTCCCTCATTACTTTATACCTTGCCATTATGGCATTTTCTTATGGAGATCCATCTGAAGTATCTACAAACAGTAGTTTTGAAGAATTAATACAATCAATAGGAGGATCTTTAAATAATGGATTAGATAAGCTACAATTTTTTGCCGTTGGAATTATTCATATCCCTACCATTCTGCATCAACTCATCGTGGTTTTTCTCTTTCTATTCCTAGCTACTCTACAGGTTGAAAGGATAAGGCATTAAATGGACTTCTCACTAGCTAAAAGAAATAAAAAATTAGATCAATGGATACTCATTTCATTGATATTTACGCTTTGCCTTGGGTTGAACTACTTTGCTGCAAAACTCGACTTACAATTTGACTTGTCGAAAAAGTCAAAATATTCGATCAGCCAAGAGAGTTCTGTTCTGTTAAACAAACTAGAAGAGCCAGTTGAAATTGTAGTTACGATTAAAGATCGAAATAATTTACCAAAAATTACATCTAAGTTTCTGCATGACCTAAAAATTCTACTTCAAGCAATAGAAAATGCACCGACTAAGCAGCAAATTCGGGTGACTATGCTAGATGTTGATTCACCCAAAGGTCCACCACCCTATCTGACTGAATATAAAATTAATGATCCTAACTTAATTATAGTAGCATCCAAAAGCGGAGGCCAAAAAACGCTTTTCAGATATAACTCAGAGGGTCCGACTAACCCCTATGATACCGGCACTCCCTTTCGCTCCAAGGACTCAGCAGCACGACAGGCGATTTGGGAGTCAGAATTCTACTCTGATTGGAAAGAGAGTTATAATGGTGTATTAGAACCAACTAAATTTAGAGGAGAAGAAACTTTAGTTAGAGCAATACTTGAAGTAGCTGGCAAAAGAAATGTTCAAAATACAGCATATTTTACAAATGGGCACGGTGAGAAAAGTCCATTCGATTTTGATAAGGAAAATGGCTATTCTGAACTCAAGAGAATGATGGAAGACAGAAATATTAAAGTCTCTTCGATTGATTTAAGCCTAGTTGAAAAAGTCCCTTCAGATGCCAGCATACTTATTATTGCTGGACCCAAGGGTACATTCCAAGATCAAGAAGTATCTCATATCAGGTCCTTTTTAAATAATCGAGGAGGCAAGGTCATATTGGCCGTAGACCCAGTAGAGGAACTATCTATTTTAGACAGACCCGCATTTGGCTTAAGACCAGTACTTAAAGAATGGGGAATTAGGTGCCACGACATGCTCATTCATGACCCTGGTAATCAAAACTTCGACTTTTTCTCTGGGGCTTATATTTTACGGACTTACTTAAAAAACAACAGGAGCAAAGTTGTCAGCCAGTTAGCTGAAATGGGCCTATCCATTCAATCTAGTCGTTGTAGACCTGTTGAAGCATTTACCGATGGTAGTCTTGATAATTACAGAACTATTGAGTTACTATTTTCTTCGAAATCTTCAATTGGATTATCTGGATGGACACAAAGAAAAAATCCTCCTGAGATAAATCCACTTTTGGATTTACAAGGAAATATTCCCGTGATTGCGATTTCAGAAAAAAAAGAGAGTCGTGAAAGCATATTCATACCAGACGGAAAGATTGCAGTGCTTGGTAGTTCTAATATCCTATCGAACAAATATCTAACTCAAAACTCTGGTAATCAACTACTTGGAAAAAACTTAATATATTGGTTAAATGAAAGCACTGAAATGTTTGAAATACAACCAAGAGTTGTCGACTCATTTACAATCTCAATGCAAGAGTCAGAATTTGATAAATTCTTATATGCAATCACTATCGTACCTGGTGTTATCGCACTTTTGGGAATTTTTGTCGGTTGGTTAAGGAAAGAACTATGAAAAAAACAAAGACTTTTCTGATATTAGCTAATATCGTTGTTGCTCTGGGAATTTATTTATCATGGGAAAGCAATAATGAAACTTCTTATTCTTTATCAGATTCACTCATATCTGTACTGTCCAACATGGACGAGATTGAATGGATAGGTTCTGAATCAAACAACTCAATCAAAATACGCAAAGATGCTGATGCATGGAAATTAATTAAACCATATGTTTGGTCTGCTAATACCCTAGCAATATCAAACTTTCAAACAAAACTTGCTCATTTTTATTACGATCCACTTTACGAGTTAGATGTCCTAAAGAAAAGGGGTGAAATACTTGAGGATTATGGAATCAGCCAAAAATCAAAATCAATTAAAATTTCAGGAAATAATCAAACGATAAAGTTTTGGATCGGATCAGTTTCTAGAGATGAAGAAAGCGTCTTTGCTCTTGTTCATGACACAAAAGTTAATAAAAAAACATTAATAAAAATAAATAATGAAATAATAAAATTTATTGACATTAAAATCTTAGATTGGACCGACAGAAATTTCGTCAAAACTCCGTTATACGCAATCGAAAAAATCAGCGTAAAATTTCAAGGTGAAAATAATCAAACTAACGAAACATCCCTTGTAAAAGAAAATCAGAATTGGAACTTTATAACTCCATTTATTGGAAAAGCAGATGCAGAAAAAGTGATGCTCTATCTAAATAGTTTATTGTCTGCAAATATATCAAGTTTCCATATGAGTGACGAAGATCATAATAAAAGCACTGTCCCTAAATGGACTACGAAATTAGAATTGCACGCATTCAATAAGACTGAAAGTTTTTTATTCGGAATCAATAAAATGTCCGACCAATCAGAAATCATTGGAAAATCGATAAGTAATCAAACAACCTTTATTCTAGACTTAGATTTCATGAAGAACTTAAATGATTGGACCACAAAACTAAGAAGCAGAGCAATATTTAATTTTTCATCTGATAAAATTGAAAGCTTCGAGGTTTTAAGCGAAGTAAAAAAAATTCGGTTAAGCAATTCACCAATTACCCAATGGAATATAACCGAAAGTAATCAAACAAATTCATACTCAATGAATGCCGACCCTGACTCTGTTTTCAATTTCTTACGAACTTTGAATACAGCAAGTATAGAACAATTTTTGACTTACGATATTCAGGAAAACGATATTCAAAAATTTAAAATGAATGATCCAATATTTAAGTTAATTACAAAAAATATAAATTCATTAGAAAACGAGTACTTTTTTAATCGCACAGCAGATGAAGAAAGCATGTGGACGATATGGGATAAGAACCAGTCAATCATATGCTTAGTGAAAGAGGATTTTGGAAAACTACTTACGATCGACCCCTTAGAATTCAAATCTAAACTTTTAATGCCTACTGACTTTGCAACAGATGAAATAATATTGGGCAATAATGACACGAATGAAACGATCTTACTGAATTCGGAAAAGAATCAAAACTCATTCTCGATAATTACAAAATTTGAAGCAAATGAATTTGTAAACGATATGTACCTTGAGGATGGGTCATGGATTGCTGGAGATTGGGTGCCATGGAAATACCAGTTAATGTTTAGAAGCAAAAAAAATGAAGCAGTTTACAACTACCGTCTTAGTCAAAGAAAAGGGGCGACAACCTGGTATGCAGGCGACCCGAAAACTGGTCTTATATTTAATCTTCCCATAACTATCATCGAAGAAATTGCTAATTTGTTGATGCTAGATAAAAAAACCCAAAATTAAAAACAACAGTCTTGAATCCTAAGCAGGCATATGGCTCATTAAAATCTTCCAGTCTGTTTACTAAAGCAGGTTTACTGCTGTTGTTTATTCAGGTTATAATTTTAATGGCTCAAAATTATAACATTTCGATCCCTGAGTATTTCACAAAGTATATTATTTCAAAGACTTATGTAGATTCTACAGTTAAAACCGGACTTACGAAACTGAGTATTCGACTCGATGGAAAAATTAAATTTCGAGGTTTATATTTAAAAGACTCTACTGGTTTTGGTATAAAAATTAGAAATGGTGAATTTAAAATCAAATTATATGAATTTATTACCTCTGGTAGGAAAATATTTGATTTTATAAATCTGAACAAAGTTGAGATATTTGTATCTAATAAAAAGGACAACATAGTCTATTTCCCCGAAATTAAAATCTCTGATGAAGGAAGTAACTCCTTCATATTAAATTTTAATTCTTTCATAGCGAATAAACAGATAAAAGGAAGTGGAATTATTCATGAAGATATCCTTGCAACTAAAGATAATAAGATACCGGACCATCAGGAAAATTTATCTCAATTAAAAATTTTTTATGAAAAAAACTTCAAAAAGTTAGCAGATCTAGAACTAAAAAATTGTAATTTGATAATTTCACCTTCTAAAAATTCCAAAATTTTAATGAATGTAAATTCATCACATTTAAAAGATGGAAAAACCAAATATGTAATTGAAGACACTGTCATAAACGCAGATTTTAATGAAAGCGGAAAGAATATTAATCTTAATTGCATCCTTGACCGGCTAACATTCAATTCACAAAAACAAACACTAAGTGCTTCAGGCATATCAATTAGAGTTATGTTAACTAAAAATGAGAATGGATATTTTATTGAACAGGCAAATGTAGGATCCAACTCCCACTTCTTAACCGGTAAACTATCAGGCAATTATGATTCTTTAAAACTAATATATAAAAGGTTGAAAAGAAGTTCTGAAATAATTTTCACTTCTAAAACAAATTCTCTTGTAAGTTGCATTAGATACAGATCTTCCGAAGAAGGTAATTCCTTTCGAGGCTTTGCAAAAATTTACCCCATGCAATCTGACTTAAGGCTCAACATAGGAAGTGATAGTTATAAATTATTAGCTGGTGAATCAGTAGATATTACAATGCGAAGAAATGTAACATCAGTCGACAATGATTACCCCACTTCTTTTCAAATTAATGCAACAAACTTTTCTCCCTTAGAAACTCCTTCAGGTAATTTTAAATTTATAGGTGAGATTAAATCTGACCTAACAGTCGAAGTTAGACATGCTCACGGAGTTTTAGGTAAAAGTAAAGTTCAGGGAAGTTATTCGCAGAAGTGGAATCCGCACAGCTATGAATTTATTATTAGAGGAAATTGCCATCCTCCCGATATAAATAACTGGTTTAAAAATTGGTGGAATAAAATTTGGGTTGATTTTACTTTCACAGAGAAAATTCCATATGGTGATTTTAAAATTACAGGAAATTGGGGAGGTGAAGCTGGAAATTCAACCACCTTCGGAATAATTGAATCAAAAGAACTTATATACAAAAATTTTAAAACAAAGGACTCGATAGTTAAAATAAAGGTAGATGAAAATTCGACCTTAATTTCAAGCGAGTTTTTAAATAGCTCGAAAGGAAAGATTCAAGGATTTTTAGAATTCCCTAGAAAGCACCAACTTTCACCAATACTCTTACATTTTAACATGGATGGTGTTTATCCATTAAATGAAGCAAGATCAATCTTCGGGGAAACTTTTGAGAAATCTATTGAAGACTTAAATGCCAGTTATTTGATTTGTAACGCTAAGGGTAAAATCAAAAACCAAACACAGGAGCAAAATGCTGAAAATGAATTTGCACTAAAATTTCAGTCTAGTAACGCAATTACTTTTAAAGGAATCCAAATAAGTAATATAGAGGGAATAATTGAGAAAGAAGGTTCATTAACAAAGGGAAGTTTACCAAGGTTCAAAATTGCGGAAGGGATTGGTCAAATGAATTTTGAACAAGAATCAAATGGAAGTGAAGATACGCTAAGCTTCAATTTTTCTCTCAGAGAAGCTAATAAGAATGCTTTCATGAATCAGATAATTCTCGCTCAAAAAAATGGTTCATTGGGGAATTTCAACACTGTGGGTATTGAAGATCAAAACGAAGCGCTCGAAAAAAATGAAAAAAGTTCTCTCTCAATTTCTCTTAAAGCACTTGGCCCTCTAAATAATCCTCTACAATTCGAAGGAACAGGGATGCTCCAACTTAAAGAATCAAAAATCAGTCAAATTAATCTACTTGGAGGACTCAGCAAAAGTCTATCAGGTTTGAAAATACCTATCCCCTCGGGTGCACTAACATTCAATGAATTGATTCTCCCCTTCGAAGTTAACAATGAGTCAGTAATATTCGATCAATTAACAATGAACGGTCCGCTGTCAAAAATTACAGCAAATGGTAATTTGAACATTGCATCAGGAACGGTTGATATCCTGGCAAAACTAAATCTTGCTGGAAATTTACCGATCCCTCTGATCAAAAACTTGGTTCAATTTGCTGATCCATTATCCAGGATGACTGAGATTAAAATTACAGGAGACTATAAAAATCCAAAGTGGGATTTACTTCTAACTACGGAATAGTCGAATCCATAAAATTTAGAGAAATAAACATATTGTGAATATTCGAGCGTTGCATGATCCTAGAATTCAGATTTGTATAGGGTACAACTCAATAAAAAATAGGAGGAGCTGAAATTGGACTTAAGTGAACTTAAAGGAATAATAAATTTAATGCAAAAATCAGATCTCACTGAGCTTGAGATTGAATTGCAGGATCTGAAATTGAGAATGGCCAGACCAGGCGGAGGAAAAATCAGCTACGAGCAGGTTGTTCATCAACCACAACCTATTCCTGCTCCGATCCAAGTTGAAAAACCGCAATCAAAAGTTGCCGATGAGCAGGGCATAGAAATATTCAAGTCTCCAATGGTCGGCACATTTTACCGAAGACCTTCTCCAGATGACGCTCCATTTGTTGAAAAAGGTCAGCAAATCAAAATTGGAGATGTTCTTTGCATCGTAGAAGCCATGAAAGTTATGAATGAAATTCATTCAGAAATCACGGGCGAAATTATAGAAATCCTTGCGGAAGATGGGGACAGTGTAGAATACTCGCAACCCCTCTATAAAATTCGTAAAATCTAGGAATAGTATCTAATGATTCGTAAAATCCTGATTGCTAATCGAGGCGAAATCGCCCTTCGAATAGTGAGAGCCTGCAGAGAGTTGGGAATACAAACTCTTGCGGTTTACTCGGAAGCGGACGAACAGTCATTACACGTGCAGCTCGCAGACGAGGCCATATGCATTGGCCCCGCACCAAGTAATGAAAGTTATTTGAGGGCTGATCGTATTTTGAGTGCTGCTGAAATTGCTGATGTCGATGCGATACATCCAGGGTATGGTTTTTTATCTGAAAATGCTGAATTCGCTGAACAATGTGAATCCTGTAACATAACATTTATAGGCCCACGCTCAGATACCATTAGAAAAATGGGGGACAAAGCAAAAGCCAGGGAGACAATGGAGAAAGCAAGGGTTCCCATTATTCCCGGTAGCGAGGGAGCAATAGCTAATGAAAAAGATGCACTAAAGGTTGCTCAAAAAATAGGCTTTCCTGTAATTATCAAAGCCGTGTCGGGTGGAGGTGGTCGTGGTATGAGGATTGCACATAATGCGGTCTCATTTACTAGAGAATTCCAATCTGCGAGGATGGAAGCAGAAAAAGCATTTGGCGATGGTAGTCTGTATGTCGAAAAATATTTAGAAAACCCGAGGCATATCGAATTTCAAATAATGGCTGATAAGCATGGAAATGTTGTACACCTTGGAGAAAGAGACTGTTCCGTTCAAAGAAGGCACCAAAAAGTCATTGAAGAAGCACCCTCACCTTTCCTCGATAAAACCCTCCGTAATAGAATGGGGAAAGCTGCAATTAAAGCGGCTGAAGCATGTGATTATGTAAATGCCGGAACTATCGAATTTCTAGTCGATGCAAAAGGTAATTTTTATTTCATCGAAATGAATACCAGGATTCAAGTTGAGCATGGAGTGACTGAAGAGGCAACTGGTGTTGATCTTATCAAAGAACAAATTCAAATCGCTTCAGGTAATCGACTGAGTTTCACTCAAAAAGAAGTAAGTTTAACCAAACACGCTATAGAGTGCCGGATTTGCGCGGAGAACCCTTCAAAGAACTTCATTCCTTCTCCAGGTACTATTGATTTATACTATGCTCCAGGCGGGCATGGAGTACGGGTCGATTCCCACGCATACGGAGGATATACAGTTTCACCCCACTATGATAGTATGATTTGTAAGCTTATAACCTACGGTCGAACTCGTAAAATAGCCTTGGATAGAATGTATCGGGCGTTAAGTGAGTATCTAATTCGTGGCATCGATACAAATATAGAATTTGTAAAGGCGGTAATACTGGATCCTGCATTCAGGCAAGGCGAAGCCACTACTTCATATGTCGAAGAATTTCTTGCACGTGCCCCCAAAGATCTTTTTGAAAGTAAAAAGGACGATTAATTAATCTGCATAAAAATGACTAAAAGTAAGAAAGAAGAGCCCGAGGAAGAGATAATTCCAACAATTGCCGAAGGTTCAAGCGAACTCGGTACAATCCGTATTAACCATAGTGTAGTAGCAGGAATAGTGCGCTTAGCCACCCAGTCAGTTAAAGGCGTTGTCAATGTTGGAGGAGGCGGAGTAGTCGAGGGTCTCACTGACTTCTTTTCGAAGAAAGAATCCGAACGGGGCGTAAAAGTAACGGAGTCGGCTGAAAGTGGATACGAAATTGAAGTTAGGGTTGTACTCGAATTTGGTGTTGATCTAGCTAAAATTGGTACAAGTATTCAGGAAGTCATTAGGGATCAAATTCTTGCAATGACAGGCAACCATGCAAAGACCATTGATGTAGTGATTGATGATATTAAAATGGATTCTGGCGATAAAGATTCAGAAGAAGACACCTGGACGACAAGCACCGCTACTTAATATTTTTCAATTAATGCCTCAAAGTCTTCAGAACTTTTGGCTTTGGAAGCTAGAAGATGTAATATCACTACCATTATGGTGGTACACTTGGGGAATCTTCATCTTACTATGCATGCTGTTATGGGTTTGCAAAAAGATCAAAAAAGACTTGGTTCCCATTTTATCAGATGAGGAAGGGAATGTCCGTATTACTCCCCATGCACTTCAAGAACTCGTTAGCAAATCTTGTCTCAATATGGAAGGTATTCACTCGCCATCCACAACAATACTACGCAAAGGAGAAAATATAAGACTTTTGGTCAGAATCCAAGTTAACACTGACTGTAATGTAAAAGACGCAAGAAAACAACTTAAGGAAAAACTCGAAAACATAATGGTTGAAAACCTATGCTTTTCTAATTTCGGAGGTGTCGACCTGATCATTAAAGGGTTTCGAGAATCTAAATAATCTCATTTTCCTGATATTGTTTTAATGCAGGTTTTGAGAATTTAATCGGTATAGCTTTGCCCCGCACCTCAGCAGACCAATTCAACGCCTCTTTGTTTTTAACAAACTTATTCTCTATATAAGCAGTCCCAATAGGCACTCCAAGCAATGGAGAGTAACCTCCTGACAGCACAACGCCTGCCTCGGACTGATCAAGATAGACTTTACTATTTTCACGAGGTATTCTTCTGTCATTGACGGTGTAGTGTAATACACGCCCAGCTAAATTATTATTTTTAAGAGTAAAAAGAGCTTCCCTTCCAATAAAGTCATTCTTCACTTTAGAAACTGCCCACATTAGTCCTGCCTCAAAGGGTGAAATCTTTTCTGTAATCTCATGACCGTGTAAACTAAATCCTGCCTCTAATCGCAAACTATCTCTTGCCGCTAAACCGACCCAGATTGAAGGGTCGTTATCTTGAGTATTCGAAATTTGATTTGCGAAATCGTGTAAAACATCAATAGGCAGAAAGATTTCAAACCCATCCTCACCGGTATAACCTGTTCTTGCACAAATAGCTGGTTTTTTCACATATGAAATTTCAATGAAATGCATTTTGCGAAGATGCGGATATTGTTCACCTAAAACATTCTCTAATAAACTCTTACTTTGTGGCCCTTGTATTGCAAGGAGTCCATAGTTATTGGACTCATCATCAACAGAGCAATCAAAGGGTATGCTCTGTTCACTAAGATGGGAGTAATCAGAGTCAATATTTGAGGCATTAACACATAAGAAAAATTTCTCATGGGATATTCGATAAACAATTAAATCGTCTAAAACACCTCCATCTTGATTACACATCAAAGAATACATTGCCTGACCATCAACAATTTTAGATATATCATTGGTGAGTACATATTCCAGAAAAGGTAATGCGTCAGGCCCATGTACCAAAAATTCTCCCATATGACTTACATCGAAAAGTCCAACCTTTTCTCTTACAGCCATATGCTCTGCAACTGAACTACCATAAGAAACTGGCATTTCCCAACCAGCAAAATTAGTGAACTTTGCTGATCTTACTTTATGAAAGTCGTGAAGATTTAGTTTTTTGGCTGTAATCATAGATATCAAGGCTTGCATTCAGTAGAATCAAAGACTTTCTTAGCTAAAGATGATACAGACTACTGTCAAAAAGATCATTATCAATTTATAAATGACAATCGAACTTGTTTTAGCTATCGGCTTAACTATTGGTATCTCAGCACTGTGTTCCACCTTAGAGGCTATGATTCTCAGTGTGACTGTTGCGGAAATAGAATCGCTCAAAGTTAAAAAACCCAAAAAAGGGCTATTACTTGAGAAATTTAAACTCGAACTCGAAGAGACCAGTTCAGCAATTCTTAGCCTTAATACTATAGCCAATACATTAGGAGCAACTTTGGTTGGTGGACTTGCTGAAAAGAGCTTA